>JBHENF010000097.1:0-5738 GCA_046262175.1 Mycobacteriales bacterium
CGAGCGCGTGCTCGTCGGCGCCGGCGGGCCGTCGGTCACGGTGCCGGCGGCCGTCGGTCCTCGGCCCGCTACCGGCTGGGCCGGCCCGGCGGCCATGGCGCTGACCGTCGCCGGCTGGACGCTGCCCGACGGGCGTTCGGTGACGTTCGCTCGGACCACGGAGTGGGCGACCTTCCAGGTCACGCAGGACCCCGGCAAGGGGATCGCGCTGGTGGCTGCGGTCGGCATGGTGCTGGGGCTGTGCCTGTCGCTGTTCGTGCGGCGCCGCCGGCTGTGGGTGCGCGCCCTCCCGGCAGGCGGTGACGGGGGGTCGGCACGTACCGTGGTCGAGGTCGGCGGCCTCGCCCGCACCGATCCCGACGCCTTCGCGGCAGAGTTCGACGAGCTGGTCGAGCGGCTGCGTGCAACCGTTCCCGGACAGGAGTGATGGTGGCCTCGCTCAGCGACTCGCTGCTGTTCGCCGCCGTCGTCGTCTACGCCCTCGCGATGCTCGGCTTCGCCGGCGCGAGCGCCTCGCGCAGGGCCGGTGAGGTGACCGGGCTGGCGGCGCGTGAGCGGGTGCTCGTCGGCGCCGGGGGCCCGTCCGTGACGGTGCCCGACCCTGTCGTTCCCCGCCCGGCGACCGGCTGGGCCGGCCCCGCAGCGATGGCGCTGACCGTCGCCGGCTGGGCGCTGCACCTCGGCTCCGTCGTCACCCGCGGTCTTGCGGCCGGGCGGGTGCCGTGGGGGAACATGTACGAGTTCTCCTCGGTCGCCGCACTCGTCGCCGTGACGGGCTTCCTCGTCCTGGTGCTGCGCGGCAAGGTCGACCGCAGCCTCGGCGCGTTCGTGATGCTCCCGGTGGTGCTGTACCTCGGGCTGGCCGGCACCGTGCTCTACACCGCCGTCGGGCCGCTGGTCCCGGCGCTCAACTCGTACTGGATCAAGATCCACGTGGCCGCTGCCGTCACGGCGTCGGGCGCGTTCCTGCTGTCGGGCGTGCTGGCGCTGCTGTACCTGCTGCGCAACCGCTACGACGAGCGCACCGACGTCGGCCGGCCGGTCCGGTTCCCGGTCAGCCTCGGCCGGGCGCTGCCCGTCTCCCGCGCGCTCGACCGGGCGACGTACGTCGTCATCGCGTTCGCGTTCCCGGTGTGGACCTTCGCGATCATCGCGGGCGGGATCTGGGCCGAGGCGGCCTGGGGCCGGTACTGGGGCTGGGACCCGAAGGAGACCTGGTCGTTCATCACCTGGGTGCTCTACGCGGGCTACCTGCACGCCCGCGCCACGGCCGGGTGGAAGGGCCGCAAGGCTGCGTGGGTCGCCGTGGCCGCGGCCGTCGCGCTGATCGTCGACTACTACGTGGTCAACATCTTCGTCGTCGGGCTGCACTCGTACGCGTAGTAGCTAGAGGTCCTCGTTCTTCGCCTTGCGCCGCTGCTCCTCGGCCCGCTCGCGCAGCCCGCGCAGGAACGCCTCGTCGTCGTCCGGATTCGTCGCCGTCGCGCGGCCGGGGCGGTCGTACTCCGGGAAGCCGGTGTTGCCCTTGTACGGCAGGCTGCTGCCGGTCTGCGGCGGCCGGCCGAACAGCAGCCAGCAGATCGGCCCGAGAACCGGCGGCACGAAGCACAGGATCAGCCAGACCGGCTTGGGCAGGTTGCGCACGTGCTGCGCAGGCGTGCGCAGGACGTCGAGCACGCAGTAGACGAGCAGCGACAGCTCGGCGACGAAGGCGAGCGCGTCGGCGTACAGCACGACGCGAGTCTGCCTGAGGAGCTAGCGGACGAGCGGGCGCCCGGCCAACGGCGCCGTGGCGACCGTCGGCTGCACGGGCACGTGCACGTCGGCGTTGTCGGTGCCGCGCAGCAGGGCGCGGACCTCCGACTCCCGGAACCGGCGGTGACCGCCCGGCGTCCGGATGCTGCCAATGCGGCCGGCCGAGGCCCAGCGCGTCACCGTCTTGGGGTCGACGCGGAACAGCGTCGCCACCTCGCCCGGCGTCAGCAGGCGATCGCGCCCGTTCGACCCGGTGTTGGTCCTGTCGTCCGTCATGGTTCCCCCCGAAGATGCGACCGCAACTGTGGCGGCTCGACTACGGGCTGGTCAACGACCAAATCGCCCACAGGTGACGCGGAGGACGGTCAGGCCGCCTTGCGCACCTTCCGCAGGCGGGCACGCAGGCCCCCCTGGCCCCACGGGCGGCGGGAGCTGTCGAAGCCGCTGATGCTGGTGGCGGGTCGGCTGTGCCGACCGGGGTAGGCGAGCAGAGACTCGATGGTCTCGGGGTTGTACATGGGCTCACTCCGAAGATTCGATGGTCATCTTGCCTTGCAGCCGGTACAACGTCAGGCTACGACCGTTTGTTGCCTCAGGAGTGTGAAGTGGACGACATCGATCTGCGGCTGGTGTCCGCACTTGTCGCAGATGCTCGGGCGTCGTACGCCGAGCTGGGCCGGCTGGTCGGCCTGTCCGCGCCGAGCGTGCACGACCGGGTCCGTCGACTGGAGCGGTCCGGTGCCATCCGCGGCTACGCCGCGGACGTCTCTCCCACGGCCGTCGGCCTGGGGGTGACGGCCCTCGTCGGGATCCTGCAGCGCGAGGGCGCGGAGCAGGACGACCTGGCCGAGGCCCTCGCCGGGATCGACGAGGTCGAGGACTGCTGGTTCGTCGCCGGCGAGGAGGCCTTCGTCGTCAAGGTGCGGGTTGCGGACGTCGATGCTCTCGAGCACACGCTCGGCACCCTGCGCCGTACCCCGGGCGTGGCGCGTACGAGGACCACGGTCGTGCTGTCCACGCGCTTCGAGAACCGGCGACGACTCGGGGCAAGGGCGACATCTGCGGCAACGGCCGACAGCCCGGGCCACAACGGGACGTAGTCAGAGATAGCCCTTATGAGCCATGGTCCTGCGCGCCGTCGGCGTCGATCCTCCCTGCAGGAACTTCCTGCGGCGGCATGTGCCCGTCGCTCGCCGACCGTCTGGAGCCCGACGTGCGCCACCGCCCACTTGCCACCGCAGCCGCCGCGGCACTGCTCCTCGGCGCGATCGCCGGTCCCGCGGCCGCTCGCAGCACGGCGACCCCGGCCGCCGCTCCTGCCGCCGGCAGCGCGACCTCCGCGCTCAACATCCTCAGCCTGGCGCTCGCCGGGCACGCCGTGCAGGTCGGCGGAGTGGCCCTCACGAGCGACACCCTCACCGGCACGTCCGTCGCGAAGGCCGTCGTCACGCCGGTCAAGGTCGACGGGGTCGCGTACGGAGAGCAGACGGTCACGCCGGAGAACTCGCCGACGACCGTCCCGGTCGTCAGCAGCGGCTCGGTCGTCCCGGCCGCGCTGTCCGGCCTGGCCGCCGTGACGAGCCCGGCGTTCAACGTCTCGACCAGCAACACCAACGGCGCCTCGTCCAGGGCCGGCGCCGCCTCGCTCGGCTCGCTGAGCGTCCTCGGGCTGCCGATCAAGCTCGACGGCACCGTTGACGTCTCCTCGGCCGTGAGCGGCACCAGCGCGCTCGGCCAGAAGGAGGTCACGGTCAAGAACCTGGCGCTCCCGTCCGTGGCCGACCTGCTCGGCGCGCTCGGGCTCGACCTGTCGAAGCTTCCGGTCAGCACCCTGACCGAGCTGCTCAAGCAGCTGAACCTCACCAGCACGGTCGTCGACGCAGCGCAGAAGGCGCTGGACGACGCCCAGGCCGCGCTCAACGCCCAGATCGCGACCGCGCAGGCGCAGGTCGACGCCGCACAGCGCAACCTCGACGCGGCCAAGGCCGACCTGGCCTCCAAGCTGACCGCGCTCGACGCCGCCAAGGTCAGCCTCACGCAGGCCCAGACGGCCTTCGACGCGGCCAAGACAGCCAGCGACGCCGCGCTCAGTGCGCAGGCGAAGGCGAAGTCGGAGCTCGACGCCGCGACGTCCGCTCTGCTCGCCGCCGCCCCGGTTCCGGGCTCCACGGTCGCCGTGGCGCTGACGGCGCTGGCCGGCACCTCGGTCGCCAACACCTACATCGCGGCGCTCGACGCCTACAACAGCGCGAGCTCCCTGGTGGCGACGACCGGTACCGCGCTCGCCAACGCCCAGACCGCTGCCGACCTCGCCGTCGTCGCCGTCAACGCGGCCCAGGGCGCCGTCGACATCGCGCAGAAGCTGGTCACCGACCTGCAGGCTGTGCTCAACGGCCTGATCGACGCCCTGCAGAAGATCCTCGCGAACCTGCAGCCGCAGCTCGACGCCCTCCTGGCCGCGATCACCGGCGTCCTCGACGGCACCCCGCTCGTGAGCATCGACAGCATCAGCATCCAGACGCAGGCGCTCGTCACCAGCGCCTCCGCGGGTGGTCAGACGGCCAAGGTGGTCGGCGGCGAGATCGTCGGCCTGCACGTCCTCGGCACCGACGTCCTGAACAGCGCCCTCGGCGTCAGCTCGATCGACGTCCTGGACCTCGTCAGCGGCACGCTCACGAAGGTCACGGACACGGTCAACGGCCTGACCGGCACGCTCTCCAGCGTCCTGTCGAACGTCCCGTCGCTGCCGACCCTGTCCATCCCGGCCCCGCAGATCGGCGTGCTCACCAAGTCGACGTCGACCGACATCGCCGGCGGCTTCGGTCTGGCCGAGAACAGCGTCAAGGCGCTCTCGGTGACGATCCCGGCGATCACCCTGCCGGCCGCCGTGGCGCTGCCGAACGCCGCGTCGTTGCCAGCCATAAGCGGCCTGCCCGTGGGCAGCGTCGTCGCTGCGGCCGCCGTCGGCGACCTGGTCAGCAAGCCGATCACGCTGAGCCTCGCGACGCTCTCGGAGCAGTCGAAGTTCCGCCCGGCCACCGTCGCCGCGCCGGGCACGAGCAACCCGGGCACCAACGCGCCGGGTACGAACACTCCGGGCACCACCGCGCCGGAGACCCCGCAGCTGCCGCGGACCGGCCTGCCAGCAGGAATCGCCCTGCTCGCCATCCTGTTCGTGGGCGGCGCGCTCCTGATGCGCCGTCGGCTCGCGGACGGCACGTCGGTCTAGCTCCTCCCGTACGCAGCACGGGCGCCGCTCCCCTCGGGGGCGGCGCCCGTGGCGTTTCGTACCCTGGCCGCGTGACCGACCCCGACTCGCCCCGTCGCCTGTGGCTGGCGTACACGGGCCTGCGGCTGGCGGTCTTCCTCGGCGTCGCGGCTGCCGTCTACCTCGTCAGCGGCCTGAACGGGTTTCCGCTGCTGCTCGTCGCGCTGCTCGTCAGCAGCATCGCCAGCCTGTTCCTGCTGCGGTCGCAGCGGGAGGCGCTGGTCGTGGCGCAGGAGCGCAGGGCGCAGTCGCGTGCGGCCGACAAGGCGGCCCTGCGGGCGCGGCTCGACGAGCCGACCTGACCTGACGTCTGACATGACGAAGGCCCCGGCGCGATGCGCCGGGGCCCTCGATCAGCTGGGGGTACCAGCTACCACTTGTGGCTGCGGGTCGTCCCCGCCGTGCTCACCACTTGACACTCCGCCGCATGACCGTCCCTGTCGTCGCCGGGTGGGCCTGGTGCCCGCCTCGGAGAATTGGTCGGCAGCCGCCCGAGATGTCCGTACGGCCGAATGGAGCAGCCGACCTGGTGCAGTCGTGTGATCTGCGTCATGGCACGGGCCGGGTCGGCTGCACCAGGAAGATCCAGATGTCCCAGATGACGTGATCGCGTCCCGCTCGACGCAGCTGTCGTGCTGCCAGCCCCGGCGCGGCGCGGCGGACCACGCTGGACACGCGCGGATCCCCGTGGCGCCGTGTCAGGCTTCGACGCATG
>JBHENF010000098.1:0-8773 GCA_046262175.1 Mycobacteriales bacterium
GTACGCGTCGAGCGCCGACTCCAGCTGCTCGATCGCCGGCAGGTCGAGGTGGTTGGTCGGCTCGTCCAGCACCAGGCAGTTCACGCCGACCGCCTGTAGCAGGGCGAGCGAGGCCCGTGTGCGCTCGCCAGGCGAGAGTGACCCGGCGGCGCGGTTGACGTGCTCGGCCTTCAGCCCGTACTTCGCCAGCAGCGTCCGCACCTCGGCGGCCGGCCACTCCGTCAGCCGCGTCACCACCTCGACCACCGACGCCTCGCCGCGAAAGGCCGACCGCGCCTGGTCCACCTCGCCGAGTCGGACGCCCGAGCCGAGCGACTGCTGCCCTGACTCCAGCGGCAGCCGGCCGAGCAGTGCGCCCAGTAGCGTCGTCTTGCCCGACCCGTTCGGCCCGACGATCGCGACCCGGTCGCCGTACGCCACCTGCAGGTCGACCGGTCCGAGCACGAACTCGCCGCGCCGCACCACCGCCTGCTGCAGCAGGGCGACCACCTCGCCGGACCGCGGCGCGGGAGCGATCGACATCTGCAGCTGCCACTCCTTGCGCGGCTCGTCGACCTCATCCAGCCGGTGAATCTGCGACTCGATGGTCTTGACCCGCCCTGCGGCGTGCGTCGCGGCCTCGATGCGCGCGCCCTTGGCGGCCCGGTCGTTGTCCGGCATCTTCTTCTTGGCTCGCAGGGCTCCCCGTACGGACTGCTCGCGCTGCCGCTGCGCCTGCTGGACCAGCGCGGACCGCTTGTCCTCGAACTCCTCGTACGCCTCCCGCTGCTGCGACCTACGCAGCGCCCGCTCCTGCAGGTACGCGTCGTAACCGCCGTTGTAGAGCGTCGCGGTCCGCAGCGGGCCGTCGATGTCGAGCACCGAGGTGATCGTGCGGGCGAGGAACTCGCGGTCGTGGGACACGACCACGAGCCCGGCCTGCAGGCCGAGCACGAACTGCTCCAGCCGCTCGAGCCCCGCGAAGTCCAGGTCGTTGGTCGGCTCGTCGAGCAGGAACACGTCGTAGCGCGACAGCAGGATGCTCGCCAGGGACGCCCGAGCCGCCTGACCACCGGACAGCGTGGCCGTCTCAGCCTCCAGGCCGACGTCCAGCCCGAGGTCGGCGCACACCTCCGCGGCCCGACTCTCCAGGTCAGCGCCGCCGAGGTCGAGCCAGTGCTCGAGTGCGTCGCTGTAATCGGTCTCGTCCCCGGCCGTCAGCGCCTCGGTCGCAGCATCGAGCCGCTGCTGCGCCGCCGCGACGCCGGTGCGGCGGGCGAGGAACGCTGTCAGCGTCTCGCCCGGCCGGCGGTCCGGCTCCTGCGGCAGCAGCCCGATGCAGGCAGTGGTCGGAGCCCGCGCGACCGTCCCGCCGTCCGGCTCGAGCTGGCCGGCGAGCGCCGCCAGCAGGGTGGACTTACCGACGCCGTTCGGGCCGACGACACCGATGCGCGCACCGGGCGCGACCGTCAGCGACACGTCGGACAGGACGAGCGACGCGCCGCGGACGACCGTGAGGGAGGACGCGACGAGCGTGGCGGTCATCAGTCCTTGAGGCCCAGCGCCCGGTCGCCGGCCCACGTGATGGCGCTGATCAGCACCGATGCGACGAGTGCCGTGAAGAAGCCGTCGATGTCCAGCCGTGGCGTGAGCAGCGCCGTAATGCCGAGCAGCGCGGCGTTGACCACGAACCGGAATAGCCCGAGCGTGATGATCGTCAGCGGAAACGTCAGCACGCGCAGCACCGGGCCGACGAGCGCGTTGACGACGCCGAAGATGACCGCGATGACGAGGTAGTTCAGGACGCCCGGCCGCACGTGGACGCCGGACAGCAGTGCCGCGACGATCCAGAACGCGGCGGCCGCGACGAGCAGGCGGGCGATCAGGCGCATGGCGGCGAGTCTGGCATCAGCTGCCCAGGACGCTGGACAGGTCGAAGCGCACCGGCCGCTCGAGCTGCTCGTACGTGCACGAACGCGCATCACGGTCCGGCCGGAAGTGCCGGAACTGGGCGGTGTGCCGGAACCGCGCCCCCTCCATGTGGTCGTACGCCACCTCGACCACCAGCTCGGGTCGCAGCGGCACGAAGCTCATGTCCTTGCCGGTGTTCCAGCGGCTGGGCGCGCCACCCGGCGCGCGCTCGGACGCGCCGTCGCCGAGCCACGGGTGCGCCTGCTCGCCGAGCAGGTACGGCGCGAGCTCGCCGACCAGTTCGGCGCGCCGGGCCATCGGGAACGAGGCGGCCACGCCGACGTGCTGCAGCCGGCCGGCGTCGTCGTACAGACCAAGCACGAGCGAGCCGACGACCGGTCCGCTCTTGTGCAGCCGGTACCCACCGACGACGCAGTCCGCGGTCCGCGCGTGCTTCACCTTGAACATCACCCGCTTGTCCGGTGCGTACGGGGCGTCCGTGGGCTTCGCGACGACGCCGTCGAGGCCGGCGCCTTCGAACAGGTGGAACCAGTCCAGCGCCAGCACCGGGTCGTCCGTCGCCGGTGTCAGGTGCACCGGGGGAGCGGAGGCCGCCAGCGCCTGCTCCAGCCGCTGGCGACGCAGCGCGAACGGCTGGTCCACGAGCGACTCGTCACCGACAGCGAGAAGATCGAACGCGACGAAGGACGCCGGCGTCGTCTCGGCGAGCATCCGCACCCGTGAGTCGGCCGGGTGGATGCGCTGCAGGAGCGCCTCGAAGTCCAGCCCCTTGCCTGCGGCGATGACGATCTCGCCGTCGACGACGCACCGCTCCGGCAGCTGCGCCTTCACCGCGGCGACGACGTCCGGGAAGTACCGCGTGAGCGGCCTCTCATTGCGCGACCCCAGCTCCACTGCGTCCCCGTCGCGGAACACGATGCAGCGGAAGCCGTCCCACTTGGGCTCGTAGACGAGGTCGCCGGTCGGCACCTCGGGCACCGACTTGGCGAGCATCGGCTTGACCGGGGGCATGACAGGCAGGTCCATGGTCCGAGCCTCCCAGACGCCGACCGTGGCACCTCGGTCGCCGCAGTCGGCCGCCGCCGGCCGGGACAGGCGTCCGGCACGTTCCCGCCCCGCGACGCCTCACAAGCGCTACGTTCCGCGCACTGATGCTTCGGGGGGTATGCGTGGACATGTCACAGCTGGGTCGTCTGGTCCCTACCGGCGGCCGGTCGGAGCTCCGACGCCGGCCGAGCGTCCTCCTGCTGCTCCTCCTGCCGCTCCTCGCGCTCGCGGCACCAGGTGCTGCGGTCGCGACCGCCGCGTCCCCGGCAGGCTGCGAGCAGGGCCTGCAGCTCGATGCTGAGCGCGGCGACGGGCGGCCCCCGCTGTGCACCCACGGGCCGGACGCCCGCCACGCCGGCGACCGGGCGGTCGGGGACACCGCGGCAGGGCAGACCCTTGGCAGCGGGCCGCTGGGTGGGACCGGCACCGTGGGCGCCGCCGCGGGGGCCCGCTGCGTCGACCCTTCGAACAGCGCCAACGCCGTCCAGTTCGTCTACGGCTACCCCGCGCAGACGGCTGCCCGGTTCGACGTGCAACGACCGGTCATCGAGCAGACCGTCGCCAGCTTCGACGGCTGGCTGGCGGTGCACGCGGGCTTCCGCGTGGGCGTGGTCTGCGACAGCTCCGGCCGCCTGGCGATCCCGTCCGTGGAGCTGCCGGCGATCGGGCCCGACGAGGCCTTCACCTACAACGACATGGTCACCGGCCTGAAGGCAGCCGGCCTGACCTCGACGAACCGCGACTACGTGGTCTTCACCGACCACCTCGGGACGGCCTACCCGTACTGCGGTCAGGGCAACAAGCCCGCCGATGACCAGCCGGACCCGGCGCGCAACGCCGCCAATGTCGGGCCCAACTACAGCCTCGTCAACTGCTTGGGCACCGCGTGGCTGCACGAACTGGTCCACAACCTCGGCAGCGTGCAGAACAGCGCCCCGCACGCGAGCGGGGCCAGTCACTGCTACGACCAGATGGACATCGAGTGCTACAACGACGGCGGCTCCTACTTCGCGGGCGGGGGCGCACTCAGCTACCCCTGCGGGACCCGGTACGTCGTTCGCGAGTTCGACTGCGGCAACGACGACTACTTCCACCGGCTGCCTGCGCCCGCGGGCAGCTACCTCGCAGGGCACTGGAACCTGGCTTCCAGCACCTTCCTGCGGGACGTGGGCGCCCTGAGCCCCGACAGTCGCGCCCCACTGGCCTACTTCGCCCGCCCGTCCGCGGCCGGACGGGTCACCACCACCGAGGCGATCATCCTGGGGGCGATCGACGACACGAGCGTCCAGCGCGTAGACCTCTTCCTGGGCGACGCGGGGACGGGCGTGCTGCTGGGCACGGTCACCGACTACCCGATGTCCTTTCCTTGGGACGCCGTGCCGAGCTCGCCGGACCCATAGACCCTGACCGCCGTGGTCACCGACTCCGTAGGCACGCAGACGACCATCGCCCTCGCGGGGATCCTGCTGGACCGCACCGGCGGCCCGCAGACACCGGTGCTGAGCCCGGCCACCTCCGCCAAGTCGGGCAAGACCACGACCGTCTCGCTGGCCTGGTCGGACGCGGACACCGACCTGCGCGGCTTCGAGGTGCAGCGCTCCACCTCGGCGACCTTCGGCACCGTCACGACGTTGACCCGCGGACCAGCCGTACGCACCACCACGGACAGCTCGGTGACGGCACGGAAGACCTACTACTACCGGGTTCGCTCCGTCATGAGCTCGGGCACCCCCACGGCGTGGTCCGCGGCTCGCAGCGTCACCACCTGAGCGGCCTCTGCGTCGTACGTCTTACCGGCTGAGCAGCCCTCGCCGGCGCGCCGCGGCCGCGCCGAGCAGCATCAGCAGGGCGATCCCGCCGAGCAGCGTGCTGTCGAGGCCGGTCCGCGGCAGGTTCTGCGGCACGGTCTCCGGCGGAGCGACCACGGCAATCGGCTGCGCCTGCGCGACGGCCGAGGTGGGGACGATCTGCAGGGACACGAGCGGTCCGTTGACCATGAGCGGTCCGGCGAGCGCGGCCGGCAGGATGACGGCTATGCCCACGCCGCGGGTCGCCGCGGCGGCGCAACGCCCGTCGGCCTGCTTGAGGATGCCCGTCAGCAGGCCCGTCAGAGCCGTCGGGCAGCCGGTGATCGCCTTGGTGTCCGCGGAGTCGTCCAGCTTGAACAGCGTGATGCCGATCGGCGCGAGCGCTGCGTTGAGCGTGGTGAACAGGGCGTCGAAGACGGTCTTGAGCTCGGTCGGCAGTGCACCGCCGCCGACGAAGCTGTCGCGGATCCCCTGGATGGTGGTGCGCACCTGCAGGAACGGGTCGACGCTGCCGCCGGTGAGGTCCGCGATCGTGGACTCGATCGTCGCCTTCGCCGAGCCGGCGGTGCCGGAGACGCTCGCGGTGGAGACGGTGCGCAGCACCTGCGCGTCCGCGAACGCCTTCTGGCCGAGCAGCGTGAGGCCGTCGACCGATGCCTCTGCCCGGGCGGTGACCGCGTCGCCGGAGCGCGTGATGGTCTGGTTGCTGGTGATCAGGCCGGTGCCGAACACGCCGCTGTCACCGGTGAGCGTCGCCAGCGCGTTCTGTAGCGCCGCGTTGAGCTGCGCGATCGTCGTCGACAGCCCGCACACGGCGCCCAGGGTCGTGGTGTCGAGCAGACCCGCCACAGGAACGGCGATCGGCAGCGAGTCGAGCGCGGTCTGCAGCGGCGCCGTCACCGGCGTCAGTGCTCCGACGGCCGCCGTGAGGTTGGCGCACAGCGTCGCGACCGGCATGCCTGACTGCTGCGACAAGGCGGTGAGGATGGCGTCGACGCCACCGGCGAGCGGGCCGGTCAGCGGCGCGAGCGCACTGGCGAGCGCGTCCGGCAGGCCGACGCCGATGTTGGCGACGGAGGCGTCCGAGCTGCTCGTCGGAGCCCCAGAGACCTTGGCACTGGACGGCAGCAGCTCCACCTTCAGCAGGTTCGCCAGCGGAGTTCCCGCGAGTCCGCCGGCGATGCCGCCCGTGGGGTTGCTGCTGTCACTGGTCGGCGACGGGAGCTTGGCGGAGGAGGTACCGGAGTCCAGCGACTGGCCGCCGAGGCTGCCCCGCAGCACTGTGGCGTCGGCGGTCGCGGCCGTCGCGGTCGTCGTCTTGCGGACGGTCCCCGTGACCGGGTCGATCGCGATCTCGATCTTCGTCGCGGCGCCGCCCGGCAGGTTGAGCGTGAGCAGCAGTGCCTGCCCTGCGGCGGCGCCTTGGACGTCCGTCGTGGCGGCCGCCGCGGGCCCGGCTGCGCCCACGAGCAGCGCGCTGGAGGCGAGGAGGGCGAGGGAGCCGGCCGCGACGCGTCCGGTCAGCGGGCGGAACGGGGTGCGGGTCACGTGATCCTCAGAGGGTCGGCGCCGATGAACCGCGGGCCGCGGCTCAGTCGTCCTGCTGCACACGCACCCGCTGGGACGGCACCTGCACTCTTGTCCTTCGTCCCCGACAGCCCGCCGCACAAGCCACCAGACGGGTGACACGCCGCCGCTACCTCTGTGTGGCGGCCGTCATCCCGCGAGGACGTGGATCGGGTAGCGCGCGAGCTCGGTGCCGTCGACCTCGAGCACGAAGGCGTAGTCGCCCGGCGCGTCGAACGGCAGCCCGTACAGCGGCACCGCGATCGGGATGACGTTGGGCTCGCCGTACCTGCTGTCGATCCCGGGCGCCGCCCGGAACTGGCCGCGGACCTCGAGCGCCTGCGCCCTGCCGTCCGCATCCTCCATCGTGATGACGAACTCGTGGTCGGCGTGGGCTGCGTGGAACGGCTGCTGCAGCACCGCGACGAGCGCTGCGCTCGGCAGGGCCGCCGGGAACGCCGGGAAGCGCAACGTGCTCCAGTACGCGCCGCTGGCGTAGACCTTCCCGCTCTCGGCGGCGGCGTGGTCGGCCGGGAAGAAGCCCAGCGCGGAGAAGGTGGTCGGGTCGCTGCTCATGAGTCGCTCACGAAGGTGAAACGGCGTACGGCGCCGGGCGTTCCCGCAGGCACGGTCTCCCGCGTTCCAGGATCCACCCAGGCGGTGAAGTCCTCCACCGTCCGTACGGCGAGCCGCGGCCCCGGCTCGTCGTCCGAGACGTACAGCGGCACGTAGACGACAACTGTCCGTGCGTCGTCGTTGGCGTCGTGTCCGAGTCCGAGCACGAGGTAGTACCGCTCGGCCTTGTAGTGCCGGTAGACGCCGGAGGTCAGCATCCGCCTAGCCTGCCGCAGTGGATCGCCTGCGCCGGACGTCGCCCTACCTGCTCGGCGCCGTCCTCACCACCACGGGCGTGCTGCACCTGCTGGTGCCGAAGCCGTACGACGGGCTGATCCCGTCCTGGCTGCCCGGCTCCGCGCGGGCCTGGGTGTACGGCAGCGGTGTCGCGGAGCTCGCCTGCGCCGCCGGCTTGTTCGTCCCCCGTACGAGGAGACCCGCCGCGACTGCGACCGCGCTGCTGTTCGTCGCCGTCTTCCCCGGCAACATCGAGATGGCGGTGCACCCCGGCGACACGCCGCGCTGGCTGGCGCTCGCCCGTCTCCCGCTGCAGATCCCCTTGCTGCTGTGGGCGCTGCAGGTACGCCGGGTCAGTGCAGGCGACGGTCGCTGAGGGTCGCGCGCCCCAGCTCGACCAGTGGCCCGATGCGGCCCTCGATGCCCTCGAACCCGTCACCGACCATCGCCCCGCCCTGGACGCGCGCCACGATGCCCGCGCACACGACCGCGAGCTTCCAGAAGGCGAACGACACGTACCAGGGGAGGTCGGTCAGGTCGAGACCGCTGCGGTCGGCGTACAGCTGCGCCACCTCTGCGCGGGTGGGGAAGCCCGCCAGCACCGTCGCGGCCGGGACGACCGAGCCGCTGTTGCGGGCGAGACCGTCGTCGGCCTGCGACCAGTAGACGAGCAGGATCCCGAGGTCGGCGAGCGGGTCGCCCAGCGTGCACATCTCCCAGTCGAGGACCGCCGCGATCCGCCCCGGCGTCGTCGGGTCGAGGATCGTGTTGTCGAGCCGGTAGTCGCCGTGCACGATCGTCGACCGCTGCGTCTGCGGCACCGACCCGGCGAGGTCGGACGCCAGCGTGTCCAGCGCTTCCAGCCCCTCGATGCGGGTGGCGTTCCACTGCTTGCCCCAGCGCGAGACCTGCCGGACGAGGTACCCCTCCGGCCGGCCGAACTCGCCGAGCCCGACCTCTGCCGGGTCCACGTTGTGCAGGTCGCCGAGCACCCGCACCAGCCCCTCGCCGATCTGCCGGCGCTGCGCCGGCTCGTCGGCGTAACCGGCCGGCAGCGACTCACGGCACACGTGCCCGTCCACCGCCTCCATGACGTAGAAGGGCTGCCCGAGCAGCCCGGGGTCGCGGCACAGGTGCAGCATCCGCGGTACCGGTACGGCCGTCGGCGCGAGCGCGGCCATCGCGGTGTACTCGCGGTTCATGTCATGAGCCGTCGGCAGCACGTGGCCGAGCGGCGGCCGGCGCAGGATCACCTCGCCTGCGGCTGACCCGACGCGGTAGGTGAGGTTGGACTTGCCACCCGCGATGAGGGTGACCGTCGGCGTACGCCAGGCCTCGTCGCCGAGGACGTCGGCCAGGTAGGGGCCGACGACCTGGGGGTCTGCACCGCTCATGGCGGCGACCTTAGTGGCGGCGTACGAGCGGTTCGGGCCAGGATGCCCGGATGCGGCGCTGGGGGCTGATCGGACTCGTCGTCGTACTGCTCGCAGGCGGCGGCGGCTACGCGCTGAAGGTCCGCGCGGACCGGGCCGAGGCGCGCGACCGGCGGGATGCGACCGCCACCGCGGCGGACTTCCTGCGCGCCTGGG
>JBHENF010000099.1:0-18694 GCA_046262175.1 Mycobacteriales bacterium
GGTCCAGGTCGAGCAGGTACCGCCAAAGGCGGGCGTAGGCGTCCGGGTTCGTCGAGACGACCTCCCGTACGTGCACCTCGCTGCGAGGCGTGCCGGCAGCCCACTGCTGCTTGGTCGTGTACAGCGCGTAGCCCTCCACGCCGGACGGTCCGTCCGCCAGCACCGAGAGCAGCGGGGCCGCCCCGCTGCGACGGTGCTCCGGGTCGAACAGCCGGTACGGCCACCACGTCTCGTCGCGCGCCGCCCAGCCGGTGCGCGTCCTGCGCACCGCGTCGTAGACGGGGGCCAGGACGGCCACGTCCGGGTCGGCCATCCTGAGTCCGGTCGTGGAGACCGGGCGGGTGAAGGCGGCGCCGCTCGGCACCGTCAGCGCGAGGTCCCACGCGGCCGGCCCGTACCCGAACCGCTGGTAGATCGCGCCCTGCGATGCCCACAGCGCCGCGACCGGCTCGCCGGCCGCCCGTAGGTCGTCGAGCTGCCGCCGCATCAGCCCGGTCGCGAGGCCGCGCCGCCGGTGCGTCGGACGTACGCCCACCCAGGTCACGCCCGCGACCGGCTGCGGCCCGCCTGGCACGGTCATCTCCAGCGCGAAGGCGCCGGCCACGGCGACGACCTGCTCGCCGTCGAAGGTGCCGAGGAAGCGCGCCGGCTCGACGAGTGCCAGCTCGACGTCCCAGTCCTCCGGCGAGTTCGCGCCGCCGAACGCGTGCTCGAGCAGCTGCCAGGAAGCAGCGAGGTCGGCCGACGTCAGCGCGCGGGTCTCCGTCACGACCGCAGTCTCGCGTCCGGGGCAGCCGCTGCACAGCGGTTTCTCCTGCCCCGCCAGTAACGTCCGCCTGACATGACCGATACATCCCGCGTGCGCAGCAGCTCAGCGGAACTGCTCGGCGCGGTACCGCGGCTGGTCACCCGGGCGCGCCGCAACCCGCCACCGGAGAACGTCGCCCTGGTCGGGCTTCTGCTCGTGTCCGGCCTGCTCCTGCTGGGCGGGCTGGTCGTCAGCGAGTCGGTGTTCTCGCCCAGCACGCAGGTGATCCCGCTGCTCGTCGGTGGTCTCCTGCTCGGCCGGCACGCCCTCCGACGGCTGCTGCTGTTCGTCGGCGGCTGCCTGGTCTGGGACATGGTCACGCTCGGCATCCACGGCGCGCGGCCGGGGGCCATGACGGCCGTCGCGGTGACAGGGCTCATCGCGCACGAGTTCGCGCGCTCGAGGGACGAGACCGGCCTCGGGGGCCTGCGCGGAGACTCGGTGCTGGTCGAGCTGCGCAACCGGCTCGAGCTGCAGGGCGCCCTGCCGCCGCTGCCCGCGCCCTGGTCGGCGGAGACCGTGCTGCGGCCCGCCGGCGGCGGGCCCTTCGCCGGCGACTTTCTGGTCAGCGCCCGCGCGGACGGCGGGCAGCGGCTCGACCTGGCTCTGGTCGACGTCTCCGGCAAGGGCGTGGACGCCGGGTCGCGCGCGCTGCTGCTGTCCGGAGCGCTCGGCGGCCTGCTCGGCGCGCTGCCGCCGGAGGAGTTCCTGGGGGCCGCCAACGAGTACCTGTGCGACCAGAACTGGGAGGAGGGCTTCGCGACGGCGGTGCACCTGACGGTCGACCTGCGCTGCGGGTCCTACGCGGTCAGCAGCGCCGGTCACCCGCCGCCCGCCCACCTGCACGCCGGCAGCGGGCGCTGGTCGCTGATCGAGGTGGCCGCGCCGGCGCTCGGCCTGCTGCCCGGGGCGAGGTACGACGTCCAGCGCGGGCGGCTGGAGCCGGGCGACGCCCTGGTCCTGTACACGGACGGGCTGGTCGAGATCCCAGGGCGTGACCTGTCCGTCGGCATCGACAAGCTGATGGGTGCGGCCGAGCACCTGGTCGCCGGCGGGTTCACCGGCGGCGCGGAGCAGCTCGTGGACCGGGTGGCAGCCCACGCGAACGACGACCGCGGGCTCGTCCTGCTGTGGCGCGGCCGCTAGGCGAGCCGGTCTACCGGCCGCCGCTCGGTGCCGAGCGCGACCTTCTCGTCGCGCAGGCGGGCCAGCACCTCGAGGTACTCCTCCCGGTGCACCACCACCTGCCCCAGCGACGCCATGTGTTCGGTCGCCTGTTGCGTGTCGACGAGCACCACCCCGGCTTCGAGCAGCCGATCGCAGAGGTCCACGAGCGCCACCTTCGACGCGTCCGGCTCGAGGTGGAACATCGACTCCCCGCTGAAGACACGGCCGGTCAGCACTCCGTACAGCCCGCCCACCAGTCGCTCGCCGTCCCACACCTCGACGGAGTGCGCGCCGCCGGCCCGGTGCAGCGCCGCGTACGCCTCCTGCATCCGCTCGGTGATCCAGGTCCCCTCGCGCCCGCGATCGGCGCAGCCACCGAGCACCCGGGCGAAGGCCGCGTCCACCGTCGTCGTCCAGCCCGAGCGGCGCAGGGTCCGGCGCAGGGAGCGGCTCACGACCACGCGGTCCGCGAGCAGCACCGCCCGCGGGTCGGGGGAGCACCAGGGGACCAGGCCGTCGTCGCCCGGCAGCAACGGCACCTGGCCGCTGCGCACCAGCCGGCGCGCCTGCCGCTCGAGAGACCGCTCGTCCGGACCGGACGACGGCCACGGGAAGCAGCCGTGCCGGTACGCCGACGTCAGCGTTGCCGGGTCGAGCGTCCCGCCGAGCGCGATCAGCGCGCGCGGCGCACCGGCGACGTCGATCGCGGCGAACGGGTCGGGCACGGCGCCACGCTAGGTGTCAGAAGCCGCCCGGCAGGTGGAGCACCTCGATGTCGGTGCGCAGGTTGTCGACCACCTGCGCGGGCGGACTCCAGCCCAGGTCGATCAGCCCGCGGTACAGCGCCGCACGGGCCTCGATGACCTGCTCGGCCGCCAGGAGGCTCCGGTCCAGGGTGTTCTCGTCACCCGGTCCACGACGCAGCTTCTCCTGCAGCCCGTCGCTGCGGATCACGGCTGCGTGGTACGCCGCCAGCAGCGGCAGCAGGGGGTCGTCCCAGTTCGGGTACACGCGGACTCCTCCGTACCGGGGACAGGTTGCCTCTCTTGCGTCGGCCGTACAGCCCAGCGGGCGCAGGGCCGTTCGGGTGACATGTCCCTTTCCTCCTCCGGGAGCGGTCGCGGGGTGACTGAGCACACAGGGTCGCCGTCGGCGTGTCGGGCAGGAAGACCAGTGACCGGGACGCGGGCCGCAACCCGGCTGCGCGTCCTCCCCTGTGCACGTGGAAGGACCTCCATGACCTCGACCTCCTCCCGCCGCCGCGCAGCCACTCTGGCTGCAGGCGTGGTGCTCGCGCTGCCCGTCAGCAGCCTGCTGCTGTCCGGCACGGCCTACGCCGAAGGCGCGACGAACACCGACCCGAACCCGTACGCCGCGACGGCCAGCACCGGCGACAACCAGGGCAACGGCAGCGCGCCCGCGAACGGCACCGTCGGCAAGGCCGACGACATGAACCCGGCCGGCCAGGCGCCCGGCGGCAGCGACGCCAACAACGGCTACGAGTGCGACAACAACAACGGCGTCGGCGACAACGGCGGCAATCCGGCGCACACGGGTTGCACGACGCCGACTGCACCGACGTCCAGCACGTCGGACAGCTCCACCGCGACGATCGTCGTCCCCGTCGTGCCCGTGACCCCGACGGTGGACAAGCCGGTGGAGAAGCCGGTCGAGACCGTGGTGACCACCGACGCGGCTCCGGTGACCGCTCCGGTCGCCGCTCCCGTCACTGCGCCGGTCGAGGGGTCGAAGGGTGCCGGCACCGCTGTCGTCGAGACGCTGGTCGCCGTGCAGGGACCGGTCGCGGTACGTGACACCAGCGTGATCGCCCGGTCGGTCACCGCTCCGGCGGCCGTCCTGCTCCCGGCCGCGCCGACCGCCACGGCGCTGCCCTTCACCGGGGACCGCACGGGGACGCAGGTCGAGCTCGGCCTGCTGATGCTCGCCGTCGGTGTCGGTGCCGTCGTGGTCGGCCGTCGCACCGTCTAGGTCCGCCCAGCACGACGAACGCCCGGACGCTCAGCGTCCGGGCGTTCTCGTCGTCCTTCGTCGACGGCTCAGTCGACGAAGAAGGCGGGACGCGGTTCCAGCTGCGCCTGCAACGTCTGGTCCCCGAGCCGCGCCGCCGCGAAGGGCGAGACGAACAGCGCGGCCGACTCATGCTCGACGACGACGTCGTCCGGCCGCGGTCCCGCGGCCAGCTCCATCGCGAGAGCGTGCGTATCGTCGTTGGTGCCGACGCGGAGCCCCGCTGACTGCGGCAGATCGCTGTCGGAGACGAGGGCGCGGATGAGCCCGGCCGCGTCGGGCGAGATCTTGATCATGGGAGTCCCCGTCTCTGCGGCGGCCGCTGGGCTCCGGCACGGCGGCCCGCTGCGCTGCCACACAGTCGACCCCGAAACGCTTGCTGGCAAGGCGCCGGGGAGACCCGGCCTCACGGTCAGCTCGGTGCGGGGACTGCGGACTCCTGAGCTACCGACTGCTCCGGCGCGGGTGCCTGCGTCACGACGACCGGAGGCGGGTTGACGACCACGGGCGGCGGGTTGACGACCACCGGCGGCGCCACCGGCGCCTGGGTGACCACGACGCTGGGCTGGTTGACCGGCGTCTGCACGACGCCCGCATCGTCATCGTCATCCCGGCCGACGAGATAGGCCCCGAGGACGAGCAGCAGGACGAGCGGGAGCAGCAGCAGCCACAGCCACCCGTTGCCGTCCTGCACCACTGCGGGCGGCACGTCCTCGACCGTCTCCGTCACGACGCGCTCACGCACCAGCTCGCCCTCGGCGTAGTACGGGACCTCTGGCACGCCGGGTCGACGGGCTCGAGACGGACGGCTGAACCTGGCCACAGTGCCTCCGAGGGTAGAGATGATCTTGTGCCCGCCTGACGTGGCGCCAACCTCGCCCTTTCGGCGGCGGTCCGACAGGTGCTCCCGCGCCAGCTGCCGCCGGCCAGCTCCTCCCGGCGAGCATCCACGCCGCCGCCGCCGTGGCTCAGGGGGTTGGCGTGGGAGCGCCGCCCTTTTTCGCGGATGTCCCGCTGGGGCTGGCATAGGGGTCGGGCGAGGCCTGGTAGCTGTCCGGGCTGGGAGCGGTGTACGGATCCGGGCTCGGCCCGGCACCGGGCTCCTGCTCGGGATACCCGTAGCTGGCGTCGGGCGAGGGGGGTGCGTAGTCGTACCCCGGTTGCGTCGCGCTGCTGGGCAGCACCTCGCCGGCCGCTGAGGGCGACGCCGAGGGGGTGGGGCTCGGCGAGGCGGACGGTGACGGGGAGGGGGAGGGGGACGGCGCGTTGCCCCCGTACACGGGTGGCGCGAACTGCTCGACCGGCATCCCCTTCGTGGCCGCCGTCATGAAGTCGTGCCAGGCGCGAGCCGGCAGGCTGCCGCCGGTGACCTCGTCGACGCCGGCTATCCCCCGCAGCGGCACGTTCTGCCTGTCGGAGAACAGCGCGACGGCTGTCGCGAGCTGTGGCGTGTAGCCGACGAACCACGCGGCCGTGTTGCCGCTGGTGGTGCCGGTCTTGCCCGCGGCGGGCCGGCCGGTCAGCTGGGCGGCGCGCCCGGTGCCTTCGGTGACGACGTGCTGGAGCGCGTACGTCGTGTCGTCGGCAACGCTCTGCGGCAGCGCGTTGGCCGTCTGTCGCTTGGCCCGGTAGATCAGGTGCCGACGGGCGTTGGTGACCTGCTGCACGATGAACGGATCGGCGTGCACACCTCGTGCGGCGAGCGTCGCGTAGGCCGTCGCCTGGTCGATCGGGTGGACCGCCGTGACTCCGAGGCTCAGGCTCGGGTACCGGCTGTCCTTGGTCATGTCCGCCGTGACACCGAGCCGGGTGGCGGTGCCGGCGACCTGCGGCAGGCCGACCTGCTGCCCGAGCGGGACGAACACGGTGTTGACGGAGTGGGCGGTGGCCTTGACCAGGTCGATCATCGGGAACTGCTCACCGGCACCCGGTCCGAAGTTGCGGACCTCGTAGTTGCCGAACGTCTGCGGGCTCTTGCCGTCCATCTGCAGCTTCAACGACATGCCGCTGTCCAACGCGGCGGCGAGGACGAACGGCTTGAACGAGCTGCCGGCCTGCGCGATCCCCTGCGTGACGTCGTTGAACGGCCGCTTCACGTAGTCGTCGCCGGCGTACTCGGCGCGGATCCGCCCCGTGCCGGGCTCGACGGCGACGAGCGCGCGGTGCAGGCCCGCAGGTGCGGTGGCGCCACCCATCTCCCGTACCGCGCGCACGGCTGCAGCCTGCGCCCGCCTGTCGATGGTCGTGGAGATCCGGAGGCCGCCGGAGGCCACCTCCGACTCGGAGATGCCGTTCTTCTCGAGCTCGTCGAGCACCTGTTGCACCAGGTAGCCCTGCGGTCCCGCCTGCGCGTCGCTCTGCCGACGGGGTCGCACCGCCGGGTACGTGGCGTTCCCCTTGAGCCACCCCTCGCTGCGCATCCCGTCGATCACGTACTCCCAGCGCGCCCGCGCGTCCTTCGGGTTCCTCGCCGGGTCGTAGCCCGACGGGGACCGCAGGAGCGCCGCCAGCACAGCGCCCTCCGACGCGTCGAGCGCGGCGGCCTTCTTGCCGAAGTAGACCTGCGCCGCCGACTCGATCCCGTACGCGCCCCGCCCGAAGTACACGGTGTTCAGGTAGTAGCCGAGGATCTCGTCCTTGGAGTACTTCCGGTCGAGCTTGACCGCCAGCAGCGCCTCGCGCGCCTTGCGGCGCAGGGTCTTGTCGCGGCTGAGGAAGACGTTCTTGGCGTACTGCTGCGTGATCGTCGACCCGCCCTGGCTGGCGTTCCCGTGCAGGTTGACCCAGAACGCGCGGCCGATCCCCTTGAACGAGATGCCCGGCTCGCTGTAGTAGTCCCGGTTCTCCGCGGCGAGGACCGCCTTCTGGGCCGCGTCACTCACCTGCGCCAGGGGCACCTCGACCCGGTTCTCCGCGCCGACCCGGCCGATCTCGCCCCCGTCGGCGTAGGAGATCACCGAGATCTGCGGCAGCGCGATGGAGCTGGGGGACGGTACGTCGGTGGACGCGTAGGCGAGGACGGCCGCCGCCCCGACGAGCACGAACGGCGCCGCCGCGACGGCAACAAGCCCGCGGCGAGACACGCGCAGTCGACGCCGCCGCGTCTCCGGCAGCACGGCTGCTGCGGGAGCATGCTGAGTCGACGCGGCGTTCGGCTCAGGGTTCCGCTCGCCGTCAGGCTCGGTGTTCGGCATGGCCACCTCATCGGGCTCAGTCGTCATGACTGCGCTCCGTATACCCACTGTGAGTGACACGTAGCACTCCGTGACCAGATGGTGTGGCCGGCGCATGCGTCCGGACGAATGCGGTCACCCGGTGTCGATCCGCACCTCTAAATCGGGGGTGCGGCATGCGGGGCACGTAGAAGGGCTCCGCCTCTCCCAGCTGGCTGTGCTGGCTTGTGAAGCCAGGCCCGTCAGTGACCGGTTCGCTAGCGGGTCTCCCAACGGGCGATCCCGAGCCGTGTCGCGTCGGCGTCGCGGCCGGTGAGGTCGTGGAGCAGCGCCCGGACCTCCGGCGCGCCCGTCGCTGACGGGTCGACCAGGACCGCGACGACCGCGAGCCGCCGCCACTCGTCGCGCACCGCCGCGACCTGAGCCGCACCCACCGCCTCGCCCGCGACTGCGGAGCGCGCCGCGAGTTCCCAGGCCGTCATGCCGCCGTCCTGTGTCCCACGTCCGTCTGGGGCCCGGGTGATGACGTGGCCCGCCGTGGTCCGGTACCAGAAGTCCGCGACCGCCTGCCACTCCACCGGGCTGCTCGTCGGGCTGCCGTACCGGTGCCGAGCCACCGGCCACGTCTGGATGACGGCGTCGTGCGGCAACTCCTTGTACGAGCCGGTCGTGAAGTACGCCGGCGTCCGGTTCGGGATGTACGGGTACGGCCATGCGGGCAGCAGCGGGACGACCGCACCGACGGCGAGGGCTGCGCAGCCGGCGCGCGCCCGGCCGGTGCGGGGCAGGCTCCAGTGGTCGCTGGCAGTCGCAAGGGACAGCACCACCCCGATCACGACGTACAACGAGAACCGCGCCGGCGCGAGGTTCGCGAGCAACGGCAGTTTCCAGACCGCAAGGAACGGCAGCTTGATCGGCGTGCTGTGCCCGCCGATGCGGACGAACCCGCCGAGGGAGAGCACCCACGCCACCAGGGCGACCAGCGCCCAGTCGCGGACGGCGCCCCGATACCGATACGCGACCCACAGCACCAGCCCGAGGACGACAGGACCCACAAAGCTGCCGTTCTCGCTCGGGTTACCGGACCAGCCGTCCGCCCACGTGTTGTGCAGCAGCGCGGTCCGGTTGGGCACGAGCAGACCGAGGACATCGGCGCTGAAGCTGACGGGTGTCGCCGCCGCCCCGTGCAGGGCGAGACGCCCGAACAGCTGCACGTACAGCGGCACGGCCAGGAGCAGTAAGGCCATCCCGGCACCGAGCGCGAGCGCCTTCGACGCGCGCTGCACGTGGCCGCGATCGACGTCCCCCCGGTGGCGCACTGCGAGAACAGCTGTCGCAGCGGCCGCCGTGACCACGAACGACGCGAGCACCTCCTCGGTGATGAGGAACTGCGCGACAGCCAGGATTCCGAGCCGCAGCCCCGAGCGCACCCACCCGGTCCGGCCGCTGTAGAGCTCGAACAGCACGCGGGTCAGCAACGGCGGCACGATCACCAGCGCGAGGTTGAGGTGCGCGAGGCCCTGCGAAATCAGGTACGGCGAGCAGCCGTACGCGAGACCGGCGAGCCAGGCGGTGCCTGACCGCCGGGTCACGGCACCGGCGCACCACCGCATCGCCAACATCGAGCCGAAAATGGCCACCCACAGCAGCAGGTTGTGCGCGGCCACGGGCCCGGCCAGCGCGGTGACCGGCGCGGCGAGCAAGCCAGGCAGCGGGAGCGTTGTGTTCCACGTGAGGTTCACGCCCTGCGGCGCGTTCACGACCTCGGTGATCCACGGGTTGACCCCGCTCCTCACGACATGGCTGGTCCAGGCGAGAAACCAGTCGGTCTGCGGGATGTCGCCATCGGGCTGCGTGCGCGACGCGTAGTGCGGCAACGCCCGCAGCTGACTGACCGTCGCCACGGCGGCGTAGCCGGCGTACGGAATGAACCTGCGAACTCGCACGGTCCACCCTGTCATCGCGCCTGCCGAACACGCCTGACGGCTGTCCCCACCACCTCAGCCGAGGCACATGGGCTGGCGCTACTGGCGTACGCGAGGACAGGCTGTTGCCGACGTGGCTGCGAGGGTGCGACTGTGCCGCGGGCGCACTCCGGCGTCCAATTGCCTCCACGGCAACTCTCCCGGCGCAGAGGAGTTCCCGGTTTGTCTCGGGACCTGGTGATCGCACGAGTGGGCCGCAACTCGCTGCACCGGACGTGGACTGACCAAGGCACGCCACGCAGTTGGGACCTCTACCTGTGTCCGTTCCAAGAGATACCGCCGCAGACGGACCTCACTGCGTCGTCGGCGATGTCATCCCGGGTGC
Source organism: Mycobacteriales bacterium (assembly GCA_046262175.1). Lineage (GTDB taxonomy): Bacteria > Actinomycetota > Actinomycetes > Mycobacteriales > SCTD01 > RYN-124. The sequence continues at coordinate 9,487 of JBHENF010000099.1, forward strand.
CAAGTGGACTGGGCTGCGTACGCTGCTCCACGAGTGGGACGGCTGGCGCGAGTACGACCACATCTGGCTTCCCGACGACGACATCCTGGCCAGCCAGAGCACGATCAGCGCGATCTTCGAGGCGGCCGCGGCGCTGACGCTGAAGCTGTTCACGCCCGCGTTGCGGGAGGACTCCCACTACGGCCACTACATCATCATGCGAAACCGCAACTTCTTCGCGCGCCGGGTCGGGTTCGTCGAGATCCTCGCCCCGGGCTTCAGCCGCATGACGCTGGAGCAGTTGCTTCCTACCCTTGACGAGTCGACGACCGGCTGGGGGTGGGGGCTCGACCCGCTCTGGGCGAAGCTCCTCAACTACCAGGACCTCGGCGTCATCGACGCCGCGCCCGTCCTGCACACGCGGCCAGTCGGCAAGCTCCGCGACGCCGACCTCCACCGCCGTCTGAGCGAGGACAACGACCGGATTCTCGCAACACACCACTGCCCCTCGCAGATGGTGACGTTCGCCGGGATCGGTCCCGACCTGCAGGACATGGCGCTGAGCCCGGACCAGCTGCTGATCAAGCTCGTCCAGGGCTGGGACTATCTGTTCGAGCGAGACCCAAGGCTGCTGCGGTGGATCGGCGAGCACCAGGCCCCGCACTTCGACTGGCCGAGCTACCCGGTTCTCGGTGCGCCCGCCAGTACGCCGGCGTGGACCGGTGCGGTGTGCCCGGACGGTGACCCGACAGCCGGGCCGCGGCCGCCCGCCGGACGTGTCGCGTGCTCAGCGGCTGGTCGGCGGGCCTGGAGCGGGCGACCGGGATCGAACCGGCACCATCAGTTTGGAAGACTGAGGCTCTACCATTGAGCTACGCCCGCGGGAGCGTGTGCCCGTACGATGTGGGCTGCCACGCGGGGCGTAGCGTAGTGGCTAGCGCGCCTGCTTTGGGAGCAGGAGACCGGGAGTTCGAGTCTCCCCGCCCCGACCAGCCCCTGACCTGCAGTCCTTGATCTCTGTCGCATCCGCATGTCCCCGAGAGGAACCTTCCTGTGCAGAGCGCCGTCGAGAGCCTGAGCCCGACCCGGGTACGGCTCACCGTCACGGTCCCGTTCGACGAGCTCAAGCCCGAGGTCGACGCGGCGTACAAGAAGGTCGGCGGCCAGGTCCGCATCCAGGGCTTCCGCCCGGGCAAGGTGCCGCCGCGCATCCTCGACCAGCGGGTCGGTCGCGGTGTCGTTCTCGACGAGGCCGTCAACAGCGCGATGCCCCGGCTGTACGGCGAGGCCGTGGAGCAGGAGTCGCTCGCGCCGGTGAGCCAGCCCGAGATCGAGGTCACCGAGTTCGCCGACAACGACAAGCTGGCCTTCACCGCCGAGGTCGACGTCCGGCCCGAGTTCGACATCCCGGGCTACGAGTCCGTTTCCGTCACCGTCGACGAGGTGAAGGTGGACGAGCAGGTCGACGCGCTGCGCGAGCGGTTCGCGAAGCTGACGCCGGTCGAGCGCGCGGCGGCCGACGGCGACTTCGTGACGATCGACCTCGCGGCGACGGTCGACGGCGAGGAGGTCCCGGGCGGGACCGCCACCGGGCTGAGCTACCAGGTCGGCTCCGGCGACCTGCTGGAGGGCATCGACGAGGTGCTGGTCGGGAAGCAGGCCGGCGACGCCACGACCTTCCAGACCGCGATGGTCGCCGGCGAGTTCGAGGGCCGTACGGCTGACGTCGCCGTGACGGTGCGCGCGGTGAACGAGCGCGAGCTGCCGGCGGCGGATGACACCTGGGCGTCGGAGCAGACGGGCTTCGCGACGTTCGAGGAGCTGAAGGCCGACGTACGGACGCGGCTCGACCGGGTGCAGCGGCTCGAGCAGGGCGTGGCGGCGCGCGACAAGGTGCTCGAGGCTCTGCTGGCCGCCGTCGAGGTGCCGCTGCCCGAGTCGGTCGTCGAGACCGAGGGCGAGTGGCGCAAGCGGGCCACCGACGACCAGCTGTCGCGCGCCGGCGGCACGCTGGAGGGCTACCTCGAGAGCGAGGGGAAGACGGCGGAGCAGTTCGAGGCCGAGCTGGTCGAGGGCGCCCGCGACGCGGTGAAGGCGCAGCTGGTGCTCGACGCGATCGCCGACAAGGAGGAGCTCGGCGTCACCGATGCCGAGCTCACCGACCAGGTCGTCCGTCGGGCCACCCGGGCGGGGGTGTCGGCGGACCAGTACGCGCAGTCGATCGTCCAGTCCGGCCAGCTCGCCGGGCTGGTGTCGGAGGTGCGTCGCGGCAAGGCGCTCGCCACGGTCATGGAGGCCGCGACAATCATGGACAGCAACGGCGTGGCCGTCGACCTGGACAGCCTGCGCGACGACATGAGCGACCCGGGGGCCGAGACCGAGGTGGACGACGAGGGCCGCCCGTACCACGTGCACGAGGACGGTCAGGTCCACTACCTCGACGAGGAGTGAGCGGCCTGCGCCCACAGCGAAACAGGCTGTCGGGCGGAGTGTCGGCCGCGATCAGCGGGTTAGGGTCGGCGACAGGTGAAGACCGGATCGACGACGAGGCAGGACTTGTGACTTCGAACCAGCTGGTGGTGCCGACGCTCGGTGTCGGCACGCCTTCCGCCCGCACCGGCAACCCCGGGATGGGGCTCGACGACCAGGTCTTCAACCGCCTGCTCAAGGAGCGCATCATCTTCATGGGCACCGCGGTCGACGACCCGATGGCCAACGCGATCTGCGCGCAGCTGCTGCTGCTGGCGGCGGAGGACCCCGAGCGCGACATCTTCCTCTACATCAACAGCCCCGGCGGCTCGGTGAGCGCCGGCATGGCGATCTACGACACGATGCAGTTCGTGTCCAACGACGTGGCCACGGTCGGCCTCGGCCTGGCTGCGTCCATGGGGCAGTTCCTGCTGTGCGCCGGCACCAAGGGCAAGCGCTACGCCACGCCGCATGCGCGGATCATGATGCACCAGCCGTCGGGCGGCATCGGCGGCACGGCGGCTGACATCGCCATCCAGGCCGAGCAGATGCTGTACGTGAAGAAGACGATGGCCGAGCGGATCGCCTTCCACACCGGGCAGACGGTGGAGCAGATCGAGAAGGACTCCGACCGCGACCGGTGGTTCTCCGCCGCGGAGGCCAAGGAGTACGGCTTCATCGACAACGTCGTCGGCGCGGCCAAGGACGTCCCGTCCGGCGCCGGCACCCGGGCCTAGGAGAGGTACACCCATGAGCTTCCAGGACCCGACCGCGTACACGATCCCGATCGTCATCGAGCAGACCTCCCGCGGGGAGCGCTCGTTCGACATCTACAGCCGCCTGCTCAAGGAGCGGATCATCTTCCTCGGCACGCCGATCGATGACGGCGTGGCGAACGTGATCATGGCGCAGCTGCTGCACCTCGAGTCCGAGGACCCGGACCGCGACATCAGCATCTACATCAACAGCCCCGGCGGCTCGTTCACCGCGCTGACGGCGATCTACGACACGATGCAGTTCGTCAAGCCCGAGATCCAGACCATCTGCATGGGCCAGGCCGCCTCGGCCGCGGCGGTGCTGCTCGCCGCAGGCACCAAGGGCAAGCGGCTGGCGCTGGAGCACGCCCGCGTACTCATCCACCAGCCGTCCGGCGGTGGCGAGGGCCAGTCCAGCGACATCGAGATCCAGGCCCGCGAGATCCTGCGGATGCGTGACCTGCTCGAGCAGATGCTGGCCAACCACACGGGCCGTGACGCCGCGCTCATCCGCAAGGACATCGAGCGCGACAAGATCCTGACCGCGCGCGAGGCGGTGGAGTACGGCCTGATCGACGAGGTCGTCAGCACCCGCAAGACGGCGACGCTCAGCGCGATGAAGTAGCCGCTTCGGCTGGGTCGGGGTCGCCCCGAACTCCGCCGAAGAGGTAGGACAGCAGCCCGCCAGGCTGTACCGTTTCCGATCACGCACTTCGGTTCCGGCAGCAGCCGGCACCCGACAGGGACGAGGTCCAGGTGGCACGCATCGGAGACGGTGGCGACCTGCTGAAGTGCTCCTTCTGCGGCAAGTCGCAGAAGCAGGTCAAGAAGCTCATCGCGGGCCCAGGCGTGTACATCTGCGACGAGTGCATCGACCTCTGCAACGAGATCATCGAGGAGGAGCTCAGCGAGAGCTCCGAGCTGAAGTGGGACGAGCTCCCCAAGCCCAAGGAGATCTTCGAGTTCCTCGACCAGTACGTCATCGGTCAGGACGTCGCCAAGCGGACGCTCGCCGTCGCGGTCTACAACCACTACAAGCGGGTCCAGGCCGGCGGCAACGAGAAGGACCCGGTCGAGCTCGCCAAGTCCAACATCCTGCTGCTCGGCCCGACCGGCTGCGGCAAGACGCTGCTCGCGCAGACGCTCGCGAAGATGCTCAACGTCCCGTTCGCCATCGCCGACGCCACGGCGCTGACCGAGGCCGGCTACGTCGGCGAGGACGTCGAGAACATCCTGCTCAAGCTGATCCAGGCCGCTGACTACGACGTCAAGAAGGCCGAGACGGGGATCATCTACATCGACGAGGTCGACAAGGTCGCCCGCAAGTCGGAGAACCCGTCGATCACCCGCGACGTCTCCGGCGAGGGCGTGCAGCAGGCGCTGCTGAAGATCCTCGAGGGCACGACTGCCTCCGTGCCGCCGCAGGGCGGCCGCAAGCACCCGCACCAGGAGTTCATCCAGATCGACACCACCAACGTGCTGTTCATCGTGGGTGGCGCGTTCGCCGGGCTCGACAACGTCATCCGCCAGCGGATCGGCAAGAGCGGCATCGGCTTCGGCGCGGACGTGCACTCCAAGCACGAGGTCGACGGGAACGACGTCTTCGGTGACGTCATGCCGGAGGACCTGATCAAGTACGGGATGATCCCGGAGTTCATCGGCCGGCTGCCCGTGCTGACCAGCGTCCACAACCTGGACCACGACGCGCTCATCCGGATCCTGACCGAGCCCAAGAACGCGCTCGTCCGCCAGTACTCCCGGCTGTTCGAGCTCGACGGCGTCGAGCTCGTCTTCGACGACGACGCCCTCCAGGCGATCGCGGAGCAGGCCATCAAGCGCGGCACCGGTGCCCGCGGCCTGCGCGCGATCATGGAGGAGGTGCTGCTCTCGGTGATGTACGACCTGCCGAGCCGCGGCGACATCGCCAAGTGCGAGATCACGCGCCAGACGGTCATGGAGCACACGCTGCCGACGCTGGTGCCGCGCGACGCGTCCACCCCCGCCCGCCGGACCCGCCAGGAGAAGACCGCGTAGAGGCTCGCTCGGCTGGACTCAGCTCTCGCGGTAGCCGGCCAGCTGGCGGGCCTGCACCACCAGCCGGCCGTCGCTGTCCCAGAGCGTGCACTCCTCGTCCAGCCAGCCGTCCTGCAGCAGCCGCGACCGCTGCACGGCCGTCACCCAGCCCGGCGCCGGCAGCGCCCGGACCAGCACCGTCAGCTCCACGGTCGGCACCCAGCCCATCAGCCCGAGGTCGAACGTCACCGGCGGCAGGGTGTCCGCGAACACCAGCAGGTCGAGCAGCGACGGGTCGTCGCCGTCGTCGCGGCGCAGGTACGCCCGGTGCTCGAGCTGCCGCGACGGCGCACCGACGGCCCAGCGCATCGACGAGGCGTCCACCCGCATCTCGACGTGGTCGAGCTGACCGACCCGGCGCCCCGCCACCTCCGCCGGCGCGCGCAGGCACTCCTCCACCGGCGGCAGTACCGGGGCCGGCGAACCGCCCCAGTAGGGCGACGACGCCGTCAGCCGCCCCGCTGTCAGCAGCACCTCCACCCGCGGCCGCCCGGACTGCACCAGTCGCAGCCGTGACGACGCGACCGACCGCCCCGCACGCAGCCGCTCCACCTCCACCGACGCAGCGCCGGCGTCCGGCGACGACACGTAGTGCGCCGAGACCGCCAGCGGGTGCGGGTGGGCCTCATCCAGCGCGAGCCCCACCATCGTCGCCAGCAGGTAGCCGCCGTGCGGCTTGCCGCCGATCGACCACGAGTCGTCCAGGTCGACCTCGAAACAATCCACGGGAGCGACCGTACGACCCTCCCTAGACTCGCCCTGTGACCGCGTCCTCCATGCCCGACAAGCCCACCCTCGACGGACTCGAGGACAAGTGGGACGTCGCCTGGGGCCAGCAGGGGACCTACGCGTTCGACCGGACCGCGACGCGCGCGCAGATCTACTCGATCGACACGCCGCCGCCGACGGTCAGCGGCAGCCTGCACATGGGCTCGGTGTTCGGCTACGCGCAGACCGACAGCATCGCCCGCTACCAGCGCATGCGCGGCAAGACGCTCTTCTACCCGATGGGCTGGGACGACAACGGCCTGCCGACCGAGCGCCGCGTGCAGAACTACTACGGCGTGCGCTGCGACCCGAGCCTGCCGTACGACGACGCGTACGAGCCGCCCGCCGACCCGCCGAAGGACCCGGTGAGCATCAGCCGGCGCAACTTCGTCGAGCTGTGCCTGCGGCTGACCGCCGAGGACGAGAAGGCGTTCGAACAGCTCTGGCGCCGGCTGGGGCTGTCGGTCGACTGGGCGCAGACGTACACGACCATCGGGCCGGAGAGTCAGCGCGCCAGCCAGCGCGCGTTCCTGCGCAACGTGGCCCGCGGGGAGGCGTACGCGCAGGAGGCGCCCACGCTCTGGGACGTCGACTTCAAGACGGCGGTCGCGCAGGCAGAGCTCGAGGACCGGGAGATGCCCGGGGCGTACCACCGGATCAGCTTCTCCGGCGTCTTCATCGAGACCACACGGCCCGAGCTGATCCCCGCCTGCGTGGCGCTCGTCGCGCACCCCGACGACGAGCGGTACAAGCCGCTGTTCGGCACGACGGTGACCACGCCGCTGTTCGGCGTCGAGGTGCCGGTCAAGGCGCACCCGCTGGCCGACCCCGAGAAGGGGAGCGGCATCGCGATGATCTGCACGTTCGGCGACCTGACCGACGTCATCTGGTGGCGCGAGCTCGACCTGCCGGTGCGCAGCATCCTCGGCCGCGACGGCCGCATCCTGCCGACGCCGCCCGACGGCGTGCCCGCGCAGCCGTACGACCAGCTCGTGGGCAAGAGCAGCAAGCAGGCGCAGAAGCTCATCGTGGAGATGCTGCGGGAGTCAGGCGACCTCGACGGCGAGCCGAAGCCGATCACGCACCCGGTGAAGTTCTACGAGAAGGGCGACCGGCCGCTCGAGGTCGTCACCAGCCGCCAGTGGTACATCCGCAACGGCGGCCGCGACCATGGTCTGCGCGACGAGCTGCTCACCCGCGGCAAGGAGCTGACCTGGTCGCCGGGTCACATGCTGGCGCGGTACGAGAACTGGGTGACCGGCCTCAACGGCGACTGGCTGATCAGCCGCCAGCGGTTCTTCGGCGTCCCGATCCCGCTCTGGTACCGCCTCGACGACGCGGGCGAGCCGCTGTACGACGAGCCGATCGCGCCGAGCGAGGCGGTCCTGCCGATCGACCCGTCGAGCCACGTCCCGGATGGATTCACGGAGGAGCAGCGCGGCAAGCCCGGCGGCTTCGCCGGTGACCCGGACATCATGGACACCTGGGCGACGTCGTCGCTCTCCCCCCAGATCGCCGGCCGTTGGATGGACGACCCGGACCTGTTCGACCGGATCTTCCCGATGGACCTGCGCCCGCAGGGGCCGGAGATCATCCGTACCTGGCTGTTCTCCTCCGTGGTCCGCGCGCACCTCGAGCACGGCTCGCTGCCGTGGCGCGACACCGCCATCAACGGCTGGGTGCTCGACCCCGACCGCAAGAAGATGAGCAAGTCCAAGGGCAACGTCGTGACGCCCTTGCCGTTGCTGGAGGAGTACGGCTCCGACGCCGTCCGCTACTGGGCCTGCAGCGGCCGCCCCGGCACCGACACCGCCGTCGACTTCGGCCAGATGAAGGTCGGCCGCCGGCTCGCGACCAAGCTGCTCAACGCCAGCAAGTTCGCGCTCGGCTTCCCCGAGGCGGAGCCGGGCGAGGTGACCGAGTCCGTCGACCTCGCGATGCTGACCGCGCTGTCGGCGGTCGTCCGTTCCGCGACGGAGGCGTTCGACGCGTACGACTACGCCCGCGCGCTGGAGCGGACGGAGGCGTTCTTCTGGACGTTCTGCGACGACTACATCGAGCTGGTCAAGAACCGCGCCTACAGCGACGCACCGGAGGCGGCCTCGGCCAACCGGGCGCTGCGCCTCGCGCTCGACACGCTGCTCAAGCTGTTCGCGCCCTTCCTCGCGTTCGCGGCCGAGGAGGTGTGGTCCTGGCACGCCGAGGGCTCGGTGCACCTGCAGCCCTGGCCGACCCTCGACGAGAACGGCGGCGATCCGGCCGTGCTGACCGTCGCTGGCGAGGTGCTCGGTCAGGTGCGCAAGGCCAAGAGCGCCGCGAAGACCTCCATGCGCACCGGCGTGCAGCGCCTTGTCGTGCGCGACGCCGCGGACCGGCTCGCGCTGGTGGAGCTGGCGCGGACCGACATCGTCAATGCCGGCGTCGTGGCCGAGCTGGTCCTCGAGGAGGGCGAGCCGGCTGTCGACGTGACGCTGGCTCCGTCGGAGTGAGCCTCGAGCGCGTCATGTCAGCCCTCGCCGGGCGGTTTCCGAGCGAGGACAAGATGGTGCCCGACCTGGAGCGGATCTCGCTCCTGATGGACATGCTCGGGTCGCCGCAGAAGGCCTACCCGGTCATCCACATCAGCGGCACCAACGGCAAGACGTCGACCGCCCGCATCGCCGACTCGCTGCTGCGCTCGTTCGGGCTGCGCGTCGGCCGCTACACGTCGCCGCACCTCGAGTCGGTCACCGAGCGGATCACGATCGACGGCGTGCCGCTGACCGAGGAGCAGTTCGTCGCGGCGTACGACGACATCGCGCCGTACGTCGAGCTGGTCGACTCCCGGATGCCGGTGAACATGACCTTCTTCGAGGTCCTGACCGCGATGGCGTACGCCGCCTTCGCCGACGCACCCGTGGACGTCGCGGTGATGGAGGTCGGGCTCGGCGGGCTGTGGGACGCGACCAACGTCGTCGACGCGGCGACCTGCATCGTCACGCCGATCGGGCTCGACCACGTGCCGCTGCTCGGGACGACGATCGCCGAGGTCGCCGCCGAGAAGGCGGGCATCATCCATGCCGGGGCAACCGTGGTCCTGGCCGCGCAGCAGCCGGAGGCGGCTGAGGTGCTGCTGCGGCGGGCGGTCGAGGTCGGGGCGACCGTCGCCCGCGAGGGGCTGGAGT
>JBHENF010000100.1:0-8888 GCA_046262175.1 Mycobacteriales bacterium
GCTACTCGAAGATGTCGGGGTTGTCCTTGCTGATCCGCTCCCAGATCGGCTGGAACTGGAACCAGCCGGCGAACTCGAAGCCCACCTGTCCGTACGTCCCGCGGGCCTCTTCCGGGTCGATCTGGATCGGCTTGGACCCGAGCCCCGCGGCGGCGGAGTAGGCCATCAGCTGGGCCTGCGCCGTCCGCTCGAGCGTGAGGAACCACCACGCGGCGCTGTCCACGGTCTCGCCGACCGTGAGCATCCCGTGGTTGCGCAGGATGACCGCCTTGTGGGCGCCGAGCGCACGCCCGATCCGCTCGCCCTCCTCCTTGTCGAGCACGACGCCGCGGTAGTCCGCGTACGTGCCGATGTCCTCGTAGAACGCGCACGCGTCCTGCGTCAGTGGCTCGACGGTCATGTCGAGCGAGGAGAACGTCTTGCCGTACGGGCCGTGCGCGTGCGCGGCAGCGACGACGTCAGGCCGCGCGGCGTGGACGGCGCAGTGGATCGCTACAGCGGCACCGTTGACGGCGCGGGTGCCCTCGACGACCTCGCCGTCGTGGCTGACCCGCACCAGGTCGGACGACTTCACCATCGAGAAGTGCATGCCGAACGGGTTCACCCAGTACGAGTCCGGGAACTCGGGGTCGCGCACGGTGATGTGGCCGGCGACGCCCTCGTCGAGCCCCGCCTTGGAGAACATCCGGAACGCCGCCGCGAGCTTGGCCTTGCGGTGCGCGCGCTCCTCCTTCACCGAGTCGAAGGTCTGCGGCAGCGGCATGAACAGCTGCTGCCCGACGCTCATCTCGGAGGCGAGGCCGGCGGTGTCCACCGCTCCCGTCACCAGTTCGTTGGCGTGCTCGATGGCCGGGTCGTCGGTGATGCTCACGTGGGTCCTCCTCGTCGTACGTCTGCCGAGCAGTGTCTACGAGGAACGCGCTCAGGTCGAGGCCGTCACGAGGTGCTGGGGACCCGCTGCTCGGGGAGCGGCTCATCGGGGCCGGGCACGGCGGCCGGGAACGGCGGCGGGGTGCCGCCGAACTCCGGGCACAGCGCCTGGTGGTCGCACCAGTCGCACAGCCGGCTGCGCCGCGGCCGGAAGTCCTGCAGCTGGGTGGCCTTCTCGATCGCCTCCCAGAGGGCGAACAGCTTGCGCTCGACCGCGAGCAGGTCGGCCTCGTCGGGGGAGTACCGCAGCACCTCGCGGTCGCCCAGGTACATCAGCTGCAGCAGCTTGGGGATCGTGCCGCGGGTGCGCCAGAGGACCAGCGCGTAGAACTTCATCTGGAACAGCGCCTTGCCCTCGAACGCCTCGCCAGGGGCGCGGCCGGTCTTGTAGTCCACGACCCGCAGGTCGCCACTGGGCGCCTCGTCCAGCCGGTCGACGATGCCGCGCAGCCGCAGCCCACCGGGCAGCACGACCTCCACATACTGCTCCCGCTCGGCCACCAGCACCCGGCGCGGGTCCTCGAGCGTGAAGTACCCCGTCAGCAGCTCCTCGGCGCTCGTCAGCCAGGCGGACAGCTCGCTGTCGTCGGCGAACAGCGTGCCGACCTCGGGGGACGCGTCGAGCATCCGCTCCCACTCCGGGCGGAGCAGCGCCCGCGCGGTGTCCGGCGTGCGCTCGGCGGCGGGCAGCTCGAACAGCCGCTCCAGCACCGCGTGCACGACGGTCCCCCGTGTCGCGGCGGGCGACGGGGACTGCGGGAGCCGGTCGATCGTGCGGAAGCGGAACAGCAGAGGGCAGGTCATGAAGTCGCCGGCCCGAGAGGGGGACAGCGACCCCACCACTGGAAGGGCCAGGTCGACTGCGGTCATGGCGAGGACGCTACGGCGGCCCTCCGACAGAACGGGGAGAACGCGCCGTTCTCCACAGTCAGGGCTTGTTGCCCACAGTGTTCGTCAGCCCTCCCAACCCGTCGACGGTCAGCGTCACCGTCTGCCCATGAGCCAGCCACCGGTCCAGGTCCAGTCCGCAGCCGCCGCCGAACGTGCCGGAGCCGAGCACGTCCGTCGGCCACAGGTCCTCGTCCCGCGAGACCCACGCCAGCATCTCCGCGAAGCTCCACCGCCGGCCGCTCGTGCTCCCGCGCGACCAGACGACGCCGTCGACCGTGACGGTCATCTCGTGCGCGTCCTCCGGCGACCACTCGTCGGGCGTGACGAGCCACGGCCCCAGCGTGGTGGCGAAGTCCTTCGCCTTGGCCGGGCCCAGCCAGCAGGCCATCTCGTCCTTCTGCACGTCGCGGGCCGACCAGTCGTTCATGATCGTGTAGCCGAAGACGTACGCGTCCGCCTCCGCGGCGGGCACGTCCCGGCCGCCGCGACCCACGATGGCCGCGACCTCGCACTCGTAGTCGAGCTTGTCCGTGTACGAGGGCCAGAGCACCGTCTCGTCCGGGCCGATGATCGAGCGCCGGTTGCCCTTGTAGTACACGGGGATGCGGTCCCAGGCCTCAGGTACGGGGCTGCCGCGGCGGGCGGCGCCGCGCTCCACGTGGTCGCGGAAGGCGAGGAAGTCGCGCAGGGAGTTCGGCGTGCGCACCGGCGCGAGGAAGGTGACCTCCTCGAGCCGTACCCAGCCGGTGCCGTCGTCCGGGGCCGAGCGGACCAGGTCGGTCACCCGTTCCTGGGTCGCCGCCGAGGCCTCGACCAGGTCCACCAGGTCGACCGGCGTCTCCGCGTGCCGCGAGCGCGCCCAGGCCCCGACGTCCAGCACCCGATCGGTCTCGTCGTACGGCGTCACGGCGCCGAGCCGGGCCGGCCCGCCCGCCGCCGACGTGAACGAGCACCAGCGCACGCGCGGCCTCTCCTGTGCTGTCCTGGTCGGCACCCGACCGGGGGATACAAGCAGACCCAGGGAGACCTCCTGACCGGAACCGCCTCGGAAGGCGAGCTCGCCGCCGTCCTGGCCGCGCTCGCCGGCGTCCGCAGGGGAGACGCGGTCGCGGCGGTCGGCGCCGGGCGGATCACCCGCGCCTGCCTCGCCGCGGGCTCGGGGGAGCCGCTGCTAGACGAGACCGCCGCCTCCGATGCCTCGGCCCGGGTGGTGGTGGTCGAGCGGGCGTACGAGGTGGCGGGCGCCCTGCGGCTGCTGGCGCCGGGTGGTCGGCTGGTGGCCGTCGCGGCGGACGCGGGCGCGGCGGCCCGCCTCGCGGCGGGAGCCGGGCTGGAGCTGCGGCACGTCGAGGCGCTGAGCGTGGGGGTCGCGTGGTCCGCCCTGCGGCCGCTCGCGCCGTAGGCCCTGCGACCGTGCGCGTCGTAGTCTGGAGGCGGTGAGCGACACCCCGGCTCGGCGGCCTGGCGTACGGCTGGGCCGCGTGCTTGGCGTCCCGGTGTTCATCGCGCCGTCGTGGTTCCTGCTCGCCGCGCTGCTGGTCCTGGCGCTGTCCCCGCCGCTGGTCGAGAGCCTGGGGCAGGCGCAGGCGTACGTCGTCAGCGCGTCGTTCGCCGTCCTGCTCGGCCTGTCGGTGCTCCTGCACGAGGTCGGTCATTGCGTCGTCGCCCGCACCCTCGGGCTGCCGGTGCGCAGCATCACCATCACGTTCCTGGCCGGCTTCACGGAGATCACCAAGCAGCCGGAGACGCCGGCGCGGGAGTACTCCGTGGCCGTCGCCGGGCCGATGGTGTCCCTGCTGCTGTCCGCCGTGGGGGTGGCGCTCGTGCCGGTGTTCGGCACCGACAGCGTCGCCGGGCGGATCTGCGAGAACATCGCCATCACCAACGGGCTCATCGCCGCCGTCAACCTCCTGCCCGGGCTCCCGCTGGACGGCGGCCGGGTGCTGCGCTCGATCGTCTGGCGGTTCGTCGGTGACCCGGAGAAGGCGACCCGCGCCGCCGCCTGGGCGGGCCGCGGGATCGCGGTCGTCGTCCTGCCGCTCGTGCTCGTGGTGCTGCTGCCGGCGATCGGCTACGGGAGCGACAACGCCGGCAACGTCGTCTTCGCCGCACTCCTGTCCGCGTTCGTCTACAGCGGGGCGACCGCCGCGCTGCGCCGGTCCGAGACGGTGAGCCGGCTGCCGAAGGTGAGCGTCGCCGCGCTGGCCCGGCCGGCCCTGCGTGTGCCGGCCGACGTGCCGCTCGCCGAGGCCGTCCGCCGCGCCCAGGAGGCGAAGGTGCACGCGCTCGTCGTGGTCGACGGCGCGGGCCGGCTCGAGGGCGTCGTCAGCGAGGCGGCGGTCATCGCGACGCCGGAGCAGCGCCGGCCGTGGGTGACGGTCGGCACGCTCGCCCGCCGCGTGGAGGAGGGCCTCCAGCTCGACCCGCAACTCCGTGGCGAGGCGCTGCTGGAGGCGATGCGCCGTACGCCTGCCTCGGAGTACGTCGCGCAGGACCCGGCCACGGGCGAGATCCGCGTGCTGGCGGCGAAGGACGTCGCGAAGGTGCTGTCGGCGTGACGACCCGCGCCTGGGACGAGCGGGACGACCTGGTCCCGGCGCTGTTCGGCAGAGTGCTACGGCGCCGCCGCAGCCAGACCGGGTTACAAGCCGTGCTGTGGGACATGGACGGGCTGCTCGTCGACACCGAGCCGGTCTGGACCGTCGCCGAGGAGGAGCTGGCGACCCGCCTCGGCGGCAGCTGGAGCGACGAGCTGAAGGCGCAGATCGTCGGCACCCGCCTCGAGGTTGCGGTGCCGACGATCCTGAGCTGGTACGGGGTGGAGCCCACCGACGTGGCGGTGGCCGAGACCTCCTGCTGGCTGCTCGAGCGGATGGTCGAGCTGTTCGCGCAGGACGTGGTCGTGCTGCCGGGCGTGCGCGAGCTGCTCGCGGAGCTGGCCGTGCAGGAGGTGCCGGTCGCCCTGGTGTCGTCCTCGTACCGCGTCCTGGTCGATGCCGTCCTGCGGCACGGCATCGGCAGGTTCGGCGTCACCGTCGCGGGCGACGAGGTGCGGCAGGGCAAACCGCACCCTGAGCCGTACCTCCTCGCCTGCGAGCGGCTCGGTGTCGACCCCCGCCGGTGCGTCGTGCTGGAGGACTCGCCGGCTGGCGTCGCGAGCGGTCGGGCGGCCGGCTGCGCCGTCGTCGCCGTGCCGAGCGTGACCGGTGTCGTCATCGAGCCGGCCCCCCGGCGCCTCGTCCGGACCTCGATGGCGGACGTCGCCGTGGCCGACCTGCGCGCGCTGGTCCGCACGTCTTAGCCCGTTCGGCTCAAGGTCGGCGGGGTTGTGGGCGAAACCCCACGAGTGATACTCAGTCCCATGCGTCGCAGCCTGACCCTCGTCACCGCCGCCGTCCTCGGCGTGCTCGTGCTCGCGGGGCCTGCGTTCGCGGCGCTCACGAACCCGACCTCGCCCGCGGCAGCGCCCGCCGTCGTCGAGGGGTTCAGCCCGTACCTGCCGCAGACCTCGTGCGACCCCGCTGCCAAGCCGGGGACCGCGGCGCTGCGCACACTGCTGATCCAGACGTACGGCGGCCGGGACCTCGGGATCACCCGCAACTGCGGCATCGGCGCGACCAGCGAGCACAAGGAGGGCCGCGCGTTCGACTGGGGCCTGAACGTCGGCGTACCCGAGGAAGCGGCCATCGCGGACGCGTTCCTGACCTGGCTGCTCGAGCCGGGTGACGACGGGATCAGCGGCTACAACGCCCGCCGGCTCGGGATCATGTACGTGATCTGGAACGGCCGGATCTGGGGCTCGTACGGCAGCGGCTGGAAGACCTACAGCGGTGCGGAGGCGCACACCGACCACATCCACATCTCGCTGTCCTGGAACGGCGCGATGAAGGCGACCTCGTTCTGGACCGGGACGGCTGCCCCTACCGACTACGGGCCCTGCCGGAAGTACGTCGGCCTGCCAGTGGAGAAGTACTCCGTCCCGCGCACCTCCGCCACCTGCCCGCCGGCCGCCGCGCCGATGTCCCTGACCGGCGTGCCCCTGCTCCAGCAGGGCTCGACGGGTGGGTACGTCGCTCAGCTGCAGACCCTGCTCCAGATCGCCGTCGACGGCGCGTACGGAGCTAAGACGGCCGCCGCCGTGAGCGCCTTCCAGACCGCCCGCGCGCTGCCGGCGACGGGCGTGGTGGACGAGGCCACCTGGGGCGAGCTCCGCAAGCCGGTCGCCACGAGCCCGGCGCCGAGCCTGTCTCCGACCGCGACGCCCACCCCGAAGCCGACCGTCACGCCGAGCCCGAAGCCGACGATGACCCCCACCCCGACACCCGTCCTGACCACGCCGGTCGCCGTGGTGCTCCCGCCGGCGCCGCTCAACAAGGCGCTCGCGCCGTACAGCGGACTGACCCTCCAGCAGGGCGCCAAGGGCGCGGCGGTCGTCGCGCTGCAGAAGGCCCTGTACCTGATGGCCGACGGCGCATTCGGCCCCAAGACCGCTTCCGCGGTGAAGGCGTACAGCTCCGCGCACGGCCTGCGCGCCGAGCCGGTCGTGCGGCCCGCGACGTGGCGGATGCTCGGCGCACCGCCCGCGCCGGCGGGCAAGGACGGCGCACGGCGCTGGCTTCCGTCAGCCCGGTAGCCTGCACTCCCTGTGACGACCCCCCGCCCGACCAGCACCGGGGCGGACAGACGGCGCGGGCCCCTTCGGGTCGGTGACCAGGTGCAGCTCACCGACCCCAAGGGGCGGATGCACACGATCACCCTCGAGGCCGGCAAGGCATTCCACACGCACAAGGGGATCCTGCAGCACGACGACCTGCTGGGCACTCCTGAGGGCGTCGTCGTCAGCATCGGCGTGACCCAGTACCTCGCGCTGCGGCCGTTGCTGTCGGACTTCGTCCTGTCCATGCCGCGCGGGGCGCAGGTCGTGTACCCGAAGGACGCCGGCCAGGTCGTCCAGATGGCCGACATCTTCCCGGGCGCGCACGTCGTCGAGGCCGGCGTGGGCTCGGGCGCGCTGTCGATGTCGCTGCTGCGCGCGGTGGGGGACGGAGGCCGCGTGTCGTCGTACGAGCGTCGTGCGGACTTCGCTGCGATCGCGCAGGCCAACGTGGAGCGCTTCTTCGGTGGCCCGCACCCCGCCTGGACGGTGACCGTCGGCGACCTGCAGGAGTCGCTCGACGAGACGGACGTCGACCGCGTCGTGCTGGACATGCTCGCGCCGTGGGAGACGCTCGACGCGGTCGGCCGCGCGCTGCGACCGGGTGGGCTCGTCTGCTGCTACGTCGCCACGACGACGCAGCTGTCCACGACGGTGGAGGCGCTGCGCGCGCACGGCTGCTTCACCGAGCCGCAGTCGTGGGAGTCGATGGTGCGCGGCTGGCACGTGGAGGGCCTCGCGGTGCGCCCTGAGCACCGGATGGTGGGCCACACCGGCTTCCTGTGCACGTCACGCCGGCTCGCCGACGGCGTGGAGCCGCCGCTGCGCAGGCGCCGGCCGAGCAAGGGGATGGACGCCGAGCCGGCCCCGGGGCCGCCGTCGGACGAGCGGTTCCGGCCCGAGCTGCCTTAGCTGCGGGCGCCGGCCATCCGGGCCGCCTCGACGTGCCGTACGACGGCGGGGAAGTCGACCTTGCTGACGGGCACGACGTCGAGGCGTCTCGCGGCGGCCGTCGTCTTCGGGTCGAGGTAGGCGGAGAACAGCAGCACCGGCCGGTCGTACCCGCGCTTGCGCAGCGCACGGGCGGTCTCGATGCCGGTCAGGCCGCCGCCCATCTCCTGGTCCAGCAGCACCACGTCCGGAACGAGGCGGTCGACCGCCGCCAGGCCGTCCTCGCCGGACGCGGTCACGTCCACGCGCCACCCCTGTTGCTCGAACATCATCTCGAGCAGCTGCGTGACCGTGTTGTTGTCGTCGCAGACCAGCAGCCGCGGACCCGCGTCCGGTGCGGCCGGGTAGACCTCCGCAGGCGGCGGCGCGGGGGACGGCCGCCGGCGGCGGAAGAGCTGCATGACCGGTAGGTGCCCGGTGGAGCCTGACCCACGCGGAGGAAAGACGACTGTGGCCGTTCCGGCGGTTCGTGGGTGCCGACACGGCTGCAGGGTGCAAGGGTGGTCCCGAACCGCTGCAAGGGCTTGCGCCGTACATAAGATGCGGACACCCAGCAACGGGGGAGGCGGAGCAGATGGCCGGCACACGCGGAAGCAGCTCGGAGGGCGCTGACGAGCCCCGGGCCAAGCAGGTCGCGGAGCTGACGGCGCAGGTCAGCTACCTCGAGGAGGAGGTCGCCGTCCTCCGGCGCAAGCTGTCCGACTCGCCGCGGCAGGTGCGGCACCTGGAGGACCGGCTCGCCGAGGCGCAGCAGTCGCTCGCCGGCGCGGTCGGGCAGAACGACCGGCTCGTCGGCACCCTGCGCGAGGCGCGGGATCAGATCATCGCGCTCAAGGAGGAGGTGGAGCGGCTCGCCCAGCCCCCGAGCGGCTACGGCGTCTTCCTCAGCACGCACGAGGACGGCACGGTCGACATCTTCACCGGCGGCCGCAAGCTGCGCGTCGTCGTGAGCCCCGACATCGAGCTCGAGGCGCTGCGCCGTGGCCAGGAGGTGATGCTCAACGAGGCCCTCAACGTCGTACGCGCGCTCTCGTTCGAGCGGCAGGGCGACGTCGTGATGCTCAAGGAGATCCTCGAGGGCGGCGACCGCGCGCTCGTCATCGGCCATACCGACGAGGAGCGGGTCGTGATGATCGCCGACAACCTCCTCGACACGCCGATCAAGGCCGGGGACTCGCTGCTGCTGGAGACCCGCAGCGGCTACGTGTACGAGAAGATCCCGAAGTCGGAGGTCGAGGAGCTCGTCCTCGAAGAGGTCCCGGACATCGACTACTCCGATATCGGCGGCCTGTCCGCGCAGATCGAGGCGATCCGCGACGCGGTCGAGCTGCCGTTCCTGCACAAGGACCTGTTCAAGGAGCACCAGCTGCGGCCTCCCAAGGGCGTCCTGCTGTACGGCCCCCCCGGCTGCGGCAAGACGCTCATCGCGAAGGCGGTGGCCAACTCGCTCGCCAAGAAGGTC
>JBHENF010000101.1:0-15842 GCA_046262175.1 Mycobacteriales bacterium
TGGACCTGTCCAGCCGACACCTGGCGCAGGCCGGTGGCAAGCGGGTGCGACCGATGCTCGCGCTGCTGGCCGGCCAGCTCGGCGACGCGAGCCACCCGCAGGTCGTGGACGCGGCCGTCGTCGTCGAGCTCACCCACCTCGCGACGCTCTACCACGACGACGTCATGGACGAGGCGCTCGTACGCCGTGGCGCCCCGTCGGCCAACACCCGCTGGACCAACACAGTCGCCATCCTCACCGGCGACTACCTGTTCGCCCGCGCCTCCGACCTCACCGCCAGCCTCGGCACCGAGGCGACGCACCTCCAGGCGCGCACGTTCGCGCGCCTCGTCGAGGGCCAGATCGCCGAGACCGCAGGACCGCGGGACGGGCAGGACGCCGTCGAGCACCACCTGCAGGTGCTGGCCGACAAGACTGCCTCGCTCATCTCCACCTCGGCGCGGCTGGGTGCGATGCTCGCCGGAGCGCCCGCCGAGGACGTCGAGACGGTCGCCCGGTTCGGCGAGGTCTACGGCGTCGCCTTCCAGCTGTCGGACGACCTCATTGACATCGCCAGCGACGCCACCTCCCTCGGCAAGGCGCCCGGCACCGACCTGCGCGAGGGGATCCGCACCCTGCCGGTGCTGCTGGTCCTCGCCGACCAGGACGCCTCCAGCGCGCGGCTGCGCGAGCTGCTGGCGGGCGACCTCGCCGACGACGCACGGCTCGCCGACGCACTGGCTCTGCTCCGGGCGCACCCGGCCATGGACGCTGCGCGAGCTCGGCTGGAGGCGTACGTCGACGAGGCGCGCACGGTGGCCGGCCGGCTGCCCGGGGGTCCCGCGCGCGACGCGCTGCTGGCGTTGACCGACTTCGTCCTCGCCCGTACCGGTTGACGCGGTGGAGCCTGTTCGGTTCGTCCTCACCGTCGGGCGGTCGTACGAGCTGACCGTGGTCAACCTCGGTCTCGCCTGCTGCGCCGTGGAGTTCGTCGCGGCCGCCATGAGCGACAGCTCCCTCGTCCGCCGGCTCGCCGGCCCCGCTGGCCGGACGTCGGTGCTCGTCGTCGCGGGCACCGTCACGGACAAGGCGGTGCCGGCGGTGCGCACGCTGTACGACGCGCTGCCGGAGCCGAAGGCGGTGCTGTCCTTCGGCGCATGCGCGAACACCGGCGGCCCGTACTGGGACAGCTACTCCGTCACGAAGGGCGTCGACCAGGTGCTGCCCGTCGACGCCTACGTCGCCGGCTGTCCGCCGCGGCCGGAGGCTCTGCTGCAGGGGCTCCTGCAGCTGCAGGACCGGCTGCCCGCGTGAACGTCGACGTGCTCGGCGGAACGCTCAGCACCTCGTACGGGCAGACGACCGTCGACGTGCCGCGTGAGGACTGGGCCAGGGCCGCGACCGTCGCGCGGGACGAGCTGGGCCTCACGTACTTCGACGTTCTCACGGCAGTGGACGAGCGAGACGCCGGCTTCGCCGTGGTGCTTCGGCTGTGGTCGGTCGAGGACCGCCAAGGCCTGATGCTGCGCACGCGGTGCCCTCGCGAGGACCCTCGGGTGCCGTCGCTGGCCGGTGTGTTCGCCGGCGCCGGGTGGCACGAGCGCGAGACCGCGGAGCTGTTCGGGATCGGCTTCGACGGCCACCCCGGCCTCGCGCCGCTGCTGCTGCCCGCGAGCTTCGAAGGCCACCCGCTGCGCAAGGACTTCGTGCTGGGCGCGCGCGTCGTCCGGCCGTGGCCCGGCGCGAAGGAGCCCGGCGAGTCGGACGCCGACGTCGTGCCGGCGCGGCGCAAGAACCTGCCGCTCGGCGTGCCGCTCCCGGGGAGCTGGCCATGACCGACCTGCCTCCGCGCTCGCGTGGCGCCATCGGCCTGCTCGAGGAGAACTGCACGGTGTGCATGCTGTGCGCTCGCGAGTGCCCGGACTGGTGCCTCTACATCGACTCGCACAAGGAGACCGTCGAGGGGCCGGGGCGGCCGCGCGTGCGCCATGTCCTCGACCGCTTCGCGATCGACTGGTCGCTGTGCATGTACTGCGGGATCTGCGTCGAGGTGTGCCCGTTCGACGCGCTGTTCTGGACGACGGAGTACGACTACCCGGGCGACGAGCCGAAGGCGCTCGTGCACGAGCGGGACCAGCTGCGCGAGTGGATGTGGAGCGTCCCGGCGCCCCCCGCGCTGGAACGCGCGCCCGAGGCGGAGCGTTGAGCCGGGCGGACGTTCCACGCGTACGGAGGAAGACGTGCACCAGCACAACGGGCTGAAGACGGTCGCCCTGCTCGGCGGCATGACCGGCCTGATCCTGCTCGCCGGCCGGCTGATCGGCGGCCCGGGCGGCCTCGTCTTCGCGCTGCTGATCGCGCTGGGCGTGAACGGCTTCTCGTACTTCTACAGCGACAAGCTCGCCCTGCGCTCGATGCGCGCCTACCCCGTCAGCCAGGTCGAGCAGCCGAGGCTGTACGCGACGGTCGCTGAGCTGGCCGCCGCGATGCGGATGCCGATGCCCCGGCTGTACATCAGCCCGACCGAGGCGCCGAACGCCTTCGCAACCGGCCGCAACCCACGCAACGCCGCGGTCTGCTGCACCGAGGGGATCCTGCAGCTGCTGGACGAGCGGGAGCTGCGTGGCGTCCTCGGCCACGAGCT
Source organism: Mycobacteriales bacterium (assembly GCA_046262175.1). Lineage (GTDB taxonomy): Bacteria > Actinomycetota > Actinomycetes > Mycobacteriales > SCTD01 > RYN-124. Next base: position 2,624 of record JBHENF010000101.1, read on the forward strand.
GGCTCACGTCGGCAACCGCGACATCCTCATCAGCTCCGTCGCGGCGACGCTCGCAACGGTCATCACGTTCCTCGCGCACATGGCGCAGCTGGCCGCCTTCTTCGGCGGCTTCGGCGGCCGCGACGACGAGGACGGGCCGGGGCTGCTCGGCGGGCTGCTGTTCGCGTTCCTGGGTCCGGTGGCGGCGACGGTCGTACGGCTGGCGATCAGCCGCAGCCGCGAGTACCAGGCCGACGCGAGCGGCTCGCAGATCACGGGCGACCCGCTCGCGCTGGCCAGCGCGCTGCGCAAGCTGGAGATGGGGACGCAGCGCCGGCCGCTGGTCGAGAACCCGCAGCTCGCGCCGACGAGCTCGCTGATGATTGCGAACCCGTTCCGCGGCGGCGCCGGGATGGCGCGGCTGTTCAGCACGCACCCGCCGATGCCGAACCGGATCGCCCGCCTCGAGGCCATGGCGGGCTATCCGAGGTAGCAGCTCAGCGGTAGTTGGTGAACTGCAGGGCGAAGTCGAAGTCCTTGCCCTTGAGCATCGCGATGACCGCCTGCAGGTCGTCCTTCTTCTTGGCGCTGACGCGCAGCTGCTCACCCTGGATCTGCGGTTGCACGCCTTTCGGGCCCTCGTCGCGGATGACCTTCGCGACCTTCTTCGCGTTGTCCTGACTGATCCCCTCGGACACCGTCGCCGTCAGTCGGTACTCCTTACCCGACTGCTGCGGCTCGCCGGCCTCCAGCGTCTTGAGCGAGATCGAGCGCTTGACGAGCTTCTCCTTGAACACGTCGAGCAGCGCCGCGCAGCGCTCCTCGGAGGAGGCCTTGATCACGATGCTGTCGCCGGACCAGGCGATCTCGGCGCCCGTTCCCTTGAAGTCGTAGCGCGTCGCGGCTTCCTTCGCAGCCTGGTTGAGGGCGTTGTCGACCTCCTGCCGATCGACCTTGCTGACGATGTCGAACGACGGGTCGGCCACGCTGCGCTCCTTGCTATCGTCTCCCGCGCACCAAGGCGGGTTGCCCGAGTGGTCAAAGGGAGCAGACTGTAAATCTGCCGGCTCAGCCTACGAAGGTTCGAACCCTTCACCCGCCACCACCTGCGAAAGCGGCCCCTGACCTGCGAAGCGCAGTCAGGGGCCGTCGCGCTGTCAGGTGTTCTGCGAGGTCTCGCGCCCTAGTTGGGCCCAGCCGGTTCCGAGCGCACGGTGGGGCGCAGACGGGGGCGCACGGTTGATCTGCCGCGACCTATCCCGTGCACGGCAGGCGCAGAACCAGGTCCTCGGGAGCGACCGCTCGGCCGAAGTGGTACCCCTGGCCGGTTCGGCAACCGTACGAGGTGAGCGTCGCCACGAGGCCGGCGGACTCCACGCCCTCAGCGACCACCCGCAGCCCGAGTTCTCGAGCCAGCTCGAGCGTGGACCGCACGACCAGGCGGTCGGTGCCGCTGTCCTCCATCCCCATGACAAAGCTCTTGTCGATCTTGATCTCATCGACCGGCAAGGTCGTGAGGTAGGCGAGTGACGCGTAGCCGGTCCCGTAGTCGTCCAGCGACAACCCGATGTGAAGGGCCCGGAGCTCGCTCATCACTGCTTGGCAGCGCTCGGGGTCCGACATCACGGCTGTCTCAGTCAGCTCGAGGACTAATCCGCTGCTCGGGACGCCCCACAGGGCGAGCCGACGGGCGACACCCGCCGGGAAGCTGGGATCCTGCAGGACACTCGCGGAGACGTTGACCGAGACAGTGGCGTCGGACCCCCGCGCGCGCCACTCCGCCGCTCGCCGTAAGGCCTCGTCGAGCACGTACTCGGTGATGGCCTGCATCATCCCGGCGTGCTCGGCCAACGCGACGAACTCGTCTGGCGGGACGGTGCCGAGCACTGGATGTTCCCAGCGCAGCAGTGCTTCGTACCCGGTGATCGCCCGCGTCGCCAGGTCCACCTGCGGCTGGAAGTGAACTGCCATCTCGCGACGGCGCAAGGCCGGCCCGAGGCAGCGAAGGACCTCGAGCCGACGCGCGGTGAACGCGTTGCGGTCAGCGCTGTAGACCTCGAGACCAGACCGCGTCCGGCGGGCGATGTCGCGGGCCACCTCTGCGTGCTGGACGAGGTCGTCGGGGTCTGTACCGTGCAGGGGCGACACGGTCAGCCCGATACTGGCGCGTACGGCGAAGGCGGACTCAACCAGCGCGTAGGGGTCGCGGAACTGCTGGAGGAGTTCCTCGGCGCAGCCGCTGGCCGCCCACGGCGACTCCAGGTCGGGCAGCGAGATCAGGAAGCCACCGGCGTCGTAGCGGGCGACCAGCGCATCCTCGGGAACGGCTGCTCGGAGGCGTTCCGCGACCTGCCGCAGCAGCTCGTCACCTGCGACGTGGCCGAGCGTGTGGTTGACGTCGGCGAAGTGGTCCAGGCCCAGCACCAGCACGGCAACGTGCCGCTCGCTAGCGGCGGCGGCTTCGAGGTGGTGCACCAGCCCCTCGCGGAACGCGATCTGGTTCGGCAGCGCGGTGACGCGGTCGTGCGAGGAGAGATGGTCTCGCTCGAGAGCGGACACCGCGCCCCGGTGCACCGCAACCACCGGCACGATCAGCAGCGCGACCAGCCAGAGGCTGTCCTCCGCCACGGCGATCACGAGCGGCGCCATGGCCACGACGACGCCGTTGACGGACAGCTGGAACGGCAGCTCGGCCAGCATGGAGCGCAGCACCGGTGCCCGGTCGTGCAGAGCAAAGGCGATCCCTGGCAACTCGGTGTTCAGGACGAAGAAGACGGCGCATGCAGCCAGGTCCACGACCAGGCTACGGAGGTCGAGCGCGCCGGGTGAGGGGCGGCCCAAGGCGACCAGCACCGCGCTCGCTGCGGCCAGTGACACGGAGTACTGACCGATGTTGAACAGCGCCGTCCGCCACGGAGTGCGTGCGCGAGCGTCATCGGCGAGGGACGCGAGAGCCTGCACAGCCAGGACCAGCGACCAGTCGTAGTGCAGGAGCAGGGCGCAGATGAACGCTCCCGACAGGCTGACCTTGTCCGCGACCAGCCGCCCGCGCACGGTGATCGGACGGAGCTCGGCAGCAACGACGAGCACCGCCAGCACGACGAAGGCAGCGTCTACCCTCGGCAGCGCGGTCGGCAGCCGCAGGCTGGCAGCGCTGACCAGCAGCCCCGTGCCGAGTCCAGCAACGAGCGTGATGTACAGCGAGAACCATCGCGACGAACGCCCGGGGGTGGGCATGCCGGGTGGCGCCTGCTACCCGAGCTTCCGGCCCGTGTGGTCGGTGGCCACCACCGAGTGGAGCGCGCTGCGACCCGGCGAAGCAGGCGGGCCGTACACGGGCAGCGGGGTGTAGTAGGGGCCATACACGGGCTGCACGGGGGCAACGGACTCGTCGGCGTCGGCCGATCCGAGCGCAAGAGCGTTCAGCCCGACGAGGGCGGTGCTGGTCACGGTGGCAAGCACGGTCAACCGGATCACGGACAGTCGCGACATCGCGTACCTCTTCGGCAGGGGTGAGGCCGGCGAAGTGCGGGCTCACGGAAGGTCGTCAGGATGGCACTCGGTGTGAGCAAGCGCAAGGCATAGGTTGTTTCTCTTGCTCTCTTGCCGGAGCCACAACGGTCTGTTACGTTCCGGTCACTCGCGGCAGGGCGCAACGAGGTACGTCGCCGAGACAGGTCGTCGATATGTCCGCGCGCCGCCGCCCCCGCCCCACCCCGCTGCTGGCGCTGGCCGCACTGGTGTTGGGTCTGGGCTTGAGCGGCGGCGGCGTCGGTGCGCGTTCCGCGACGGCTGCCACGCCGACGTCGGTGGCGGTCGTGCAGACACGCGTGTCCGGCGGAGTCTCACACCCGCTGCGCCTGAAGGTGTTCGGCACCCGGCCTGACGCGACGGCCTTGCTGACCAGCACGACGGCCACCGGCTACACGCCGGCGCAGGTGCGCGGCTACCTCGGGCTCTCGGGTACCGGAGCCGGCCAGACGGTTGCTGTCATCAGCGCCTACGACGCGCCGAACATCGTGAACGATCTCGCCACCTTCAACCAGAAGTTCGGCCTGCCCGCTCCGCCGTCGTTCAAGAAGGTCAACCAGACGGGCGGCACTAAGTTCCCCACGGTTGACGGCGGCTGGGCACTGGAGACCGCACTGGACGTGGAATGGGTGCACGCCGTCGCGCCCGGTGCCGCCATCATCTTGGTGGAGGCCAGCTCCAGCGCGCTCAGCAACCTCCTGACGGCGCTCACGTACGCCTCCAAGTTGGCGGGGGTCACCGTCCTGAGCAACAGCTACGGCACGGCGGAGTACTCCACGCAGGGCCAGCAGGACTACCGCTGCAAGCTCACGACGGGCGTGTGCGTCTTCGCCACCGGTGACAACGGCAACCCCGGGCTGTACCCCGCGACGAGCCCGTGGGCGCTCGCGGTCGGCGGTACCTCGCTCGGGCTCGACGGCGCCGGCGCTGTCACCTCCGAGGTCGCGTGGAGCGGATCGGGTGGCGGGGTGAGTCTCTACACCGCGAAGCCCAGCTTCCAGTCTGGCCTGTCGGCCCCCCGGCGAGCCATCCCTGACGTGTCGTACGACGGAGATCCCGCGACCGGGTTCCCCACCTTCAGCAGCACGACGTACCAGAACCAGTCCGGCTGGTTCCAGATGGGCGGCACCAGCGCCGGCGCTCCGCAGTGGTCCGGCGTGCTCGCCGTCAGCAACCAGCTGCGCAAGGCGGCCGGCAAGGGTCCGCTCGTCGCTGCCAACAGCGCCGGGGGTGCGCCACTGCACGCAGCGCTCTACCCGTCCGGGACGCTCGCCGACATCGTCAGCGGCAGCAACGGCAGCTGCGGCGCGGTGTGTACCGCAGGTCCTGGCTACGACACGGTGACCGGTCTCGGCAGCCCGCGCGCCGGGCTGGACCTCGTGCTGAAGGGCTTGGCCTGAGCTTGTCGCCGCTGTCGGCTTGAGTAGACGCGGGCCGGTGTCAAACGCGCCTGTCCCCTAGCGCGCTCGCTCAGCGTTCTGAACGTTCTGGCCAGCGCAGTTTGGACAGCGACGGCATTGGGCGCGCCCTGCCGGAACGGCTTCCACTCGTCGCAGGCCGCGCACCGCGGCGGCGCACCGCAGCTGTTCCGGCCCCACCCGTCTGCCTTCGCGACGCGGCGGGCCTCACGCGGACCAGCGTGACCTGACCCGGCGTTGCTGGCGTACGTCCGTGACACCCTGCTCGCGCGTGCGTCGGTCCCGGCTTATCCACAGATGTTGCTCCGGCGACAAGGCGATGGTTGCCCGCGCCGGCGGAACAGCGGGTCCACCGAGTCATCTCGTTGAGGCCACCTAGCAACATCACCATGACGGTGGTGCAGGACGTTAGCGGCAGCCCTGATCACCTTGCGCGGGTGGTGGCGGCGCTGGCAGCAGCTGCTCGACCGGGGCTACAACTGTCAGGGGTCGTTCGCGCCTGGGTGGATCCGGGCGCGTGCTCAGCGGAGCGCCGTCGGTGGCCGCCCCTCCAGTCGTTCGCTGCGGCATGATCATCGGGGGCCAGACCGACCCGAAGCCGACCCGATCCGCTCTGGAGGCAAGCACCGTCGGAACGAGCTGTGGCGACGTTGACGGTTGCTTCCCGCAGAGCGGCACAGCGGCTCAGGCCATCGCCGGCCGCCCGCGGTGGACGCGCCGCCTGGTGTTCCGCGTCGCGGCGCGGGTACACGCCGGTCGTGGCCGTCCATCTCCGCTCGCCGAACGGCGAGCCCTCGTTGTACTGCGACCAGTGCCAGTCCGTCGCGCCGCTCGACGACGGGCAGGCGGTCGACGCGCAGCTCGCCGTCTTCCAGGCTGATCATGACGCCGGCGCGTGCGAGCCCGGCGCCGCCGTGTCGTAGCAGGCAGGTCGAGGAGCCTTCGTCGGGCCTTGCCGTGGCGTTGCTGGGGCGGCCACCCTCGCGCTGCGGCGTCGGCATCGGGTGTTCGTGCAACCCGAACCGCCCCGGTCACCGCCTGCGGTTGGCCACGTGCCAGCGCGCAAGGTCGTCGGCGGTCACGGGGCGAGTCCAGTGGTAGCCCTGCCCGGTGTCGCAGGTGGCGTGGCGCAGTTGGCGCAGCACGAGGTCGTTCTCCACACCTTCGGCGACGACGGTCATGCCGAGGCTGTGGGCCAGGTGGACGGTGGAAGCGACGATGGCCTGATCGCGGGTGTCTTGCGGCATGTTCATGACGAACGACTTGTCGATCTTCAGGGTCGAGATGGGCAGCTGCTTGAGGTAGCTCAGCGAGGAGAACCCGGTCCCGAAGTCGTCGATGGCCGTGTGCACCCCGAAGCGGGCGAGCTGAGCGAGCACCCCGACCACGATGTCGGGGTTCTCCGCCGCCGCCGACTCGGTGATCTCGACCTCGAGCTGGGACAGCGGGATCTTCGCACCGAGCGCAGCCTGCCGCAGAACCTCGACGATGTGGTCGTCGGTGAGCGACAGTGCCGACAGGTTGACGGCGACGCGCAGGTGCAGACCGGTCGCGTTCCAGTTCGCTGCCTGGAGCGCTGCCTGCGCGACCACCCACTCGGTGAGCTCGCTGATCACTCCACCGCGCTCGGCGACCGAGATGAACTCGTCCGGGTAGACGAGCCGATCCTCCCGCTGCCACCGGATGAGGGCTTCCACCGCCGCACACGCGCCGGTCTCGAGATCGACCTTGGGCTGGTAGTGCAGGACCATGTCGCCGGCGCGGATGCCTTGCCGTAGCGCGGCGGCCGACTGCTCCAGCTCCGCGTCCGCCCGCCGCCGGTCGGTGATGCCGCTGAACGTCACCACCGCGCCCCGCAGGCGTCCTGCCTCACTGAGGGGCGAGACCGAGTATGCGACGGGCAGCCGCGTGCCGTCGCGCCGCCAGAACACCTCGTCGTCAACTCTGCGGAACTCACCGTGCTCCGCTGCCCGCCTCATCGGACACACCTCCGCCGGGTAGGGCGCGCCATCGGCCCGAGAGTGATGACACAGCGCGTGAAGATCGCGGCCCACCAGCTCCGCCACCTCGCACCCGAGCAGCCGCGCGGCGGTCGGGTTCGCGGACGTGCACACCCCGGCCGCATCCACTGCGACGATTCCTTCCGCGGCGGCGCTGATGACCAGGGCGTCATGGTGTCCGCGCCGTTCGCTGGCCGCAAGGGCCTCCCGTGCCAGCCGCGCATCGAGTTCGCGCAGCTCCTGCTCGGCCACGCGCAGAGCGGTGACGTCGACGGACACCGCGATCACCTCCCCCTCGGGCGCCAACATCACCCGCCCCGCGAAGCACCGCGCTTCCAGCAAGGACTGCACCTCGTAGTCCTGCGCGGTGCCGTCGGCACGGGCGCGCCGCACGCACTCGCGGACGAGGGCGGCGTCGGCGGGCCGCAGCGTCGACAGGCCGGCCTCCAGCGTCGGGCCGTAGCCGCTCGCGCGGTCGCCGTGCATCCGCATCCGGTCGTCGGCGTCGAGCTCCCAGACGTTGATCCGCCCGACCTCCAGGGCCAGCTGCAGCCTGCGTCGCTGCGCGGCGATGAGGTCGCCGGCCTCCTCGAGCGCACGCGCCAAAGAGCCGATCTCGTCGGCTCCGACCTCGGCCGCAGCCGACAGGGGCTGCCCCTGCGCCAGCAGCCGCGCGTTGCCCTCGACCAGCCGGATACGCCGGACGAGCCGTGACATCAAGAGCCCAGATCCGCCTACGCCGCCGAAGAGGCCGATAGCCGCGAGGAGCCCGGTCAGCTGGTTGGCGCGCCGCAGGGATCTCGCCCTTGCACGCTCGCTCGCCCGCTCTCGCGTCGCCTCGTACGCGAGCAAGGAGCTGATCCGGGCCCGGACGTCGTCGGTCGTCGCCTTCTCGTCCACGATGAGTGCAGCGACCTTGCGCCGGTCCGCTTCGCGAACGGGTGCGAGCTGCCCCAGAGCCTCCAGCTGCCGCAGGTCGACATCCACCTGCGCCGAGAGCGCTCTGCCGCCGGGCTCGGAGCCCACCTGCCGGTCCAGCAGCACGGCGACCTGGCGTAGGGCGCGCGGCATCTCGGCCCGAGCGGCCGCCTCAGGTTCGAGGAGCCGACGGTCACCGGTGGCGACATAGCCGCGCTCACCCGTTTCGGCGTCGACGAGCAGCTGCAGGACCCGGCTCGTCGCGCGGCCGACGTCCACGGTCTGCGTCACCGCGTCGTCCTGCCGCCGGGCATCGGCCTCTACCGACACCATCCCGGCGAGGGTGCCGATCATCGCGAGAACCGGCAGCAGCACCACGGCAGCGCCCTTCGCGCGCAGCGACAGGCCGCGCGTCCTGCGCGGGACATGGACGGGCGGCGTGCTCACGGCAACCAGTCACTACGTTCTTTCAGGAGGTGCCGCAGACGAGCGACCTCGTGCCTCTGAGTATCGACTACCCGCGGCTCCTTGTAGGCGGAACGCGCGTTCTCACGCTCTGGGCAGTTCGTCCGCGGTTGCTGTGCGAGCTGCCCCACCGGCCGGCGCAGGCCCGGCTGCCCCACCGCCGTCGAAGCGAGCCGGTGGTGGACCCGCAGTCGATGGCCCGTTCGCACTACCTGCGTCGCTGACTCGTTCCGGTTCGGGGATGCGGAAGGACCATGTCGGGCGGGTGATGCGCCGCCCATACCGAGCGTGTGAGCCTGCCCGTATGGACGAAACGGCAGGAGACGGGCGCGCGCACGTGCGCTGCGAGGACTGCAGACGGTCCGTGACGCTGCCTGGCGGCGACGACACCGAGCTGCTGCTGCTCGAGATGCGCCGCTTCCTGCAGGCACACGAGCGCTGCGCCTTCACCGTCACCGTCGACATTCGCGCAGCAGGCGTCGGCACAGCGGACCGCCTCCTGCGGGGCGGGACCGTGTCCGAGGAACCCGAAGCACCACACCAGAACAGTGCGTCCGCGTCATGCAGCGCGGGCGCCGAGCGGACAACCTGAGGATGTTGATCTACCCGAGGAGGCCGCGGTGCCGCGCAAGACCCGCAGCGTCCTGATCGTCGACGACAACGCGACGGCGCGCAACGTCGTGTCCCACGTCCTGCGCCGGGAGCGATCGTTCCGGATCCGCGCGGTGGCCCACAACGGGCTCGAGGCGATCGCGCTCACCGGCGACGACTGCCCAGACCTGATCGTCCTGGACCACGAGATGCCCGGCATGACAGGCCTCGAGGCGCTACCCAGGCTTCGAGCCCAGTGTCCCGACGCGCGGATCGTCATGTGGAGCATGGCGGAGGACATCGAGCAGGACGTGCTCTCGGCGGGCGGCAACGGCTTCATCAGCAAGAACGAGCCGCCCGACCGGCTCGTCGAGTGGCTCAAGGCCGCCTGACCGCGACGTCCGGCGCGGCGCGTCGCGTCGCGAGAAGACCGGCCACGACGACGAGCCCGCCCGCGCCGAACCCGGCCCAGCTCCGCATGGGCAGCAGCAGCGCGAGCCCTGCGCCGGCGACCCACGACATCTGCAGCAGCGTCTCGGACCGGGCGAAGGTCGTGCTCACCGCGGCCGGTGGGACGGCACCCTGGATCGTCGCGTCCAGACCGAACTTCGCGCTCGCGCCGGCCAGTCCGCTCGCGCCGGCGGCAAGCGCCATCATCGCCGTCGAGCCGTGCAGAGCCGCGGCCGCGCAGGCGAGCGCAGCGAGAACGCCGGCGAGGTACGGCAGCCGTCGTGGTGACAGCCCGGCCACCCGGGCGGCCCCCACCGTGCCGGTGAGCGCGCCCACGGCGGCACCACCGAGGACGAGCCCGAGCTGCAGCTTCGACGCGCCCTGCTGGCGCAGCAGGAAAGCGAGGAAGAGGGTGAGCAGCCCCTGCAGCGCGCGGATCCCCGCAGTTGCGGCGAGCGCGCGGCGTACGACAGCGGGCGCCTCCCGCAGCCGCGCCCGTCCCCGCAGCCGTTCGGCGGGGCCCTGCGCCGGCTCGTCCACCTGCGCCGGGAGCCGGATCGCCAGGACGCCCGCAACGACGAGCACGGCGCTCGCCGCGTACAGCACGGCGGCCGACCCGAGCAGGACCGACAGGCCCGCGCCGATCGCACCGGCGACTGCGGTCCCGACCGTGCCGGCGACGTTGAGCCGCGCCGCCGTCGACACCAGCCCCAGCTGCGCTGGCCGGACCCTCGGCAGCGCCGCGTTCTTCGCCACGCCGTACGCGCGCGACAGCACCAGCACCCCGAGCGCCAGCGGGTACAGCCCCAGCCCCGCGACCTTGCCTGCCATCACCCACGTCAGCAGCCCGCGGCCACCGGTGGCCAGCGCCAGGACGTTGCGCCGGCCGTGCCGGAAGCGGTCCAGGAGCGGCCCGGCAACCGGGACGAGGAACGCGAACGGCAGCAGCGTCAGCACCAGGTACAGCGCCACGCGTCCCCGTGCCTCCCCGACCGGGACCGAGAAGAACAGCGTTCCGGCCAGGGCAACCGTGACGAGAGCGTCCCCCGCGGCGTGCAGGCCGTGCACCGTCAGCAGCGCCGCCAGCCCGCTCTCGCCGGCCCCGTCCGCCCGCGACGCGCGTCGCGCCCGGAGTCCTAGTGAGCGGAACACGTTCACGGCGCGAGGCTAGGGCCGCACCTCCTAACGTGGCCACGTGCGCCAGCTCCCGCTCGCCGACCGTCCGCTCGAACAACCCGCGCTGTCCCGCCTGCCGCTCGACGCGCCGCGGCGCACCGAGATCCTCGCTGAGCACGCGGCCGCGTTGGCGCACGACCTGGCCGGCTACCGCGACCCGGCGACCGGGCTGTTCGTCCTGACCGCAGCCTTCCTCGCGCGCCGGGGCGCGTGCTGCGGCAACGGCTGCCGGCACTGCCCGTACGAGGTGGACGCATGACGCGCGCCTGGCTGAGCTGGTCGAGCGGCAAGGACAGCGCGCTCGCCCTGTCGGAGGTGCGGCGGGGCGGCGAGCTCGACGTCGTGGGGCTGCTCACGACGACCACCTCGGGCCGGGTCGCGATGCACGACGTACCGCTGCCGCTCGTCGAAGCGCAGGCGCGTGCGCTCGGCCTGCCGCTGCACGTGGTCGACCTGCCGTGGCCGTGCCCGAACGAGGTGTACGAGGAGCGCACGGGTGCGGCGTTCGCCCGGGCGGTCGCGGACGGCGTGACGGCTGTGGTGTTCGGCGACCTGTTCCTCGCCGACATCCGTGCCTACCGAGAGCAGGCCCTCGAGGGGAGCGGACTGACGCCGATCTTCCCGCTCTGGGAGCGACCGACGGATGCGCTCGCCCACGAGCTGCTGGAGCGCGGCATCCGCGCCGTCGTGACCTGCGTCGACATTGCGCAGGTGCCGGCCGAGGTGGCGGGACGCTCGTACGACCTGGAGCTGCTCAGCGACCTGCCCGAGACGGCTGATCCCTGCGGCGAGAACGGCGAGCTGCACACGTTCGTCACGTGGTCGCCGGACTTCTCGGTGCCGGTGCCGGTGACGGTCGGGGCGACGGTCCTGCGGGAGGGATTCGCATACGCGCCGCTGACGCCCGCCCCGCGGATCGTGTCGCTGCTGCCGTCCGCGACCGAGATGGCGTACGCGCTGGGGCTCGGCGCACAGGTGGTCGGCGTCACCCACGAGTGCACCTGGCCGCCGGAGGTCGCGACCCTGCCGCGGGTGTCGTGGTCGAGCATTCCGCCCGCCGCGACGTCCGCGGAGATCGAGCAGCGGGTCGTGGCCGCTGCCGCCGGTGGGCCGCCGACGACGGGGCTGCACGACGACCTGCTGCGGGCGCTCGCGCCCGACGTCGTGCTGACGCAGGACCTGTGCGCCGTCTGCGCGGTCCCGGCCGGCGACGTGGACGCCGCCATGAGCCGGCTCGGGTGCGCGGCGCAGGTGGTGTCGCTGGACCCGTCAACGCTCGGCGAGGTGCTCGGCGGGATCGAGGCCGTGGCCCTCGCGGCGGGGCGTCCGGAGGCGGCCGCGCCGGTGGTCGCGGGGCTGCGGGCGAGGCTCGCAGCGGTGCGGGCGGCGGTCGCCGACCGGCCGCGGCCGCGGGTGTTCGCGCTCGAGTGGGCCGACCCGCCGTTCAACGCCGGGCACTGGCTGCCGGAGATGATCGAGATCGCGGGCGGGACGCCAGTGCTGGCCGAGGCCGGTGGCCGCTCGGTACGCGTCACGTGGGACGACATCGCTGCGGCCGCACCCGACGTACTCGTGTTCGTGCCCTGCGGGCACGACCTCGCGACCGCGGTACGCGAGGGCGCCGAGCTGGTGCTGCCGCAGACCGGCGTGAGCACTGTCGTCGCTGCACACGGGGACGCCTACTTCTCCCGTCCCGGTCCGCGCTTGGTCGAGGGCGTCGAACTGCTGGCCGGGCTGCTGCACCCGCAGGCGTGGCCGGCACCCGGGCCGGACGCTGCCGTGGTGCTGCGTGCTCCTACAGGAGCGTCCGGCCGACCATGACGCCGCGCACGACGAGGCCGAGCCCGACGAGCACCACGACCGAGGCGGTCAGCACGGGCAGCAGCCGGCCGAGGTCACGGCCGCGGCCGAGCGTCCAGCCGCGTCGGTCGAGGACGTCCTGCGCGCGCAGCAGAAGCAGCCCGGCAGCGGTCAGGGTCACCGCCATCCCCAGCCCGTAGACGAGCACCAGGAGAACCCCGAACCACGCGCGACCCAGCGCCGTCGCACCCAGCAGGACGACGAGCGCCGAGGGGCTGGGGACGAGGCCGCCGGCGATGCCCATGCCGGCCAGCGTCCGCCAGCCCAACGGTCCGTCCGGTACCGGCGCGTGCGAGTGCGTGACGCCGCCGTGCGAGTGCTCGTGCGGGTGGTCGTGGTCGTGCCGATGGTCGTGGTCGTGTCCGTGCTGGCTGCGCTGCCCCCGGACCTTGCGTACGGCGAGGACCAGCAGGTAGACGCCGAGCCCGGCCAGCAGCAGGCCCGACAGCACCTCCGTCAGCGGCACGACCCGTTCCGGCGCGGCCAGCGTGCCGAGGGTGAGCAGCGCGCCCAGCAGGAGCACCGACGCCGTGTGCGTGAACGTCACGACGGCGCCGAGCTGCAGGGCCTGCCGGCGGGTGCCCCGCTGCCCGACGAGGTACGCCGCCATGACCGTCTTGCCGTGGCCGGGCGCGAGCGCGTGCAGCACGCCGAACGCCAGCGACGCGAGCACCGACACGAGGGCGAACCCGACGGTGAGGTCCTTGCGGCCGAGGAAGTCGGTGAAGAACGCGGTCACCCCGCCGACGCCGCGCGGCAGGGCCTTCGCCACCGCGTCCGTGCCGCTGTCGCCGGTGCCGCTGCAGGCGCCCCTCCGCACCTCGGCACGGC
>JBHENF010000102.1:0-6558 GCA_046262175.1 Mycobacteriales bacterium
GGCGTCGGGGGATGCTGTCGACTTCCGCCAGGTGGGGGTCGGCCCGGCGCCGCTGCCCGACTTCCGGCTCGACGACGGCGTGACGCTGGTCCTCACGTTCGAGGCGGTGGACTGCAACGCGATCGATGCAGCCGTCCACCCGGTACTGCTGGACGTACGCGACGGCAACCGTCGCGGGATCGTGCCACTGCGGCTGCGCGACTACCCCGACCTGCTCGGTCGGCCACTGCCGGACGTGCCGTGGCAGGGCGTCCTGGCCGCCGCGCTGTGCGGGTGACGCCTGCCCACGGCGGACGTAGCGTGGACGGGTGACGAGCGCACCGACCATCAGCACCCTCGGCGCGCTCCGCGAGAGCGGCCACCAGCACAAGAGCGTCAAGGCCGAGATCCGCGACAACCTGCTGGAGCGCCTGGCGGTCGGCGATCCTGCGTTCCCGGGCATCCTCGGCTTCGACGACACCGTGCTGCCGGAGGTCGAGCGCGCCCTGCTGGCCGGCCACGACCTCGTCCTGCTCGGCGAGCGCGGCCAGGGCAAGACGCGGCTGATCCGCACCATCGGCGGCCTACTCGACGCGTGGACGCCCGTGGTCGCCGGCTGCGAGATCAACGACCACCCGTACGCGCCGGTCTGCGTCCGCTGTCAGCGGCTCGTCGCCGCCGAGGGCGACGCGACCCCGGTCAGCTGGCTGGCACGGGACGGCAGGTACGGCGAGAAGCTCGCGACGCCGGACACCTCCGTCGGCGACCTCATCGGCGACGTCGACCCGATCAAGGTGGCGGAGGGGCGGACGCTCGGCGATCCGGAGACCGTCCACTACGGGCTCGTCCCGCGCACGAATCGCGGTGTGTTCAGCATCAACGAGCTGCCCGACCTCGCCGAGCGCATCCAGGTGGCGTTGCTCAACGTGCTGGAGGAGCGCGACATCCAGGTCCGGGGGTACCGCCTGCGACTGCCGCTCGACCTGCTGCTCGTTGCCAGCGCCAATCCGGAGGACTACACCAACCGCGGCCGGATCATCACGCCACTGAAGGACCGGTTCGGCGCCGAGGTACGGACGCACTACCCGCTGCGGCTCGACGACGAGATCGCGCTGATCCGCCAGGAGGCGGTCGTCAGCTGGCCCGGCTCGACCCATGCCGCACCGGTGCTGCCCGACCACCTGCTCGAGATCGTCGCGCGCTACACCCGGCTGGTCCGCGACTCGGCGCAGGTGGATCAGCGCTCCGGCGTCAGCGCCCGCTTCGCGGTCGCCGGGGCGGAGACGGTGGCGGCCTCCGCCGTTCGCCGCGCCGCCGTCACCGGTGAGGCCGTTGCGGTCGCGCGGGTGTGCGACCTGCCGGCGGTCGTACCCGCGTCGCGCGGCAAGGTCGAGTTCGAGGCGGCCGAGGAGGGGCGCGAGCTGGAGGTGCTCGCGCACCTGCTCCGCAAAGCCACCGCGGACACGTTCCGCGCGCGCCTCGCGGGGGTCGACCTGTCCGGCCTGCAGGCGCGCTTCGACGAGGGCGCGACGGTGGAGACCGGCGACCTCGTGCCGGCCGCCGACCTGCTCGAGCGGCTCGGGACGGTGCCCGGGCTCGCGCAGCTGCTGGCCCGGCTCGGCATCGAGGAGGAATCGCCGGGGCTGGCCGCGTCTGCGCTGGAGTTCGCCCTGGAGGGGCTGCACCTCAACCGCCGGTTGGCGAAGGACGCGGTGCCGGGCCGCACGGTCTACGGCGGCTGATGGACGCCCCCGACGACGCGCCCGACCCGGCCGCCCTGCGCCGGCGGGTGCTGCTCACCGGGCTGGTCACGTTCGCGCTGTTCCTGGTGCTGGCGTTCCTCGTGGCGTCGGCGGGCGCGTCGGACTGGTGGCTGCTGCTGGCCATGGCGGTCGTGTACGTGGTCGTCGTACGGCCCCTCATGCGGCCGGTCCGCGACGCGTCGAAGCTGCGCAGAAGGCTTGCGTACCAGGCGTTCCTGGACAGTCGCGAGGACGAGCGGTGAGCCTGCCCGCGTACCGGTATGGGTCGTGGTCCGGCGGGCGCGACCCGCTCGAGCCTCCGTACGACGTGGCGGCGGCCATGGACGAGATCGGTGAGCGCGTCCTCGCGGGCGCCTCCCCGCGGCAGGCGCTGCGTGAGCTGCTGCGGCGCGGCGCCGACGGGCTGCGCGGGCTGGACGACTTGCGCCGCACCGTCGCCAAGCGGCAGCGCGAGGCGCGCAAGCGCGGCCGCCTCGACGGGACGCTCGACGAGGTGCGCGACCTGCTGGACGAGGCGCTCGAGCTGGAGAGGGCGGCGCTGTTCCCGGACTCGTCCGATGCCGCACGGATGGCCGAGCTGGAGCTCGACACCCTGCCGCGCGACACCGCCCGCGCGGTGCAGGCGCTCAAGCCGTACGGCTGGCGCAGCCCGGAGGCGAAGGCGAAGTACGACGAGATCGACGATCTGCTGCGGCGTGAGGTCCTCGACAGCCAGTTCAAGGGCATGAAGGAGGCGCTGCAGAACGCGTCCCACGAGGACCTGCAGGCCGTCAAGGACATGCTGGCCGACCTCAACGCGATGCTGGAGGCGGACGCACGCGGCGAGCACACGCAGCAGCAGTTCGACGACTTTATGAGCAAGCACGGCGACTTCTTCCCGTCCCAACCGGCCGACCTCGAGGAGCTGGTGGACGAGCTGGCCCGGCGGGCCGCCGCCCAGCAGAAGCTAATGGACTCGCTGACGCCCCAGCAGCGGCAGGAGCTGGGCGAGCTCCTGCAGGGCGCGATGGACATGGACCTCGCGGCGCAGATGGCGCAGCTCGGCGACGCGCTGCGCAACGCGCGGCCGGACCTCGCCTGGGGCGGCCAGGAGCGGATGCGCGGCGAGCAGGGCATGGGGATGGGCGACGCGACGACGGCGCTGGAGGAGCTCGCGGACCTGGACGACCTGGAGTCGGCGCTCGGGCAGGACTACCCCGGTGCCTCGCTCGACGACATCGACGAGGGCGCGGTCCAGCGCGCGCTCGGACGCGGCGCCGTGGACGACGTGGCTGCCCTGCGACGGATCGAGCGCGAGCTGCACGAGCAGGGCTACCTCACGCGCGACGCGCACGGCCGGCTGGAGCTGAGCCCCCGGGCCGTGCGGCGGCTCGGTGCGACGGCGCTGCGCAAGGTGTTCTCCGACCTCGCCTCGCGCGGCCGCGGGGCGCACGACGTGCAGGACGCAGGGGCGGCGGGTGACATCACCGGCGCGAGCCGCGCGTGGGAGTTCGGCGACGAGCAGCCACTGGACGTCGTGCGTACCGTCCGCAACGCGGTGCTGCGCGATCCCGTCCTGCGCACCTCCGGCGGGACGGGTTCCGGCACCGTCCGGCTGCAGGTGGACGACTTCGAGGTCGTCGAGACCGAGCGGCGTACGACGACGGCGGTCGCGCTGCTCGTCGACCTGTCGTTCTCGATGGAGCTGCGCGGCACCTGGGGCGCGGCCAAGCAGACGGCGCTCGCGCTGCACTCGCTCGTGACGACGAAGTACCCGCAGGACTCCATCGAGGTCATCGGCTTCAGCGACTACGCCCAGGTGCTGCGCCCGGAGCAGCTGGCGGGGCTGGATGCCCAGCGCGTGCAGGGGACCAACCTGCAGCACGCGCTCGTGCTCGCCGGACGCCACCTCGCCAAGCACCCGGACGCCGAGCCCGTGGTCCTCGTCGTCACCGACGGCGAGCCCACGGCACACCTGAGCCGGGACGGCTACGCGGAGTTCTCCTGGCCGCCGCTGCCGGAGACGCTCGCCCTGACGATGGCGGAGGTCGAGCGGATCACCCGGCGCGGCGCGACCATCAACGTGTTCATGCTCGACGACGAGCCGCGGCTGGTGGAGTTCGTCGAGCACCTGGCGGCCCGCAACGGCGGCCGGGTGTTCGCCCCCGACCCGGCCCGACTCGGCGAGTACGTCGTCAGTGACTACCTGCGGGCGAGGCGCGGACGTCGAGGCCGCTGATCACCCGGTTGACGGGCAGGAGATCATCGGCAGGCGTCGAACAGGACACCAACCACCCAGCGCGCGGAAGAGGGAACCATGAAGCAGCAAGGCTTCTCGTTCGGCAAGTTCGGCGGCAAGGCCGGCCTGCTGCTCGCCGGCCTCGGCCTGATCGCCATCGGGCTCGGCGTGAACGGTGCCGCCGGCCAGCTCACGGTCCTCGCCCAGGTCCCGTACCTGATCTCCGGCGGGCTCATCGGCATCGCGCTCGTCGTCCTGGGCGCGGCCATGCTGGTCGTGCAGGGCGCGCGCGAGGACCGGGCCCGGCTCGAGGCCAAGCTCGACCTGCTCACCGACGCCGTGCTCGCCGGCGGGGGCGGTCCTGCGGCGGCGGCTCCCGCGCCCCAGGACGCGTCCGGGCTCGTCATCGCCGGCACGGCGTCGTACCACGTCCCCGGCTGCCGGCTGGTCGATGGCCGTGAGGAGACCTCCTACCTGACGCCGGCCGAGGCCCGCGCCAACGACCTGAAGCCGTGCCGGGTCTGCTCTCCGGAGGACGCGGTCACCAACGTGACCGTCCGCTAGCACCGTACGTCGAAAGGCCCGGTCCCCGAGCGGGGCCGGGCCTTTCTGCTGCTCCCGGCCGCTCAGGCGTCGCATGCATCCACCTCGCGCGCCGGGCCGCCACAGCAGCCTCGTGCGGGCCCATGCGTCACGAGGTGGATGTCCTGGCACCACCAGCAGCGCAGGCTGCGCCGCGACTGGGCGTGTTGCGCAGCGCAGGCTGCGCCGCGACTCGGCGTGTTGCGCAGCGCAGCCTGCGCCGCGACTGGGCGGGTTGGGCTCAGCGGGCGCCGGCCTCGGCTACTCCTCGGTGTCGCCGAGGTAGGTGCGCTTGAGCTCGCCGGACTTCTCCAGCTCCTCGCCGCGCCCGTCGAACGTCAGCGTGCCCTTCTCCATGATGAGCGCCTGGTCCGCGTACGGCAGGACGCCGACGTTCTGCTCCACGATGATCACCGTGGTGCCGTCGTCGTTGATCTTGGACACGACCTGGAAGACCGTCTGCGCCAGCTTCGGGGACAGCCCGAGCGACGCCTCGTCGATCATCAGCATCCGTGGCTTGCTCATGATGGCGCGGCCGATCGCCAGCATCTGCTGCTCACCGCCGGACAGCGTGCCGGCCAGCTGGTCCTTGCGCTCGTCCAGGCGCGGGAAGTAGCTGTAGACCTGCTGGACGGTCTGGTCGATGTTCTTGCGGTCCTTGCGGCTCCACGCGCCCAGCTCGAGGTTCTTCAGCACCGACAGCCCGGGCCACACGCGCCGGCCCTCGGGCGACAGCGAGATGCCGGCCTTCACGATGCCTGGGGCGTCGCGGCCGGAGACCTTCTTGCCGTCGAAGCGGACCTCCCCGCCCCAGGTCGGGAGCAGCCCGGCCAGGCAGTTCACGGTCGTCGTCTTGCCGGCCCCGTTGAGCCCGAGGATGACGGCGGTCTCGCCCTCCTCGACCGAGAACGAGATCCCCTGCAGCACGGGCAGCGCGCCGTATCCCGTACGCAGCCCGTCCACCTCGAGCAGGCTCATCGCGTCTTCTTCCTGGTCCGGCGGGGGCGGGAGGCAGCGGCCGTCCTCTCGGCGCGCTCCTCCGCGGCAGTGCGCGCCTTGCGGCGCCGCGACGTCCGCAGCGCGACGGTGGGGCTGTCGTCGGCCGGCACCTCGTCCTCGGCCAGCCCCTCCGCGGTGAGGGCCTCGTCGGCCGGGGCGACGGGCGCGACCACGTCCTCCTCGAACGACTCGGGCTCGACGACCTCAGCGGCCTTGCGGCCGCGCCGCACAGGCGTCGCCACCGGCTCGGAGACGGCCCCCTCGAGCTGTGCGTCGAGGGCGGCGTCCTCCTCGGTCTCCTGGGTCGCGGCCAGCGCCTCGGGGTCCTCACCGCCGAGGTAGGCCGCCACCACCTCGGGATGCGTCTGGATGAAGGTCGGCTTGCCCTCGGCGAGCAGCCGGCCGAAGTTCAGGACGTAGACGTGGTCGCAGACGCGCAGCACGAGCGGTACGTGGTGCTCGATGACGAGGATCGTCAGCCCGAACTCCTTGCGCAGCACCAGCAGGCGCTCCCCGAGCTCGTCGGACTCGTCCGGCCCCATGCCGGAGGTCGGCTCGTCCAGCAGCAGCACGTCCGGGTCGGTCGCGAGCGCGCAGCCGAGCTCGAGCAGCTTGAGCGTGCCGTACGACTGACCGCCCACGCGCTTGTTGCGGATGTCCGCCAGCCCGAGCAGATCGAGGATCGCGTCGGCCTTGGCGGTCAGCTGCTTCTCAGCGCGCAACGCTGAGCCGGCGCCGACCAGGCCGCTGCCGGCGCCATAGCCCGCCTTGGCGTGCTGAGCCGTCTTGAGGTTCTCCAGCGCCGTCGCGCTCTTGACCATGCCGACGTTCTGGAACGTGCGGCCGAAGCCGATGCTCGCCTTCACGTGCGGCGGCGCCTTCGTGACGTCCTGGCCGCGGTAGGTCACCGTGCCGGTGTTGGGCTTGTAGAAGCCGGTGATGCAGTTGAACGCGGTGGTCTTGCCCGCGCCGTTGGGGCCGATGAGCCCGACGATCTCGTACTCGTTGACCTCGAGG
>JBHENF010000103.1:0-24925 GCA_046262175.1 Mycobacteriales bacterium
CACGCTGCTCGAGGTCTTCGGCAAGCCCCAGCAGGACTGGGACGCCCTGGACGCGCAGACGCCGGACCGGCTGCCCGCGGACCTCCGGCGGCAGAGCGCGTTCCTCACGCACGAGGTCTTCCGTACGCACCACAGCGAGACGGCGATGCTGCGCTACCTGCGCCGGCTCTCCGACCAGGACCTCGCGCTCGACCGGACGATGATCCCGCTCGGCTCCTGCACCATGAAGCTCAACGCGACGACCGAGATGGAGCCGGTGACCTGGCCCGAGTTCGGCGGGCTGCACCCGTTCACCCCGGCGAAGCACGCGGAGGGCTACCGCAGCCTGATCGCCGACCTCGAGCGGTGGCTGTGCGAGATCACCGGCTACGACGCCTGCTCGCTGCAGCCCAACGCCGGATCGCAGGGCGAGCTCGCCGGGCTGCTCGCGATCCGCGAGTACCACCTGGCGAACAACGACAGCGACCGCGACATCTGCCTGATCCCGGCCAGCGCGCACGGCACCAACGCCGCCAGCGCCGTCATGGCCGGCATGAAGGTGGTCGTCGTCGGCACCACCCCGACCGGCGACGTCGACGTCGACGACCTGCACGCGAAGATCGACGCGAACAGCGCCCGGTTGGCCGCGCTCATGGTCACCTACCCGAGCACGCACGGCGTCTTCGAGGAGACCATCACCGACATCTGCGCGGCGGTCCACGAGGCCGGGGGTCAGGTGTACGTCGACGGCGCCAACCTCAACGCGTTGGTCGGCCTCGCGAAGCCGGGGAAGTTCGGCGCCGACGTCAGCCACCTCAACCTGCACAAGACGTTCTGCATCCCGCACGGCGGCGGCGGTCCCGGCGTCGGCCCGGTCGCCGTCCGCGCGCACCTCGCGCCGTACCTGCCCGGCCACCCGTTCGCACCCGAGCGGCCGGACGTCACCGGCCCCGTCAGCGCCGCGCCGTACGGCTCAGCCGGCATCCTCCCGATCAGCTGGGCGTACGTCCGGCTCATGGGCGCCGAGGGCCTCACCCGCGCGACGCAGATGGCCGTCCTCAACGCCAACTACATCGCCAAGCGCCTGCAGCCGCACTACCCGGTGCTCTACACCGGCCGCGGTGGGCTCGTCGCGCACGAGTGCATCGTCGACCTCCGGCAGATCACGAAGGACACCGGCGTCACCGTCGACGACGTGGCCAAGCGCCTCATCGACTACGGCTTCCACGCGCCGACGATGAGCTTCCCGGTCGCGGGCACGCTCATGATCGAGCCGACCGAGTCCGAGGACCTGGCCGAGCTGGACCGCTTCTGCGAGGCGATGATCGCGATCCGGGCCGAGATCGAGCAGGTCGCGAGCGGCGCTTGGCCGAAGGACGACAACCCGCTTGCCCACGCGCCGCACACCGCCGCCAGCGTGACCACGACGGCGTGGGAGCACCCGTACGCGCGCGAGGCGGCGGCCTATCCGGGCGGGCTCAAGGCCGCCACGAAGTACTGGCCACCCGTGCGGCGCATCGACGGCGCGTACGGGGACCGCAACCAGGTCTGCTCGTGCCCACCGCCGCAGGCGTATGAGGGGCCGGAGGCGTAGGAGTCCCGAGGCAGCACGAAGCCCCCGTCGCAAGGCGGCGGGGGCTGGGGGCAGAGCGGGTCAGGCGGCGATCGGGAACCAGCGCCGGCAGCCGGGCCGGTGCGGGGCGACGACCTGGCGGTCGGGCAGGATCTCCCCGGTGTCCTCGAAGACGACGACGCCGTTGCACAGAAGACTCCACCCCTGCTCAGGGTGGCTGGACACCACACGTGCGGCGTCGTGGTCGGGGGCTTGGGCCGAGGGGCAGATCGGGCTGTGCTGGCACATCGTCGTGCTTCTTTCGCTGGGTTGGGTTCGTGCTGTGGTGTTCGTCACGTCAGTGTCAGGGCTGTAGGGCTGAATGCCCATGGTCACTACGGGGGGTTGTGGACGGATTTGGTAGGCCCGGATGCGCACCGCCCGGGCGTCCGTTCGGCTGGCGCGGTCCGCTGCGCGAGCTCGACCGGATGGAGTGGCGCCCGGCGGACGGTGGGAACCCGGCCGCACTCCTGACGGCTTTTCTCGACGGTACGGGGCTCACCACCCCGCAGAGCGCCGAACACGGTGACGTTGCCGTAACAGTCCTGGTGGGCGCGGCAGGGTGCGCCGCGCTGGCGGGGCTGCCGCTGCCCGCCCCGTCGCCGGTGGACGTGCCGGAGCTGGTCGCGGTGGCGGTTGAACGCAGCGGCGAGCCCGCGCCGGCCGCGACGGCGCCGGTCCTGGGGGAGTGGCGGACGTCCTGGACCGACGCCGAGCACGCGGACGCGGTCAGCGCGGTACGGCAGGCGATCGCCCGCGGCGACGTCTACCAGGCGAACGTCGTGGGGCACCGGAGCGCCCCGCACCGGTCCGACCCGTACGACGTGGCCCGGGCGGTGGCCGATGTGCCGGCGGCGTACGGCGGCCTGCTCACGGGGGAGGGGTGGGCCGTCGGCTGCGCGTCCCCGGAGCAGCTCGTGCGAACGAGGGGGCGCCGGATCACGACGGAGCCGATCAAGGGAACGAGCCGCGACCGGGAGCAGCTGCGGGTCAGCGCCAAGGACCGCGCGGAGCACGTGATGATCGTCGACCTGGAGCGCAACGACCTCGCGCGGGTCGCCGTCACCGGGAGCGTGCAGGTCGAGCGGCTGTACGAGCTGCAGGACTGGAACGGGCTGTGGCACGCACACTCGACCGTCGCCGCCGAGCTGCGCGAGGGCGCGACGGTGCTCGACGTGCTTCGGGCGGTGGCGCCGGGCGGCTCGGTGACGGGCGCGCCGAAGCGGGCCGCGACGCAGCTGCTCGCCGGGCTCGAGCCGGTGGGGCGCGGGCCGGCGATGGGCGCCTTCGGGTTCGTCTGGGCCGGCGGGATGGACCTCGGCCTCACGATCCGCACGGTCGCCGCCGACGAGGACAGCGTCCACCTGTGGGCCGGCGGCGGGATCACCTGGGGGAGCGACCCCGAGCAGGAGGTGGCGGAGGCGCACGCCAAGGCCGAGCCCGTGCTGCGGGCGCTAGGTCCGGCCCTCTGACTCCTGCGCCTGCTCGAGCACTGGTGCCGACTCCATCCACGTGGCGCGCAGCACCCGCCAGCCGTCCTTCTCGTACGCCGCGCAGACCTGCAGGTCGTCGTCCACGACCACCGCCACCGTCCGGCCGCGGGCGAGCCGGCGGAGCAGTTGGGCCTTCGCCATTCGCGCGGGCCGGCGGTCGCCCTCGCCGCGCATCGACAGCGTCCCCTCCGGCAGCCCCTGGCGCGCGAACCAGGCGAGCGTGTCCTGGCGGCAGCGCTCGGGCCGGCCCGTCACGTACACGACCTCGCAGTCCTTGGCGCTCTCCTTGCACAGCGCGATGCCCTCGGCCAGCGGCGGGTCGTCGACGGCCGCCGAGAAGAAGGCGTCCCAGTTCTTCGGCCGGCTCTCCAGGTGGTGCAACCGGTGGCGGACGTCGGCGAGGACACCGTCGATGTCGAACACGGCGAGCGGCTTCATGCCGGCAGCGCTTCCCGTACCACGGGCAGCCCACGCCGCGAGAAGGACAGCCGTTCGAGGGGGAGCAGCGCCAGCAGGGCCACGCAGTGCGGCAGGAACACGATCGAGATCGTCAGGAACGTCATGAGGTGGAACACGTAGAAGCCGGCGACGAGCAGCGGCCGCCACCTGCTGTCCACGAGCAGCAGCGGCGACAGGAACAGCTCGACCGCCATCAGCACGTACTGGAAGCCGTGCAGCACCCACGTGTGGTCCAGCAGCGGCGTCGACAGCGGGGTGCCCCGGCGGACCACGGCGCGGGTGAGGGTCGCCCCGTCGAGCCAGCCGAGGCCCCCGAACCGGAGCTTGGCGAACGCGGACAGGAAGTACGTCGCCACCACCGCGAGCGTCGTCACCTGCACCGCCCAGCCCGCCGCCTCCTCGCTCGACCGCTTTCCGACTGTCGCCAGCGCGCCGAGCAGAACGAGGTAGCCGATGCGGTCGTGGTCGACCTTCCCGTACGAGAACGCGACGACCATCCACTCCAGGTAGAGCAGCGCGACGGCGGTGCCCAGCAAGCGGGGGAGCCGGCCGGTCGCGGCAACCAGCGCGGCCGCGATGAGCACCCACTCCAGGACGTGCACCCACGGCCCGGGCGCGGGCAGGTGCAGCACGCGCTCGATCAGCAGCGGCGAGTGCAGGCTGGGCGGGACGTCGGCGTGCGCAGCCACCCACGGCGTCGTCAGCAGCACGTCGACGGGGACGAACAGGTACGCGGCGACCCGCAGCAGCGCGATCCGGCGCAGGGGGACCGGCCGGAACAGCCAGCTGCTCAGCGCTGCCACTGCGCCACCACCGTCTCGGTGGTGGTGCCCGTCGGGCGGCTGTCCTGGAGGCGGTAGCGCCGCTGGACGACCCGGACGGTCTCGTACGGGGGCTCGTCCGGGTGCAGCCGGTCGTGCGCGCGGCTGAGGTCGGCCAGCAGCCCGGGGTCGTCGCGGAACCGGCCGGCCAGCCCCTCGATCTCGGCGCGGCGCATCCCGGTGGCCGTGTCGGGCACGACCAGCTGGCGGCCGGTGCTGTCGACGGCCTCGACCCTGGTCGACACCACCAGTCCGTCCGGGTCGTCGCGGGTGGCGTACATCCGGAACGGGCCGAACGGGAACGCGTCGTCCTGCCCGAAGAACGTCCCGGCCAGCAGCAGCGACGCGCCGACGACGGTCGCTGCCGTACGCGCGCGGCGGCCCGGAGGAAGCACGGCTGCAGCGTACGGGGGAGCGGGATGTCACGCTGTGTCACCCAAACGGCCGCTACAGGCCCGCGCGGAGCGGCCGAGACACCTTTCATGCCTCTCCTCCGGACACTCACCGTGACTGCCGCGACCGGCCTCTGCCTGCTCGGGACCGGCCTGCCGGCCGCGTACGCCGACACCACGCCCCAGTCCGGCGCCCTCGTCCGCGCGACGAAGAGCGCGCCGTGGAAGCACCACGTGCGGACGGTCAAGGCCCCTCTGGTCACCGTGGTGGCTCCCGCACCCACGCAGGCCGTCACCGTGGTGGACCCGAATGTCACGTTCGCGCAGCGGATCGCCGTCCTGATCAACGTGGAGCGCGCCGCCGCCGGCCTGGCGCCGCTGAAGGTGTCCACCTGCGCCACCGGCTTCGCCAGCACCTGGTCGCAGCACATGGCCGACACCGCGGACTTCTCGCACCAGAGCCTGACGCCGATGATGAGCAGCTGTGGCGCGCGCGGCGCCGGCGAGAACATCGCGTACGGCGCGACCAGCCCGGAGCAGTTCATGACCATGTGGATGAACTCCGCCGGCCACAAGGCCAACATCCTGCGCGAGACGTTCACGCACGTCGGCGTCGGCATCGCGCGGACGCCGGGCGGCACGCTCTACGCCACCCAGGACTTCCTGACCCTCTAGGTCTTGTCGTACGACCGGCCCCGTCAGCACCGCTGGCGGGGCCGCTGTCATCCCGAGCGCGCCGGCCCGCTGACCGCTCGGCCGGCGTCCGCGGGCCGCACGCACGCACACGGACTGATCCGCACGGCGGCGCCACGCCGACCCGGACGCCGGAGTGGATCAGTCTGTGTGCGGAACGGTGCTCGTGGGCCTAGGGGGACCGGCGCCCACCGCGCACTGAGTGGTGACTTGACATAGTGTCGATTATCGGCGAAGGCGACTGCGGCGTGAGAGCCCTTAGCGGCCTGGCCCGGTCAGTCGAGGCAGCCGGCGGTGATCTGTGCGGTGCCGACGACGCCGGTGCCGTACGCGCGGGCAAACCGACCGGCGAGCTCGGCCGTGTCGAAGAAGACCGAGAACGCCGTGTACGTACCGGCCGCCGGCAGCCCGAGCCGGCTGCGCGCGCCGGCGGTGCAGTCGATGTCGCCGAGCCCGCCGTTGTAGCCCAGCTCCGTGGCCCGCCGCTGCGCCCGTACGACGTCCGGGTCGTTGGCGTCCCGGGCGACGGCCAGGAACACCGCGTAGTAGCGGCCGTTGGGCTCGGCGGCCGACTCGGGCGGCAGTGTGGAGGGAGACCCCGAGGCCGCGACCGTCGGCAGCACGGCGGCCTCCGACCGCGGGGTGCTGTCTGCGCCGCCGCGGCTGAGCGCGAACGCGCCGCCGCCGAGGGCCAACCCCAGCACGGCCGCGAACAGCACCGTGCGCAGGTTCGGGCTCACCATGGGCATTCTGCCCGATCTGGTCTAGCCGACGGGCCGGACGAGCCGCACGGTGGGGCTGACGAAGACGCGCCGGACGAGCACCCGTCGCAGGCTCGGCGAGCTGTCGATCATGTAGCCGTGCCCGAGGTAGATCCCGACGTGCGACGCGGGCCGGCCGTACAGCACCAGGTCACCGATCCGCGCGCTGCGCAGCGGCACCGCGAGCGACGTCTGCTCGAGCGCCGGCATGGAGCCGGGCAACGGCCGCCCCCCGGCATGCCGCCAGGCAACCCGTACCAGGTCCAGGTCGGTCCAGGTGCGCGAGCCGAGCACCGTCTGCGCGTTGCGCGCGGCGCCGCGGGCCACGCCGGTGGCCGGGCCCAGGTCGGGCGCGGGCAGTCCCTTGAGCGGGACCAGCCGTGCCGGCGAGGCCCCGGCAGGCGCGGCGGCCGGCGGCGGAGGCAGCGGTGCCGGCGTCCAGGGCGTCACGCGGTGCATCCCCTTGCGCGGCACCCGCCCGTACCGGACGACCCCGCTGAACCACAGCGGGCGCTCCAGCACCTTGCCGGCGGAGGACGACGCGTCGACGAGCTGACCCATGCCCGCGTACAGCGACACGTGCGTCACCGGGTTGCCGAAGAACACCAGGTCGCCGGGGCGCAGCTGCTCGCGCGGGATGGGCACCGCCCAGGCCTGCTGGTCGCGCGACACCCGCGGGATGTCCTCGACTCCCCCGACCTCGCGCCAGAGGTACGAGGTGAAGCCGGAGCAGTCCCACAGGTCCGGCCCCTCCGCGCCCCACTGGTAGGTGTCCCCCAGCTGCTGGCGCGCGATCTGCAGCACGTCCGCGACCACGTCCCGCTTGCCGCGGGACGCCGCGAGCACCGTGCCGGCCAGGCCGCAGGCGACGAGCAGCGCGGCGAGTGCCCGCAGCACCGCAGCGCGATCCGTCTCGCGACGGTGCTGCACGGCGCGCCTCCTGGTACTCATGTGACAGATGGTGTACCGCATCTGTCGGCGGGCGTGCCACCAGACCTGAGTCAGCGGACGGCGTCGGGATCCTGCTGCAGCGCCTCGACCTGTGCGAGCACCGCTCCCCCGGCGAGCGCGGCGCCCGCGACGCCGGCCGGCCGCGACACCCGCCCGCGGGCCGTCGCCGCGGTCAGCACGAGCGCGTCGACGGTGTCCGACAGCAGCCCGGCGAGGAGCCACACGCGCGTCCCCCGGGCGTCACCTCGGCGCAGCGCGACGAGGGTGCCGAGACCCAGCGCCACCTCGCGCACGCCCAGCATCTGGGTGCTCCAGCTCATCCGGGCCGCGGCCGCCGAATCGACCCCGAGCAGCTGCGGCGCCGTCGCAGGCCGGGTGAGCATCGCCACACCGATACCGGTACGAACCACCGAGACGTGCTCCACCGACAGCCGGGACATGAGCGCGCGGGTCATGGGGCTCCTCGTAAGCGGGTTGTGTCGCCTGGACCGGGGAATCCTCGCAGGCGATCGTTCGTTGTACTGCGCGACCACCCCTGATCCGGAAGGCCCGCCATGAGTGACCGCGTCCTGCGAGGCACCCGCCTCGGGTCGGTGAGCTACGAGAGCGACCGGCACACCGAGTTCGCCCCGCGGCTCCAGGCCATCTACGACTGCCCCGAGGGGCACGCCACGACGATGCCGTTCGCGGCCGAGGCCGACGTTCCGCCGCGCTGGGAGTGCAAGGTCTGCAGCGCGCCGGCCCTGCTGCGCGACGGCGAGCAGCCCGAGGCGAAGCCGACCAAGCCGGCCCGTACGCACTGGGACATGCTGCTCGAGCGGCGCAGCGTCGCCGAGCTCGAGGAGGTGCTGGCCGAGCGGCTGGCCGTCCTGCACGAGTACCAGGGCCGGGTGAAGGCCGCCGAGAAGGACCTCAAGACGCGCGACCGCAAGAAGAGCGCCTGACCTACCGCCTGACCTAGCTCGACCCGTCCAGAGGCCGTCCCCCGCGCGGGGGGCGGCCTTCGGCGTTCTCCACCACCTAGCCGTCCACAACGTCGCCCGCGCGGGTACGGGATCTCTGCCGGCCTGCCATCCCCGCGGCCAGCCCGACGACGCCGAGGCGACGCGCGACCAGCCCCGTGAGCACCCGGCGCAGCCCGGCGCGGCTCGGCGGCAGCACGCACAGCAGCCCCAGCACGTCGGACAGGAAGCCGGGCGTCAGCAGCAGCGCGCCGCCAAAGATGACCAGTGCCCCGTCTGCGACCTCCGTGGCCGGCACCCGCTTCTCGTCCAGCGCCCGGCGGAACGCGGCCCACGCCTTGCGCCCCTCGCGCTTGAGCAGCCAGGCGCCGACGAGGGAGTCGACCAGGAGGATCGCGATCGTCGGCAGGACGCCGATCTGCTGGCCGACCTGCACGAGGACGTACAGCTCGGCGATCGGCACCACGATGAACGCCACGAGCAGGAGCGGCCCCATCAGCGCTTCTCGGGGTGCCGGTGCCGGCGGCTGCGCAGTCCCCAGAGGGTGACCCGCCACAGCGCCTCGGCCACGATCTTCCGGCTCATCTTCGACTCGCCGCGCTCGCGCTCGACGAAGGTGATCGGCACCTCGACGACGCGGTGCCCCTGCCGCCACGTCTGCCACGCCAGGTCCACCTGGAAGCAGTAGCCCTGCGACGCGACCTCGCCCAGCGGCAGGCCGTCGAGCACCTCGCGGCGGTACGCGCGGTAGCCGCCGGTCGCGTCCTGCAGCGGCAGGCGCAGCAGCAGCCGGGTGTAGGCGTTGCCGCCGCGGGACAGCAGCTCGCGTGACTTCGGCCAGTTCACGACCTCGCCGCCGGGGACGTAGCGGCTGCCGAGGACCAGGTCGGCGTGCTCCAGGGCGGCGAGCAGCCGGGGCAGCTGCTCGGGCGCGTGCGACCCGTCCGCGTCCATCTCTACGACGACGTCGTACGCCTGCTCGGCCGCCCACCGGAAACCGGCAACGTACGCGCCCCCGAGGCCGGACTTGCCGGAGCGGTGCAGCACGTGCACCCAGTCGTACTGCTCGGTCAGCTCGTCCGCGATCTTGCCGGTGCCGTCCGGGCTGTCGTCGTCCACCACGAGCAGGTCGGCGGCCGGGACCGCGGCGTGCAGCCGGTCCGCGATGATCTCGAGGTTGTCCCGCTCGTTGTACGTGGGGACGACGACGAGCACCCTGCCCAGCGTCACCGGCGGACCAGCCCCACCAGCAGCGCGGCGGCGCCAAGGGCAGCGAGCAGCAGCTCGGGCAGCAGGCCGAGCCGGGTGGCGAGGGTCGACCCGGACCGCAGCGGTACCTGCTGCACGAGCACGTCCTGGGTGAAGACCCGTGAGCGCTCGACCAGCCGGCCGTCGGGCGCGATCACAGCGCTCACGCCGCTCGTCGCGGCGACGAGGACGGCCCGGCCGTGCTCGACGGCCCGCAGCCGGCCCATGGCGAGCTGCTGGGAGGTCTCCCCGCTGCGGCCGAAGGTCGCGTTGTTCGTCTGCACGACCAACAGCCTGCCGCCTCCGCGGACCGCGTCGCGCACCACCCCGTCGTACGCGACCTCGAAGCAGATGACGTCCGCGAGCGGGGCCGGCCCGACCGTCAGCGTGCCCGGCACCCGCCCCGCGGCGAAGTCGCGCGGCACGAGGTCGACCTTCTTGCTGATGCGGCGCAGGAGCGAGCGGTACGGCATGTACTCCCCGAACGGCACCGGGTGGCGCTTGACGTACGTGGCGCCGGCGCCGGTCAGCGGGTCCCAGACGATCCCGGCGTTGCGGACCTTGTCGCGGGGGCCCTCCAGCACCGCGCCGACGAGCACCGGCACGCCGACGTCCTTCACCGCCGCGCCGATGGTCTCGGCCGCCTGCGGGTCGGTGTACGGGTCGAGGTCGGACGCGTTCTCCGGCCACACGACCAGGTCCGGCCGCGGCACCTTCCCGGCGCGGACGTCCGCGGCCAGCCGGTGCGTCGCGTCCGCGTGGTTGTCGAGCACCGCGGCGCGCTGGCTGAACGCGTCCAGCCCGAGGCGCGGCACGTTGCCCTGCACGACGGCCACGGTCACCGGCTGTCCGCCCGTCGGAGTCGGTACGAGGGGCGCGGCCACGAGCACGACGGCTGCGGCGACGAGGGGCACGACGAGCTGGCGTACGGCGAGGCCTGCGAGCGCCGTGCCGAGCAGCGCCACCCCGAAGGTCACCAACGGCGCACCGCCGAGCGCAGCGAGCGGCGTGAGCCAGCTGTCGCCCTGGCTGAAGGCGAGCCGGCCCCACGGGAAGCCGCCGAACGGGATGCGGTCGCGCAGGGCCTCCTCCCCCACCCACAGCGCGGCCGCCCACACCGGCCAGCCGCGCAGCCGCGTGACGACGGAGAGGGCGGCACCCAGCGGAGCGAAGAAGAGCGCCTGCAGGACGGCGAGCGCGAGCCAGGCAGGGGGTCCGGCGACGGCGCCGCTCCACACGAGCAGCGGGACGAAGAAGGCGAGCCCGCCGAGCAGCCCGGCGAGGGCGCCCGTCCGGGCGGTCGTGCCGCGGCAGGCGAGGGTGAGGAGGCCGACGGCCGCCGGCGCGAGAAACCACAGGTCGTGCGGCGGGAAGACGAGGTCCATCAGCAGACCGGCCGCGACGGCGGCTACCAGCCGCATCCACCGCGCCGGCCGCTGGCCGGGCGCGGCTGCTGCGGGCGCTCGCAGCACGGGCGCGGTCGTCGTCACGCGTCCAGTCTCGTACAGGAGCAGGCATCCTGCGGAGCGAAGCCCGGTGACCCTTCGGACCGACCCGCCGGCGGCTGGCTGCCGACGACGTGCCGTTGTCTACTGGGCCACCGGGCTGCGCCCGGGACTGCCGTCCCCCCTGCGCGCGCGGACCGCCGCCGAGCCGTCCTGGTGCTGGAACTCCGGCGGTGCCAGGTGCCCAGGGACTGCTCGGACGCGAGGCCAGCGCACGACCTGCTGTCGAGAACGGCGGGACACTACCGAGCGGTAGGCGCGGGCTGTCAACCACCCTCTGACCTGCGGTTTTGCCTGTTCGTGCAGGTCAGAGGGGGTGCCGACGCAGCGGCGATTTCCCGCTCATCCGCCGAAGATCGTCACACCGTTCACAACAGTGCTCGTGCACCTCGGCTCGGGCCCGTTCAGGTCGGGCAGCCCGGCCACCCCTGCACGCGGGTCGGTGGACCAGGCGGCCACCCGGTCGTCCGGCGTCTGGACGGTCAGCTCGCCCTCGACCTGCCACACGGCGAGGGTCGCCGGCCGCCCCGGCGCCAGCTCGCCCGCGTCGTCGATCCCCGCGGCCCGCCAGCCGCCGCGGGTGTGCGCGGCGAAGGCCGCCCGTGCCGACAGCCCACTGCCGGCCGTGCGGTGGCGGACCGCCGCCCGCAGGGTGCCCCACGGGTCGAGCGGCGTCACCGGCGCGTCCGACCCGAGCGCCAGGGCCACCCCGGCCGCGGCGAGGGCCGCGTACGGGTTCATGCCGCGCGCCCGCTCGGCGCCCAGCCGCTCGACGTACATGCCGTCCGGTCCGCCCCAGCGGGCGTCGAAGGCTGGCTGCACGCTGGCGACGAGCCCGAGGTGCGCCATGGTCGCGATCTGCTCGCTCGTCAGCATCTCGGCGTGCTCGACCCGGTGCCGCAGTGCCCGGATTGGCTCCACACCCACCTCGGCTGCGGCCGCGCGGTAGCCCTCGAGCACCTCCCGGAGGGCCGCGTCGCCGATCGCGTGGAACCCCGCCTGCAGACCGTCCCGGGTGCAGGCGGCGACGTGCCGGCCGACCTGCTCAACAGTCAGGTACGGGTGGCCGGTGGTGTCGGCGTCCTCGTAGGCCTCCGTCAGGCAGGCGGTGTGGCTGCCCAGCGCGCCGTCCGCGAACAGGTCCCCTCCCGCGCCGCGCGCGCCGAGCGCCCGCGCCCGCTCCGTGCCGCCGAGCTCGCCCCAGTAGCCGATCCGCCGAACACCGTGCTCGAGCGCAAGCAGATCGCTGAAGTCGTCCTCGCCGGCGATGTCCGGGCCGCCGCACTCGTGCACGCAGCCGATGCCGAGGCTCGCAGCGCGGTCGAGCATCGCGCGCTGGGCGTCCCGGCGCTGGCCCGGTGTCACGGCGGCGTTGGCCGCCTTGCGGATGACGTGGTGCGCCTCCTGCCGGACCAGGCCGTCCGGGAGGAAGCCCGGCTGCGCGCGCGCGTCGGGGGCCGCCGCCAGCAGGGCGCTGGACGCCACGGCCGAGTGCACGTCCGTACGCGCGAGGTAGACGACGCCCCCGTACGAGGCCCGGTCCAGCTCGGCGGCGGTGGGCGGGCGGCGCTCCGGCCAGCGGGTGTCGTCCCAGCCGGTGCCCAGGACCGCTCCCCCGCGCGCCGCTCGCGCGGCCTGCTCCACGCGGCTCAGGGCGACCGCGAGGCTGGGCGCGTTGGTGAGGTCGAGGCCGGTGAGGGCCAGGCCGGTGCTGGTGGCGTGCACGTGCGCGTCCACGAACGCGGGCGCGACCCAGGCGTCCTCGAGCCGCACGGTGCGGTCGGCGCTGAGCGCATCCGCCGCCTGCTCGCTGCCGACCCACGCGACGGTGTCGCCGTCGACGAGCAGCGCGGTCGCGAACGGGTCCGCCGGGGACCGGACCCGGCCGCCCCGCCAGAGCGTCGTCGTCACCGTGCGGACGCTAGCCGCCGGTGCCTGGACATCGCGTCGGCTGCGCGCCGCGCGCCGCGCCCCGCGCTAGCCGCCGGCTCCCGGACATCGCGTCGGCTGCGCGCCGCGCGCCGGACATCCACCTCCGGCTTCGCGGCGCCGCAGCCGCCCCTGGCGCCACTCCCGTCACGAGGTGGATGTCGTCGCACCGCTCGACCGGTGCTCCGCCCGGCCGATTCCGGCGCCGAGGGGATCACGTCGTGTGCAGACGCTAGGGGCGATGCGGTCCTGCACACGCGCCGAAGGATCGCCCGTGCGGCTGCTTCCTCACAGGATGTCTTCCGGTTACGCTTGCCTCATGACGATGACCGCTCCTGCGCAGCTGCTGCCCGCGGACGTCCACGGCACGCTCGCGCGGCACCTGCTGGTCGACGGCTTCGATCTGGTGCTCGACCTCGAGGCGAGCCGCGGCTCGTACCTCGTCGATGCCCGCGACGGCACCCGCTACCTCGACCTGTTCACGTTCTTCGCGTCCAACGCGCTCGGCATGAACCATCCCGCGCTCACCGAGGACCCGCTGTTTCGCGAGGAGCTGCTCACCGCCGCGATGAACAAGCCGAGCAACTCCGACGTCTACACCGTCGCGATGGCCCGCTTCGTCGACACCTTCGCCCGCGTGCTCGGCGACCCGCGGCTGCCGCACCTGTTCTTCGTCGAGGGCGGCGCACTCGCCGTCGAGAACGCGCTCAAGGTCGCCTTCGACTGGAAGAGCCGCTGGAACGAGGCGCACGGCGTCGACCCGGCGCTCGGTACGAAGGTGCTGCACCTCGAGCACGCCTTCCACGGCCGCAGCGGCTACACGATGAGCCTGACCAACACCGACCCGGTGAAGGTCGCCCGCTTCCCCAAGTTCGACTGGCCGCGCATCCCGGCGCCCTACCTCGCGAGCGGGCGCGACGTCGAAGCCGCCGAGCGCGTCAGCCTCGCCGCAGCCCGCGCCGCCTTTGAGCAGCACCCGCACGACATCGCCTGCTTCGTCCTCGAGCCCGTCCAGGGCGAGGGCGGCGACCACCACTTCCGGCCCGAGTACCTGCAGGCGATGGCCGCCCTGTGCCGCGAGTTCGACGCGCTGCTCGTCCTCGACGAGGTGCAGACCGGCTGCGGCCTGACCGGCACCGCCTGGGCGTTCCAGCAGCTCGGCATCACGCCGGACGTGGTCGCGTTCGGCAAGAAGACGCAGGTCTGCGGCGTCATGGCCGGCGGCCGCGTCGACGAGGTGCCGGCGAACGTCTTCGCCACCAGCTCGCGGATCAACTCCACGTGGGGCGGCAACCTCACCGACATGGTCCGCGCCCGGAGGATGCTCGAGGTGATCGACAGCGAGCGCCTGATCGACAACGCCGCCAGCCAGGGGGCGCACCTGATGAGCCTGCTCGGCGCCGTCGAGGCCAAGCACGAAGCGGTGACGGACGTACGCGGGCGCGGCCTCATGTGCGCCTTCACCCTGACCGACGGCGCGCTGCGTGACCGGGTGCTGACCCGCCTGCGCGACGACGAGCGCGTCCTGCTGCTCGGCTGCGGCACCCGTAGCGTGCGCTTCCGCCCCGCCCTCACCGTCACCGCCGACGAGCTCGCCGCCGGTGTCGCGGCCCTCGACCGCGTCCTCACCCAGGAGTCCTCCTCGTGATCCACCCCCACGTCGCCGGCGCCGACCTGCTCGGTACGGCAGGCACGCTGACCTCCACCAACCCGGCGAAGCTCGAGGACGTGGTCGCGGAGGTGTCGCTGGCCTCGTCCGGCCAGCTCGTCCAGGCGTTCCAGGCCGCGACCGACGCGCAGAAGGCGTGGGCGGCCACGCCTGCTCCCGTGCGCGGCAAGGTGATCGCCGCCATCGGCCGGCTCGTCGACGCCAACAAGACAGCGCTGGCCGAGCTCGTGACCCGCGAGGTCGGCAAGCCCCTGGCCGAGTCGCTGGGCGAGGTGCAGGAGATCATCGACACCTGCGACTTCTTCCTCGGCGAAGGCCGGCGCCTGTACGGCCAGACGGTGCCGTCCGAGATGCGCGACAAGCAGCTGTTCACCTTCCGCGTCCCGGTCGGCGTCGCCGCGATCATCACCGCCGGCAACTTCCCCGTCGCTGTGCCCTCCTGGTACCTCGTGCCTGCCCTGCTCTGCGGCAACGCCGTCGTCTGGAAGCCGGCGGAGTACTCCTCCGCCCTCGGCGACGCGCTGACCCGCATCTTCGTCGCCGGCGGCCTTCCGCCGGGCGTGCTCAACACCGTCTACGCCGATGGCCCCACCACGTACGACGGGCTCGAGAAGGCGCTGCAGGCAGGGCTCGTCCAGAAGATCGGCTTCACCGGTTCCTCCGACGTGGGCGTGCGGATCGGCGGGCTGGCGGGCCGGCACCTGCAGAACCCGTGCCTCGAGCTCGGCGGCAAGAACCCCCTCGTCGTGATGCCCGACGCCGACCTCGACCTGGCCGCCGAGGGCGCGCTGTTCAGCGGCTTCGGCACGGCCGGCCAGCGGTGCACCAGCCTCGGCGTCGCGATCGTGCACGACGACGTGTACGACGCGTTCCTCGGCAAGCTGCTCGCCCGCCTCGAGAGCGCGCCGATCGGCGACCCGACGCAGGACGTGCTCTACGGCCCGATGCTGAGCGAGCGCTTTCTCGAGGGCTTCGAGAAGTGGCTCGGCGAGGTCCAGCCGCACCACGAGGTGCACGGCTCCACCGGCACCGGCCGCATCACCAGCGCCAACCCGCGGACCGG
The DNA here is from genome assembly GCA_046262175.1 of Mycobacteriales bacterium. Classification (GTDB taxonomy): domain Bacteria; phylum Actinomycetota; class Actinomycetes; order Mycobacteriales; family SCTD01; genus RYN-124. Next base: position 15,538 of record JBHENF010000103.1, read on the forward strand.
CTTCGTCGGCGACCCGGAGGCCGGCGTGTTCGCGCACCCGACCGTCGTCACCGGCGTGCGGCCCGACGACGCGCTGTACCGCAACGAGACCTTCGGGCCGCTGATCAGCGTCATGCGCTTCTCCACCTTCGACGACGCCTGTGAGCTGGCCAACGGGCACGGGTACGGGCTGTCGTCGGCCATCTACACGAGCGATCCGAAGAGCGTGTGGGACTTCCGCTCCCGGGTCAGCGCCGGGATGCTGTCGGTCAACAACTCGACGTCCGGCGCGGAGGCGCACCTGCCGTTCGGCGGCAACGGTAAGTCCGGCAACGGCTCACGGCAGAGCGGCATCTGGGTCCTCGACCAGTTCACCCGCTGGCAGTCGATGAACTGGGACTACGCAGGCAAGCTCCAGAAGGCACAGATGGACACCGAGGAGACCGCGGGCGACGCGGCCTTCCGCCTCTGAAATCCGGAGGCGGTCCTCCGCAACCGCGACTAGTCTGGGCGCAGTGACCCGGTCTGCCGCTCCTGAGAAGCCCCGGGCGGTCACCTCCCTCTGGCGGGTGCGGACGTACCTCAAGCCGTACGCCGGCCAGATGCTCCTCATGACCGCCGCCGCGGCGCTGGCAGTCGGCGCGAGCCTGGTCATCCCGCTCGTCGTCCAGCACGTCGTCGACGGCCCGGTGAGGCGCGGCGACCGCACCGGGCTGTACGAGCTCGGCCTGCTCGCGCTCGCACTCGGCGCCGCCGAGGCCGCCCTGGTCTTCGTCCGCCGGTGGGTGCAGTCGTACGCCGCACTCGGCATGGAGACCGCGCTGCGCCGCGACCTCTACACGCACCTGCAGCGGCTGCCGGTGTCGTTCCACGACCAGTGGCAGACCGGTCAGCTGCTCAGCCGCGCCACCAGCGACCTGTCGCAGATCCGGCGGTTCCTGTCCTTCGGGCTGGTCTTCCTATTCGTCAACCTCGCGACGTTTCTCACGGTCGTGCTGCTGCTGGTCCGCATCAACCTGCCGCTGGGCCTACTCGTCGCCGGCTGCGCCGTCCCGCTGTTCCTCGTGTCGCAGCGCCTCGCCCGTGCGTACCTCGCCGTCAGCCGGCGCGTGCAGGACGAGCAGGGCGACCTGGCGACGTTCATCGAGGAGTCGGCCGTCGGCGTGCGGACGATCCGGTCGTTCGGCCGCGCAGCCCACGTCGGCTCGACCTTCCGCACCGGTGCGACGACCCTGCACGACTCGTCGGTCGAGAAGGCGCAGGTGGTCTCACGGTTCTGGTCGACGTTCGACCTGATCCCCAACGTCACGCTGGCGCTGGTGCTCCTGCTCGGCGCGAGGTCCGTCGCCTCCGGCGGCATGACCCTGGGCGGCCTCGTCGCGTTCGTGACCCTGATGCTGTCGCTGTCGTGGCCGATCGACTCGATGGGCTTCATCCTGGCCAACGGCCAGGAGGCCATGACGGCCGCCGACCGGGTCTACGAGGTGCTCGACACCGAGCCGGCCATCGTCGACAGCGCAGGCGCTCTCGAGGGTCGGCGCGGTCCGGGCGAGCTTCGCTTCGAGGGCGTGGGGTTCTCGTACCCGGGCACGCGCGCGCAGGTGCTGCACGACATCGACCTCGTCGTGCACCCGGGCGAGACCGTGGCGCTCGTCGGCATCACCGGCAGCGGCAAGACGACCCTGACCGCACTGGTCCCCCGCCTGTACGACGTGACCGCCGGTCGGCTGCTGCTCGACGGCAAGGACGTGCGCGACTACACGCTGCCGTCGCTGCGCCGGCTGGTGTCGACGGCGTTCGAGGAGGCGACGCTGTTCTCCGCGTCCGTACGGGAGAACCTCACGTTCGGACGTCCGGACGCCACCGACGCCGAGGTCGCCAGGCGCTGGACATCGCGCAGGCGTCCTTCGTGCACGACCTGCCGTGGGGGCTCGACACCCGCATCGGTGAGCAGGGGCTGTCCCTGTCCGGCGGACAGCGTCAGCGGCTCGCCCTGGCCCGCGCCGTTCTCGGCCGGCCGTCCGTGCTCGTGCTGGACGACCCGCTGTCGGCGCTGGACGTGCACACCGAATCCCTTGTAGAGGAGGCACTTCGACGGATCCTCGTCGGCACGACGGCGCTGCTCGTCGTACACCGACCGTCGACCGTTGCCCTCGCGGACCGGGTCGCCCTGCTCGAGAACGGCACGATCGTCGCGACCGGTACGCACTCCGAGCTGATGGAGACGGTGCCGTCGTACCGCGCTGTCCTGAGCCAGGACGCGGAGGTGTCGGCATGACGATCGACGTCCAGGCCTGGCGCGGCGTCGCGGCCGAGGGCAGTGAGGACCTGACCGCCGACACCACCGTCCGGCTCAAGGCCCGCAGCCGCGCCCTGCTGCGTGGCCTGCTCCGGCCGCACAAGCGCCGCCTGGTCCTCGCCGCGCTGCTGCTGCTCGCGCAGAACGCCGCGGCCATGGCCGGGCCGTACCTCGTCAAGGTCGGCATCGACCGCGGCATCCCACCGATCCGCGACGGACGCGGCAGCGGCCTGCTCACGGCGGTGAGTGTCGCGCTGCTGACGACCGCGGTGCTGGAGTACGTCACGAAGCGGGCGTTCCTCGTGCTGTCCGGCCGCATCGGACAGGCGGTGCTGCTCGACCTGCGCACGCGGGTCTACGACCACTTCCAGAAGCTCAGCGTGTCGTTCCACGAGAAGTACACGTCCGGGCGCGTCATCTCCCGGCTCACGAGTGACGTCGACGCGATCGCCGAGCTGCTGGACGGCGGCCTCGACGACCTCGTCATCGCCGGCCTGTCGGTGCTCTCCGTCGGCGTCATCCTGCTGACCCTCGACCTGCAGATGGGCGCGGTGACCCTGCTGTCGTTCCCGCTGCTGCTGTGGATCTCCGCCTGGTTCCGCCGCAACAGCGCGCTCGCCTACCGCCGCACCCGTGAGGCGGTCGCACTGGTCATCGTGCACTTCGTCGAGTCGCTCGGCGGCATCCGCGCGGTGCAGGCGTTCCGCCGGGAGCCGCGCAACGACCAGATCTTCGACGTGCTCAACAACGACTACCGCCGCGCGAACGAGCGGGCCTTCAAGCTGGTGGCGCTGTTCGCCCCGGGCATCAAGCTCATCGGCAATGCCACGATCGCGCTCGTGCTCGTCTTCGGCGCGCTGCGCGTCATCGACGGCGCGGTCGAGGTGGGGGTGCTCGCGGCGTTCCTGCTCTACCTGCGGCGGTTCTTCGAGCCCATGCAGGACCTGTCGATGTTCTACAACTCGCTGCAGTCCGCAACCGCCGCGCTGGAGAAGCTGTCGGGTGTGCTCGAGGAGCCGCCGTCCGTGCCTGAGCCTTCGGCGCCGACCCCGCTGCGGCACGCGCACGGCCGGCTCGACCTCGACGGCGTCCGGTTCGGCTACCGCGACGCGGTCGTGCTGCCGCACCTGGACCTGCACGTCCCGGCCGGGCAGACGGTGGCGCTGGTCGGAGCCACCGGCGCGGGGAAGACGACGATCGCCCGGCTGCTCTGCCGCTTCTACGACCCGACCGAGGGCGCGATCCGCTTGGACGGCGTCGATCTGCGCGACCTGTCGGAGTCCGACCTGCGGCGGGCCGTCGTGATGGTGACCCAGGAGAACTTCCTGTTCGCCGGGAGCATCGCCGACAACATCCGCTTCGGCCGGCCGAACGCCACGGACACCGAGGTCGAGGCGGCGGCGCGGGCCATCGGCGCGCACGACGCGCTCGCCGCACTGCCGGACGGCTACGCCACCGACGTACGCAAGCGTGGCGGCCGGCTGTCCGCAGGCCAGCGCCAGCTGGTCGCGTTCGCCCGCGCGTTCCTGGCCGACCCAGCCGTGCTCATCCTCGACGAGGCGACCTCGTCGCTCGACATTCCCAGCGAGCGGCTCGTCCAGCGGGCGCTGCAGACGGTCCTGGCGGAGCGGACGGCGGTGATCATCGCGCACCGGCTGTCCACCGTCGAGATCGCCGACCGCGTGCTGGTGCTGGACCAGGGCGAGGTGATCGAGGACGGGAGGCCCGGCCAGCTGCTGACCGAGAGCGGCTCGTACGCCCGCCTGCAGTCGGCCTGGACCGAGTCGCTCGCCTAGCTGCGCGCCCGGTACCAGTTCGGCGAGCTGTTCGGCGGCGGGGTGAAGGTCGCCTTGAGCACGAGCATCGACGGGCCGTCGATCGCGAGGTGCCGGGTCAACGCCTCCGTCAGCCCGTCGACGGCGACCTCCTCCGCCGGCACGCGGAACGCCTCCGCCAGCGCCACGAAGTCCGGCGGCTCGAGCTCGGTCCCCACCGGCGTCTCACCGTCCTTGGTGAAGTCGTAGCGGAGCATCCCGTAGCCGCCGTCGTCGACGAGCAGCACGGTGACGGGCAGCCGCTCCTGCGCAGCGGTCGCGAGGTCGCCGCACGCGAACAGGAACCCGCCGTCGCCCACGAGGGCAAGCGTCGGCCGGCTGCTGAGCGACGTCCCCAGGGAGGCCGGGAAGCCGAAGCCGAGGGTGCCCCAGCCGACCGGGTACGCCAGGCCTCGCGGCCGCCCGACCCGGCCGAACGCGCCGTACCAGTACCCGGGCACGCACATGTCGGCCACCACCACCGCGTCCGCCGGCAGCGCCGCCTCGATCGCGGCCAGGAATGTCGTCTCCGGGCAGACGGGCCGTTCCCGCGGGATGACCGCCCACGGCTCCCGCTGAGGACCCGCGGCGTCCAGCAGCGCGACCAACCCGTCCACCACGTCCACCTGCAGCCAGGTGTCCGGCCGGTAGTTGACCGGCTCCACCAGGTCGACGGTCACGAGCCGCGGGGGCTGCGGCTGCCGGAAGCCCTGCGTGTTCATGGCGTCCAGGTCGCTGCCGATCACGATGACCAGGTCGGCGGCGTCCCAGAGCGCCCCCGCCTCGGGCAGCGCGGCCGGCAGCGGCACCAGGAGCGGGTGGTCCGGCGGCAGCACACCGCGTCCGCCGTACGAGGTCAGCACCGGTGCGCCCAGCTGCTCCGCGAGCCGGCCCACGAGGTGCCCCTGGTCAACCGCTCCACCGCCGACCCAGAGCAGCGGCCGCTCGCTCCGGAGGTCCACAGCCGGCTGCCGCCCCGCCGGCGACCGCCTCCCGTGCACCAGCTCGACGGCGGGCGCCTTCGCGGACAGCAGGTCGGTCGGGATCTCCAGGTACACCGGCCGGCGCGGGTGCTCCAACGCCAGCTCGCCGGCCTGCACGACGGTCTGCGCCAGGTCCTCCACCCGCTCGACCCGCAGGCAGTCCTTGGTCACCGGCCGGAAGAACGACGCCTGGTCGGTCGTCTCGTGCAGCACGCCGCGGTACTGCCCCGGCCGTCGCAGCGTCGTCGGGATGTCCGTCGCGATGACCAGCACCGGCGAGTGGCAGGCCCACGCCTCACCCGTCGCCGCAACGGCGTTGGCTGCACCCGGACCGGTCGTCGTGACGGCGACGCCGAGCCGGCCGGTCGCCCGCGCGTACCCGTCCGCGGCATACGCGGCCGTCTGCTCGTGCCGTACCCCCACGAGTCGGATGTCGCTGCTGCCGAAGGCCTTCCACGCCGCGAGGTTGTGCACCCCCGGCAGCCCGAAGACCACCTCGACGCCGAGCTCGGACAGGGCGGCGACCAAGGCCTCACCTCCGGTCGCCATCGGGCACCCCCTGGTCGTAGCCGAGGTCCCGCAGGACCTCCTCGGTGTGCTGACCCAGCAGCGGCGGGGCGCGGCGCACCCGCGGCCGCTGCCCGTCGATGCGGTACGGCGAGCCCACGACGGTCACAGGCCCGGCCGGATGCTCCAGCTGCTGCAGCAACCCGGTTGCAGCGATCTGCGGGTCGCCCGGCAGCGACGCCAGATCCTGCACCGGTGCGCACGGGACCCCTGCAGCCGCGAGGACCGGCACCCACGAAGCCGCCGTTCGGCAGCCGAGGACGTCCGCCAACGCGGCCATCAGCCGGGACCGGTCGGCGACGCGCCCGGCGTTCGTCGCCCACTGCGGCTCCGGGTCGAGGCCGATCGCCTCGCACAGCTGGCCGAACTGCCCGTCGTTGCCCGCGCCCAGGACGAGCGGCCGGTCGCTGCAGGGGACCGGCCCGTACGGCGCGATGTTGGGATGGTCGTTGCCCGTGAAGGTCGGCACCACTCCCCCGACGAGCGCGTTGCTCGCCTGGTTGACGAGCATCGACACGGCCGCCTCGAGCAGGCCGACCTCGATCCGGACGGGCCGGCGGGCGACCAGGCCGGCGACGGCACCGACAGCGGCGTAGAGGCCGGTGACGACGTCAGCGACCGCCACGCCCACCTTCGTCGGCTCCGTCGTGCCGGTGACGGACATCAGCCCGCTGCGCGCCTGCGCCATCACGTCGTAGCCGGGCTTGTCGCCGTCCGGGCCATCGCCGCCGGCGCCGCGCACGGACACCCACACCGCGGTGGACGACGCGCGCAGCTCCGCCAGCCCCAGCGCCGTCAGGTGCCGCGGCAGGAAGTTCTCAACCACGACGTCCGCGGCCGACACCAGCCGCGCGACGACGGCGCGCCCACCAGCGGACGTCAGGTCGAGCGCGACGGACCGGCGGTCGCGGTTGACCGAGAAGAAGTACGCGGCGTCGTCACCGTGGAACGGCGGCCCCCAGTGCCGCGTGTCGTCGCCGAGCCCGGGCCGTTCGACCTTGACGACGTCGGCACCGAGGTCGGCCAGGACCATGCAGCAGTACGGACCGGCGAGCACCCGCGACAGGTCGAGCACGCGGATGCCGGCGAGCGGTCCGGTCGCGTCGTCGACACGCGGCCAGTCCGGAACGTCCACGGCGCCACGCTTCCACAGCTGCGCGCATAGCCTCGGCAGGTGGCCCTTGACCCGACCGCGCTTCCGCCGGAAGCCCTGGCGTTCCTGGCAGAACGGCACCTCGCCACGCTGACGACCCTGCGGCCGGACGGGACGCCGCACGTCGTCGCGGTCGGGTTCACGTGGGACGCCGACGCGCGGATCGCGCGGGTCATCACCAACGGCGCGAGTCGGAAGGTCGCGCACGTGCGGGCGGGGACGCGGGCCGTCGTGGCGCAGGTCGACGGGCCGCGTTGGCTGTCGCTGGAAGGTCTCGCGTCGGTCGCCGAGGACCCGGAGCGGGTGGCGGAGGCGGTCCGGCGCTACGCGGAGCGGTACCGCCAGCCGGCGGAGAACCCGCGCCGGGTCGTGATCGAGATCGCCGTCGATCGGGTGCTCGGCCGGCCCTGATCCGGCAGGCTAGGACGGCGGCCGGGTACGGCCCTCCCACGGCGTGCTCAGCACCACGGTGGTCCTCGTACGGACTCCTGCCGCCGTGCGAATGTCCTGGAGCAGCCCCTCCAGCTCGCCGGGATCGCTGACCCGCACCTTGAGGATGTAGCTCTCGTCGCCGGCGACGCTGTGGCAGGCCTCGATGGCCGGTAGGTGCGCGAGCCGCTCGGGAGCGTCGTCGGGTGCGGCCGGGTCGATGGGCGTGATCGAGACGAAGGCTGTCAGCGGCAGGCCTACGGCGCGCGGGTCGAGGGCCGCGCCGAAGCCCGTGATCGCGCCACGCTGCTCGAGCCGGCGCACCCGTTGGTGCACGGCGCTGGTCGACAGGCCCGTGTCCTTGGCGAGATCCGTGTACGAGCGCCGCCCGTCCTTCGTGAGCAGCGCCAGGACCTGGCGGTCGACCTCGTCCAGATCGGTCATGGCGCGGTGAGGGACCGGCCGATGACGACGCGCTGCACCTGGTTGGTGCCCTCGACGATCTGCAGGACCTTCGCCTCGCGCAGGTACCGCTCGGCCGGGAAGTCCTCGACGTAGCCGTAGCCGCCCAGTACCTGCACCGCGTCCGTCGCGACCCGCATCGCGGTGTCGGTGCAGAACAGCTTCGCCATGGCCGCCTGCGGGCCGTACCGCCTGCCCGCGTCGCGCAGCCGCGCCGCCGACAGGTACAGCGCGCGCGCCGCCTCGATCTGCGTCGCCATGTCCGCGAGCAGGAACGACAACCCCTGGAAGTCCGCAATCCGCTGGCCGAACTGCCGCCGCTCCCCCGCGTAGGTCACGGCCGTGTCCAGCGCGGCCTGCGCGACGCCGACCGCGCAGGCGCTGATGCCGAGGCGGCCACCGTCGAGCGCGCTCATGGCGATGCGGAACCCCTGGCCCTCGTCACCGAGCAGCCGACCCCTGTCGATCCGCGCGCTCTCCAGCTGGATCGTCGCGGTGTGGGAGGACCGCATGCCCATCTTGCGCTCGGGCTTGTGCGGCACCAGCCCGGGCGTGTCCGCCGGGGCGAGCAGGCAGGAGACGCCCTTGGCGCCGGGGGCCCCGGTGCGGACCATGAGGTTGTAGAAGTCGGCCTGGCCGCCGTGCGTCACCCACGCCTTGGCGCCGTCGACGACGTACTCGTCCCCGTCCAGGACCGCGCGCGTCGCCAGCGCGGCCGCGTCCGATCCGCTGCCCGCCTCGGACAGGCAGTACGCGCCCAGCAGCTCGCCACCTGTCATGTCCGGCAGCCAGCGCGCCTTCTGCTCCTCGGTCCCGAACGCGCTCAGCGGGAAGCAGGACAGCGTGTGCACGCTGACGCCCAGGCCCACGGCCAGCCAGGCGCGGCTGATCTCCTCGAGCACCTGCAGGTAGACCTCGTACGGCTGCGCGCTCCCGCCGTACTGCTCCTCGTACGGCAGCCCGAGCAGCCCTGCCTTGCCCAGGGTGCGGAACACCTCGCGCGGGAACTCGGACGCGGCCTCTGCGGCGTCGACCCGCGGCCGCAGCTCGCCGTCTGCGATCTCCCGCGTCAGGTCGAGGAGCGCCTCCGCCTCATCGTTCGGCAAGCAGCGGACGACGGGCGGCACGGGGTCCTCCAGTGGGTGGTGCGACTGTCGCTCAGGCTAGCGGCGTCGCCCCCGCACACAAACCGAGCAGCCGGGCGTACGCGCGGTTCGGCGGGACGTCGTGCGCAGGAGCATCCACCTTGTTGAAGGAGCGCTCGGATGAGGCGCTCGAGGTGCCCGACCGCATGAGGTGGATGTCCTCGCACCGCTGCCGGCGCGGGTGCTCGGTGGTGGCAGGGTGGCGGGGTGGCCGGACAGCTGACCGTCATCGACGCGCCCTCGCTCTGGTACCGCGCCTTCCACGGCGTCCCCGAGTCGATCACCGCGCCGGACGGGTCGCCCGTCAACGCCGTTCGCGGGTTCCTCGACCTGACCGGCCGCATCGTGCGCGACACGCGGCCGGCCCGGCTGGTCTGCTGTCTCGACCTCGACTGGCGGCCGTCGTTCCGGGTGGACGCGGTGCCGTCGTACAAGGCGCACCGGCTCGCGGAGAACGGCGCGGAGGCCGAGCCGGAGTCGCTGGCGCCCCAGGTGGCCGTGCTGCTCGAGGTGCTGGCGGCGCTGGGGGTCGCGGTGGCTGGAGTCGAGGGGTACGA
>JBHENF010000104.1:0-17220 GCA_046262175.1 Mycobacteriales bacterium
GACCAGGTGGCGCGGATCGCCGTCGCGCTGCTGGTCTTCGACCGGACCCGATCCACGTTCGCCGCCTCCGCGACGTACGGCTGCTCGTACCTCACCTGGCTCGTCGCCGGCCCGTTCCTGTCCGTGCTCGCCGACCGCTACCGGCGGCGCCGGATCATGGTGCTCTCCGACCTGGCCCGCGCCGCCCTGGTCGCGCTGCTGCTCGGCGCGCGGCCGCCGATCTGGCTCGTGTTCGCCGTGCTCATCGCGGTCGGGCTGCTCGCGCCGCCGTTCGAGAGCGCGCGCAGCGCGATCCTCCCCGACATCCTCGAGGGCGAGGAGTACGTCGTCGGCAACACCCTGATCAACACGACCATCCAGGGGGCGCAGGTCGCCGGCTTCTTCTTCGGCGGCGTCCTCGTCGCGCTGTTCTCGCCGCGGGGCGCGCTCGCCCTGGACGTCGCGACGTTCCTGCTCTCCGCCGCGGTGCTCGCGGGCACGGTGCAGGACCGTCCCGCCGTCACGGCCCGGTCCACCAGCTACCTGGCCGACACCCGCGCCGGGATCGAGTACGTGTTGCGCGAGCCGCTGCTGCGCACCCTGCTGCTGTACGGCGTGCTCGCCTCGGTCGTCAGCATCGTCCCCGAGGGGCTGGCGGTAGCCGTGGCCGCGGAGGGCGGCGACGGAGCGGTCGGCGCCGGCGTCCTCACCGCAGCCGTACCGCTGGGCTACGTGATCGCGAGCCTGCTGATGGTGGGCGTCCCCAACGACCGGCGACTGCCGCTGCTCCGGCCGCTGACGGTGCTGCTGTGCCTGCCGCTCATCCTCACGCCCCTCGTACCGAGCACCGCCGCGACCGCGCTGCTGTGGGCCGTCGCCGGGCTCGGCACGGCGGTGCAGCTGGTAGCGGCGGTGACCTACGTCGCGCGTACGCCGGCGGAGTTCCGCGGCCGGGCGTTCGGCGTCGCCTCGACGCTCCTCATGCTCGGACAGGGGGTGGCGCTCCTCGTCGCCGGAGCCGTCGCGGACACCGTGGGCGCGCGCAACGTCATCGCGCTCACGGCCGCCGCGGGACTGGCCCTCGTACCCCTGGTGCGCACGCCACAAATCAAGGCCTCGTGAGCGATCAAGGAATCGCCCGAACGCGCCGAGATCATCGGCGATGGCCGGAACCGGGGGGCACGGGTTGACGCGGCGCGAGATCGCCGCGTCGCTCTTCTCGCTGTCCCTGCTCGCTGTCGGCGGCCTGCTTGCCGTGACGGCCGACGGCTCGCCGGTGACGCCACCGGTCGTCGTCCCGTGGTGGGTGTTCGTGCCGGTCTACGCCTTGCTGCTGCACTACCCGGTGGACTTCGAGTCCCGCAAGGCATCGCACAGCATCAACCTCACGCAGCTTCCGTTGGCCGTCGGCGTCATCCTCGTCGCCCCCGGGCTCCACCTCGCGGCACGCCTGGCTGGCAAATTCATCGACGGGGCACTGATCCGACGACAGGGCTCCCTCAAGGTGGGGTTCAACATGGGCGCCGGCGCGGTCGAAGTCGGCATCGCCACGACCCTGCTCGGCCTGCTCGACCACCACGAGCGGCCCTGGCCCGCGCTGTGGCTGGTGCTCGTGGCCAGCCTCGTCGCGGTTGAGGTCGCCGGCGCTCTCACACTCCGGGTCGTGTGGCGGCTGATCGGCTTCCCGTTCACGCTTCGGGAAGCGGTGGCCCCGCTGGTGTTCGCAGTGGGCGTCGGCGCCGTCTTCACCGGGTTCGCGATCGTCGCCGTCGCTGCGCTGTACACCGACTCCTCCAGCATGCTCGTGGTCGCCGCACTCGGTGGCGGACTGGCACTCGCGTACCGGGGACATCGACGACTGTTCGCGCAGCAGCGCAAGACCGAGCAGCTGTACGAGTTCGTCAAGGAGCTCGGTCCGGTCGACGTCGCCTCATCCGAGCTGCACGGCCTCCTGGACGAGGTCCGGGTGCTGCTGCACGCGCGGCACCTCGACCTGGCCGTACCGCAAGTGGCAGGTGGCTGGACCCACCTCATGTCCTCCGAGGAGGGCGCGGACGAGCTGTCGCCGCACGCGGACGACGCGCTGGTCGAGACAGTCGCCCGCCGCGGAGCACCTGCTCTCACCAGCACCAGCCGCGGTCGCGCCGACACGATGTCCACGCCTCTGATCGGTCCCCGCAACCTCGTGGGCATCCTCACCGTGACCGAGCGGCTCGGTGAGATCCGCGACTTCGACATGGGGGACCTCCGCCTGCTCGAGACGGTCGCCACCGAACTCACCACGGCTCTGGAGCGCGGCCGGCTGCTCGCGGACCTCAACCGCGCGGCCACCACCGACAGCCTGACCGGCCTGCCGAACCTGGCGGAGGTGACCCGGCTCATCGCCGAGGACTTGGCGGGGGGAGACGTCCTGCTCGCTGCTGTCGCCGTGGACTCGTTCCGCGAGGTCAACGACACCCTCGGCCACCAGATCGGGGACGCCCTCCTGCGCGAGGTCGCGGCGCGCCTGCTCCGGGCCTGCCCGGGGGCGGTCGTCGGACGCATCGGCGGCGGGCGCTTCGCTGTCGCGCTGTCGGCGGGCCTGGCCGGGCACGACCCCGAGATGTTCGGGCTCGGGCTCCGCGCGCAGGTGGAAGGGACGGCACAGGTGGGCGCCATCGGCACCCATGTGCGGCTGTCCGTCGGCGTCGTCCGCGCGCCGGATCACGGGACAGATGCGGCCACCCTGCTGCGCCGCGCGGAGACGGCGATGCACGGCGCGCGCGAGGTCCATGGCGGACCGGTGATCTGGGAGCCGGCGTACGAGGTGATGGGTCAGCGCAGGCTGGCTGTGGTCACGGCGCTGCGCGAGGCGCTCGCCACCGGCGCGATCGGCCTCGCCTTCCAGCCCAAGATCGACACCAAGACCGGAGCCGCCTCGGGCGTCGAGGCGCTGGCGCGGTGGACGCACCCGGCGCTGGGCGCCATCGGCCCGGACGAGTTCATCCCGCTCGCCGAGGCGTCCGGCCTGATGGGCTCGCTCACCAGCAGCGTCCTGCGCCAGGCGCTCGTCGCGTGCAAGGGCTGGCAGCGCCGCGCGCGGGACGTCGGCGTCGCCGTCAACGTCAGCGCCGACACCGTGCTCGACCCGTCCTTCGTCACGCAGGTGGCCGCCACGCTGACGGCGGTGGACATCGAGCCGTCGCTGCTCACGCTGGAGCTGACCGAGGGCGTCGTCGTGGCGGACCCGGCGCTGGCGACCGTCCGGCTGGGCGAGCTGCGCGCGCTCGGCGTCAAGATCTCCGTCGACGACTTCGGCACCGGCTACTCGTCGCTGACGTATCTCAAGGGTCTTCCCGTCGACGAGGTGAAGATCGACAAGGGGTTCGTCGACAAGCTGGTCGAGGACCCGGCCGACCGGGCGGTGGTCCGCGGGGTGGTCGACATCGCACACACGCTCGGGTTGCGCGTGGTGGCCGAGGGAGTCGAGAACCCCGAGCAGCACGACCTGCTCCGCGCGCTGGGGGTCGACGAGGCGCAGGGCTACCTGCACGCGCGCCCCATGCCGGCGCTCGACGTCGCCGCGTGGCTGCGGACGAGGGAGCGGCTGACGCGCGTCTGACCCCAGAAACGTTCCAGGGGCTGGGACCGGGTGTAGCACCACCCAGTCCCAGCCCCTGGACAGGACTGGGTCGACCCGGTTCAGCAACCGGGATCGAGATCGTCTAGTTCCAGCTGCTGCCGCGCATCGATCCACCCCCAGCTGGCCTATGCCGGACTACTCCATCCGGCGGTCTGGTGACGAACGTACGGAGTAAACGGGAGTTGCGCTAGAGATTGATGGGACTCGAACCGGACAATCAGCGCGTTTCGGCGTGGAAGTTCGCCCATTTGGCTCTACAGGTGGGCTCCCGCGATGCCGATCCGGCTAGTCGGGCCGTCCTTCGCTCGTCCTCCGCGATCATCGTCAGGGGCGGGTCTGGCGCATGTCCGCTGGTCCCATCGCGTCATCCGGAGGGGGTGCGGGCGCAGAAGAGCTACTCCGGCAGCCCGGCCACCCTCTTCGCCAGGGCGAAAACGTCGTCGAGCATCGCCTCGGTGAGCCTCCCGGTGAAGGTGTTCTGCTGGCTCACGTGGTAGCAGCCGATCACCGTCTGGCCGCTGTCGAGCTCGACCGTCACGCCGTGCGCGAAGGCCGGCCGACGCGCCGGCACGGCGGCACCCGCCGCCCGCAGCGCCGACCAGATCGAGGTCCAGCCGAACCCGCCCAGCACGACGAACGCCGTCGCGGTGGGCAGTAGGAAGCGCAGCTCCTGGTGCAGCCAGGGCGCGCACGCGTCGCGCTCCTGCGGCGTCGGCTTGTTCGCGGGCGGCGCGCACCGGACCGGCAGCGTGATCCGGGTGTGCAGCAGCTGCTGCTCGTCGTACGCGGACACCGACGTCGGCTGGGTGGCCAGCCCGGCGCGGTGCAGGGCGGCGAACAGCCAGTCGCCGCTCCGGTCGCCGGTGAAGATCCGGCCGGTGCGGTTGCCACCGTGCGCGGCCGGAGCCAGGCCGACGACGACGATCCGCGGGCGCGGGTCGCCCCAGCCCGTGATCGGCCGGCCCCAGTACTGCTGCCCCGCGAACGATGCCCGCGGGGTCGCCGCCACCTCCTCGCGCCACGCGACCAGCCGCGGACAGGCTCGGCAGACGCTGGAGCGGGCGTCCACCCGGTCGAGCGTCGGCGCGCTAGCGGCCAGCCGCTCCACCTCGGCAGCCGAGCGCGCGACGGGTGTCGTCGGGTCCGCCCGGTCGGTCGGGAACCCGCTGCCGGGCTCGATCACGGCGAGCTGGTGCCCTCGCGGCCGTACCTGTCCTCCAGCCGCACCACGTCGTCCAGCTCCGTCGTCGACGCCTCGAGCATGACCGTGTCGGACAGCGCCGTCACCCGGTGCCGCACGCCGGGGCGCAGGTGCACGGACTCGCCCGGCTCGAGCTCGAACTCCTCGAGCGACGACTCGTGCTCGCCGACCTCCACCTTCAACCGGCCCGAGAAGACGCTGATGGTCTCCTCCTTGCGCTCGTGGAACTGCAGCGACAGCGACTCGCCCTCGCTCACGTGGATGGTCTTGCCGGCGTAGCGGCCGTCGACCAGTGCGAACAGCCGCTCGTGCCCCCAGGGCTTGTCGGTACGAGGTGCGGTCGTGACCCAGTCGCTCTTCACAGGATGCTCCAGACGATGCCGTCGAGGATGTCGGACTCGCTGACCAGGACCTCGTCGACGTCGAGGCGGTCCACCAGCGTGCGCAGGACCAGAGCGCCTGCACCGATCACGTCGGTGCGGCCGGGGTGCACCACCCCGAGCCGGCCCCGCTCCTGCCGGGTCTGCCCCAGCAGGTCGGCCGTCACGCGCCGGACGGCGTCTGCGCTGATCCGGGACAGGTGGATCCGGTCCCTGTCATAGGCGTTCAGCCCGAGCGCCAGCGCCGCCACGGTGGTGACGGAGCCGGCCAGCCCGATGAACGTCTTCCCTTGTGCCACAGGCACATCCGCTCGTACGAGCTCCAGCGCCGCGTCCACGTCCGCGACCGCTGCGGCGACCTGCTCGCGGCTCGGCGGGTCGTCGAGGAGGTGCCGTTCGGTCAGCCGTACGGCACCGACGTCGACGGACCGCGCAGCCTCGACCTTCTCCGTCCCCAGCACCACCTCGGTGGAGCCGCCACCGATGTCGACCACCAGGAAGGGCGCCTCGGCCGGGTCCAGCCCGCGGGTGGCGCCGTCGAAGGACAGCGCGGCCTCTTCGTCCCCCGAGATCACCTCCGGCTCGGCGCCGAGCACGTCTCGAACCATCTCCGAGAACACGGCCCGGTTTCGGGCGTCGCGGGTCGCGCTCGTGGCGACCATCCGGGTCCGCTCGACACCGAGCTCGCGGCACGTGGCGGCGTAGTCGGTCAGCGCGTGGCGCGTCCGCTTCAGCGCCTCAGGTGCCAGCTCACCGGTGCGGTCGACGCCCTGCCCGAGCCGGACGATCCGCATCTCGCGGTGCACGTCGGTCTTCCTCGCCGCGGCGAGCTCGGACACGAGCAGCCGGATCGAGTTGGTGCCGCAGTCCACCGCCGCGACGCGCGTCACGGGCTCACGCACGGGCCGCCGGCGCCCCAGTCGGGCAGCAGGTCGAGCGCCTCGTCGCCGAACGGGTTGACGCCGCGGCCGACGGCAAGTGCATGGGCGACCAGCACGTGCAGGCACTTCACCCGGTTCGGCATGCCGCCCTGGTTCTCGCCGTGCCCCAGCCGGTCCAGCGCGTCCCGCCGACCGACGTAATCGCGCGCGGCGGCCTCGTACCGCTCCCGCAGCTCCTCGTCCTCCGCCAGCCGGGCTGTCATCGTCTTCATCAGCCCCTCGGACTCGAGCCGGCCGATCGCCGACGCCGCCTTCGGACAGGTCAGGTAGTACAGCGTCGGGAACGGCGTCCCGTCCTCGAGCCGCGGGTTGGTCTCGACCACGTCGACCAGGCCGCAGGTGCACCGGTGCGCGATGGCGCGCATCGCGCGCGGGGGCCGACCCAGCTGGGCCGCCACTACCGCGCGATCCTCGTCGGAGAGGCCGCTCACCTGCGCGCGCGGACCTGCACGGGGCGGTCGGCGCTGCGCACGCTGCCCCACACCTGCGAGTACCAGGGCGCCTCCGGCCCGCTCGGCGCCGCTGCCGCCCGCTGCGCGTCCTTCGGCGCGACCGGCGGCGCGCTCGGGGCGATGACGACGTACGCGTACTCGCCGGGTCGTACGAAGTGCAGCCGGTCGCGGGCGAGCGCGGCGACGTACGACGGGTCCTCGAGCCGCGCCTTCTGCTCCTCCAGCGCCCGAACCCGGGCAGCTGCCGCGGACTGCGCCTGCTGGAGCTCGCGGATCTGGCCGCGCTGGCCGAGGAACTCGCGCAGCGGCAGCGCCGCGCTCATCAGCAGCGCGCACACGACCAACCCCAGCACCGCGGCGCGGGTCGTCAGCCCCGCCGCCTTGCGGCTCGGCTCAGGCTGCGGCGTCGGCCGGACCGAGGCACGACTCGCGACCCGAATCGCACGGCGGCGGCTCGAGTCGGGGCGGCGGCTGGCGGCCATCGGTCAGACGCTGCCCTCGCCCGCGGCGAAGCGGGGGAACGCGCCGGCGCCGGCGTAGCGGGCCGCCTCGTCGAGCTCCTCCTCGATGCGCAGCAGCTGGTTGTACTTCGCCACCCGCTCCGAACGGGCCGGCGCCCCGGTCTTGATCTGCCCGCAGTCGGTGGCGACGGCGAGGTCGGCGATCGTCGTGTCCTCGGTCTCGCCGGAACGGTGGCTCATCATGCAGCGGTAGCCGTTGCGGTGCGCGAGCTGTACGGCATCGAGGGTCTCGGTCAGCGTCCCGATCTGGTTGACCTTCACCAGCAGCGCGTTGGCCGTGCCCTTGCCGATACCCTCGGCGATCCGCTGCGGGTTGGTGACGAACAGGTCGTCACCGACGATCTGCACCTTGCCGCCGAGCACAGCCGTCATGCGCGCCCACCCGTCCCAGTCGCCCTCGGACAGCGGGTCCTCGATGGACACGATCGGGTACGACGCGACGAGGTCGGCGTAGTACTCCGTCATCTGGTCGGCCGTCTTCGCGCCGCCCTCGAAGCGGTATGCGCCGTCCTCGTAGAACTCCGTGGCGGCGACGTCCAGCGCGAGCGCGATGTCGCGGCCGGGGGTGAGGCCGGTGCTGCTGATCGCCTCGAGGATGAGGTCGAGCGCGTCACGGTTGGCCGGCAGGTCCGGCGCGAAGCCGCCCTCGTCGCCGACGCTGGTCGTCAGGCCGCGGGCCTTCAGCACGCTCTTCAGGGAGTGGTAGACCTCCGCGCCCCAGCGCAGCGCCTCGGCGAACGTGGGCGCGCCGATCGGCGCGATCATGAACTCCTGGACGTCGACGTTGGTGTCCGCGTGGGCGCCGCCGTTGAGGATGTTGAGCATCGGCACGGGCAGGACGTGCGCGTTCGGCCCGCCGACGTAGCGGTACAGCGGGAGCCCGCACGACTCGGCCGCGGCGCGGGCGACGGCCAGGCTGACGCCGAGGGTGGCGTTGGCCCCGAGCCGGCTCTTGTCCGGCGTGCCGTCGAGGTCGAGCAGCTCCTGGTCGACGATCCGCTGCTCGGTCGCCTCGATGCCGATCAGCTCGGGGCCGATGGTCTCGAGGACCGCCTCGACCGCCTTCGTGACGCCCTTGCCGCCGTACCGGCTGCTGTCGCCGTCGCGCAGCTCGACCGCCTCGTACGCCCCGGTGCTGGCGCCGCTTGGAACGGCGGCCCGCGCGAGGGTCCCGTCGTCGAGAGCCACCTCGACCTCGATGGTGGGGTTGCCGCGCGAGTCGAGGATCTCGCGGGCGCCGACAGCCTCGATGGAGGGCACGGTTCTCCTGTGCTCGGGGGTCTGGACGGGCTCGCGCGAGCGTACCGGCGGCGCTTCGTCCGGTTCCGCAGGCTGGCCGGTCCACCGCGACCCCACCCCCCGATCAGGTCGGAGAGGCTGCGGTCGCTTTCCGTGCCGGAGGGTTCTTCGACCTGATCGTGTACGGCCGGGTCAGGCGCGGAACACCCGGGCGCCGGCGGTGACGCGGCCGGTGCCCGACGTGGCCAGGTAGAAGCCGCGCGCCCCGTCCTGCAGCTCGGCCAGCGCCGCGAGCACGTCGGGTCCGGTCCCGCTCGCCCGCAGGCAGAACCGCGCGAACTCCACGCACGGCGGCGCCGGCTCCGCGGTCAGCTCGAGCACCCCCTCGTCGGTCTCGAGCAGCACGTCCCCGAGCACGTCCTGCCCGTCGTCGAGCAGCAGCGACTCGCCGGCGATGCCGTCGGTCAGGTGCATGCCGAACCGCGCGCGCAGGGCGTCGTACCGCGGCCGGGTCATCACCGACAGCCCGTTGCGGAGCCTGACGTTGCGCGTGTCCGGGTGGTCGGCGTGGTGCACGTCGAGCACCCCGTCCCCCGTCACACCGCGGGGCGTCACCTCGAGCGCGGCCACCTCCTGCAGCGGCGCCGGGTCGTACCCGCGTTCCCCCGGCGCGCCGGGCTTGAGCCGCGACCGCTGGACCTGCAGCCGCACGACGGTGCCGATCAGCTCCACCGGGACGCCCACTCCTCGGCGGTCAGTCCGTCCGGACTCTCCCGCTCCAATTCGGCCAGCCGGTCCCGGTACGACCGGGCGACCGCCCGCAGCTCGGCCTCCGGATATAGCCCTTCCGCACGGCACCGGACGACCAGGTCCCACAGCTCGCCGCCGAGCCCGTCGTACGCCGGAACCGGTGCGCCGATCCGGCTGCCGCGCTTCTGCAGCTTCGTGGCGAGCGACAGCGCGGGCTGGCCGAGCGGTACCCCTTCGGTGACGGACGTACGGCCCTTCTCGGCCGTCTTCAGCTGCTCCCACGTGGCCTCGACGTCGTCGGCCGGGGCGCCGGCGAACACGTGCGGGTGCCGCCGGACGAGCTTGTCCACGAGGTCCCCGGCGACGTCGTCGATGGAGAACGCGTCCTGCTCGTGCTCCTGGGCGAGCCGCGCGTGGAAGGCGATCTGCAGCAGCACGTCTCCCAGCTCCTCGCGCAGGTCGGCGCGGCTGCCGTCCTCGATGGCCTCGTACGCCTCGTACGCCTCCTCGAGCAGGTACGGCTTGAGGCTGTCGTGCGTCTGCCGGGCGTCCCAGGGGCAGCCGCCGGGCGAGCGCAGCCGGTCCATCACGGCGACGACGTCCAGCAGTCGCGCGCCCGGGAGGTCGTACGAGCCGAAGACGACCTCGAGCGTCACCGGGGACGTCAATGTCAGGGTGCCGAGGCGGCGGGCCAGGTCGTCGTCGCCGGGGCTGCTCAGCCAGACGACGTCCGCCCCCGCCGCCGCACGAGCGTGCAGGTCGGCGGCCGAGAGCGGCTCGACCGAGGGATCGATGCCGGCATCGCGCAGGTACGGCAGCTGCGGGTGGTGGCCGTCGCCGACGAGGACCGGTCCCGACCGCAGCGCCTCCCAGGCCGGCCACGACAGCAGCCCGGGCGGGGTGCGCGGCGAGGTGGCGACCAGGACGAGCCTGCCCGCGCTCACCCCTGCGGCAGCTCGTCCGCCGGAGCCTGCTCGACGGTGCCGGGCGCCGGGCTGGTGACGCTGTTGTCGGTCAGCTCGTCGACGCTGCCCATGGCGGCGTTCCAGCGGCCGAACCGCGGGTTGACCTTCACGCCCAGGCCCTTGCTCACCTGGGCCAGCAGCTCGGTCGTCCGCGTCTCGCGCTCCTTCTGCAGCGCGGCCCGGCGCAGGTTGGGCAGCGCCTGCGCGAGCGTCGTCGTCTTGCGCTCGATCACGTGCACGACGTGGAAGCCGAACTCGGTCTTCACGATCAGGTACGTCCCCGGCTTCGCGCCGAACACCGCGTCCTCGAACGCCTTGACGAACTGGCCTCGGCCGGCGAAGCCGAGGTCGCCGCCCTTGTCCTTGTTGGAGGTGTCGGTCGAGAACTTCGCCGCGAGCGCCGCGAACGCCGTCGGGTCGGCCTTGACCTGCGCCAGGATGCTCGCGGCCTGCTGCGACGTCGGCACGAGGATGTGCGCGGTGTGCACCTGGTCGTTCTGCGCCGCCTGCTGGGCGTACAGCGCGTCGAGCTGCGCCTGCGGCACCTGCACGTCGGCGGTCAGCTTGTCGGCCAGTGCGTCGTTGAGGACGACGTCGCTGACGAACCGCTCGAGGTCGGGCTTCGCGATCCCGTTCTGCGCGGCCTGCTGCTCCAGCTGCTGACGGCCGCCGGCCTGCTGCTCGAACTCGGCGAACTTGTTGTCGACGGCGCCGGGCGAGACGAACACGCCCTTGCTCTTGGCCGCCACGGTCAGCACGACGTGGTTGATCATGCGGGCGAGCGACTGGCGCTCGAAGGCGGCCTTGTCCGCGCCGAGCTGCTGCTGGGCCTGCGGATCGGCGAGCGCGCGGCTGACGTAGCCGCTCAGGTCGCTGATCGGGATGCGGGTGTCGCCGACGGTGGCGGCGGCGCCGGAGCGGACGGGGCTGTTCCCGCACCCGGACAGGGCGACGACGGCCACGGCCGCGCTGGCGACGAGGGACAGCCGGCGGGAGGTGCGGGTCACGAGCAGGACTCCTCGGGTTCGGGTGTGCAGTACCAGTTTCCCACGATCACGTCGCGGCAGCGGCGGCGACCGACTCGCCCAGCACCGCGTCCAGCAGCGCGCGCGCCCAGTTCAACAGCTCCACGTCGCGGATCGGCGTGCCACCGATGCGCGCGGTCTTCGGCCGCGGCACCAGGGCGGTCTCCACCGTCAGCTTGACGATGGTCCCCGGGAACAGCCGCTGCAGGCGCATCACCTGCGACTCGCGCAGCTTCATCGGCGCGAACCGGATGGCGTTTCCCTGCAGGGTGACCTCCGTGATCCCGTAGGACTTCGCATGAGCGCGGAACGACGCCACGGCGAGCAGGTTCTCGACCGGCGTCGGAACCGGCCCGTAGCGGTCGACGAGCTCGGCCCGAACCGCCTCGATCGCCCCGTCGTCCCCGGCTGCGGCAAGCCGCCGGTACGCCTCGAGCCGCAGCCGCTCGCCGGGCACGTACTGGTGCGGCAGGTGCGCGTCGATCGGCAGGTCGACCTTGGTCTCGATCGGCTCGGGCTCGTCCTGCAGGCTGCCGCCCTTCTTGAAGTCCGAGACCGCCTCGCCGACCAGGCGCATGTAGAGGTCGAACCCGACGCTCGCGATGTGGCCGGACTGCTCGCCGCCCAGCAGGTTGCCCGCGCCGCGGATCTCGAGGTCCTTCATCGCGACCGCCATGCCCGCACCGATCTCCGTGTTCTGCGCGATCGTCGCGAGCCGGTCGTACGCCGTCTCGGTCAGGGGCTTCTCCGGCGGGTAGGTGAAGTACGCGTACGCGCGTTCGCGGCCCCGACCGACTCGGCCGCGGATCTGGTGCAGCTGCGACAACCCGAACGCGTCGGCACGCTCCACGATCAGCGTGTTGGCGTTGGGGATGTCCAGGCCGCTCTCGACGATCGTCGTGCAGACGAGCACGTCGAAGCTCTTCTCCCAGAAGCCCACCATGACCTGCTCGAGAGCGGCCTCGTTCATCTGCCCGTGCCCGACGGCGATGCGCGCCTCAGGAACCAGCTCGGCGAGCTTCTTCGCGGTCCGGTCGATCGACTCGACCCGGTTGTGCAGGTAGAAGACCTGCCCCTCGCGCAGCAGCTCGCGGCGGATCGCAGCGCTGATCTGCTTCTCGTCGTACGGCCCGACGAACGTGAGCACCGGGTGCCGCTCCTCCGGCGGCGTGAGGATCGTCGACATCTCGCGGATGCCGGTGAGCGACATCTCGAGGGTGCGCGGGATCGGTGTCGCCGACATGGTCAGCACGTCCACGGCGGTCCTCATCTGCTTGAGGAACTCCTTGTGCTCCACGCCGAAGCGCTGCTCCTCGTCGACGATGACCAGGCCGAGGTCCTTGAACGTCGTGTCCTTGCTCAGCAGACGGTGCGTCCCGATGACGACGTCGACGCGACCCTCCTTCACGTCCGCCATGACGTCCTTCTGCTCCTTGTCGGAGTTGAAGCGGCTGACGGCGCGGACCGTCACCGGGAACTGTGCGAACCGGTCGCGGAACGTCCCGTAGTGCTGCTGGACGAGCAGGGTTGTCGGTACGAGAACCGCCACCTGCTTGCCGTCCTGCACCGCCTTGAACGCCGCGCGTACGGCGATCTCGGTCTTGCCGTAGCCGACGTCACCGCAGATGACGCGGTCCATCGGCACACCCTTCTCCATGTCCCCCTTCACCTCGTTGATGGCGTCGAGCTGGTCGGGCGTCTCGACGTACGGGAAGGCGTCCTCGAGCTCGCGCTGCCACGGGGTGTCCGCGCCGAAGGCGTGACCGGGGCTGGCCATCCGGGCGCTGTAGAGCTGGATGAGCCCCGCCGCGATCTCCCGGACGGCCTTCTTCGCGCGGCCCTTGCGCTTGGCCCAGTCGCTGCCGCCGAGCCGGTCGAGCGTCGGCGCCTCGCCGCCGACGTAGCGCGTCACCTGCTCGAGCTGGTCGGTCGGGACGAAGAGCTTGTCCCCCTTGGCGTACTCGAGGATGAGGTACTCGCGGGTCGCCCCCTGCACGGTGCGCTGGACCATCTCAACGTACCGGCCGACGCCGTGCTGCTCGTGCACGACGAGGTCGCCGGGCCGCAGCTGCAGCGGGTCGACGGCGTTGCGGCGGCGGCTCGGCATCCGCTTGCTCACGTCCTTGCTGCCGATGCCTCGACTGCCGGTCAGGTCGCCCTCGGTGAGCACGACCGTCTTGAGCAGCGCGCTCTCGAACCCGGTGTCGAGGCAGCCCGTGGTCACCAGCGCGGTACCCGGCTCGACGGCGCCCTCGGTCTTCACCGGCAGGCCGTCGGCCCGCAGCACCTCGACGAGCCGGTCCGCGCTGCCGTGCCCGGGCGCGGTGATGACGACCCGCCAGCCGTCCTCGATCCAGCTGCGGACGTCCTTGACGGCCACCTCGGTGTCGCCGCGGTAGGCCGGCGGCTGCGCGGCGGCGAGCACGACGGTTTCGTCCTCGAGGTCCTCGTCCGCCGTGAACGGCGTGACCGACCACCAGGGAAGGCCGATCGTCGCGGCGTGGTCGCGTACGTCGACGAGCGACCGGTAGGCAGCGGCCCCGAGGTCGATGGGCGCGACACCTCCGACCGCGGCCGTGGACCAGGACGCCTCGAGGAACTCCTGGCTGGTGCGCACCAGGTCGTGCGCGCGCGTGCGGACCTTCTCGGGGTCGCAGACGACGACGGAGGTGCCGGCCGGCAGCTCGTCGATCAGCAGGCGGAGCTCGTCGACCAGCACCGGCGCCAGCGCCTCCATGCCCTCGACCGGCGTCCCGTCGGCGATCTTGTCGAGGATGTCGTGGAGCTCGGGGTGCAGCTGGGCAAGGGCTCTCGCGCGCTCGCGCACCTGCGGCGTCAGCAGCAGCTCGCGGCACGGCGGCGCCCAGAGGCCGTGCCCTGCGAGCTGTCCCTCACTGCTCGCCTGCGGCAAGGCGAGGCTGCGCTGGTCGGCCACCTTGAAGAAGCGGACCTCCTCGACCGTGTCACCCCACAGCTCGACCCGGACCGGATGCTCCTCGGTCGGCGGGAAGACGTCGAGGATGCCGCCGCGCACCGCGAACTCCCCCCGCTTCTCGACGAGCTCCACCCGCGCGTACGAGATGTCCACCAGCCGCTGGACGACCTCCTCGAGCTGCACGTCCTGCCCCTGCTGCAGCTGCACCGGCTCGAGGTCGCCGAGCCCGGGTACCTGCGGCTGCAGGATGCTGCGTACGGGCGCGACGACGACGTCGAGCGGCCCGGTGGCCGGGTCGTCGTCGCTCGGGTGCGCGAGTCTTCTGAGCACCGCGAGCCGCCGCCCGACGGTGTCGGCGCGGGGGCTGAGCCGCTCGTGCGGCAGTGTCTCCCAGGACGGGAACAGCGCGACGCGGGCGCCGTCGACGAGGCTGCCGAGCGCGTCCACCAGGTCCTCGGCCTCGCGGCCGGTGGCGGTGACGGCGAGCACGGTGCGCCCGTGCTTCACGAGACTTGCCACGACGAACGGGCGCAGCCCGGCCGGCGCGGTCAGGTCGAGCGTCGGCGCGGTGGGCGTCTGCAGAGCGCGCGCGAGAGCGGGGTCGCCGCTGACGACGTCGAGCAGTCCTTCGAGGGGCACAGCGGGCCTTCCGGGGCAGCACAGGTATCCCCGCTCGGCCGGAGCCGGGGGGTGGGTTCGTGCGGTTCCAGCCTACGTCCGCGGCTTCCGCGGGGCGGATCACGTTGAAGAGGCTCCGGTCGGTTCGCGCGCTGCGGATCGCTTCGACCTGATCGCGCGGGGGCGGCAGCGCGCGCCCAGGCTGCGGCGCATTCCGTCACAGCCGAGCACCGGCCGAGACGCAGACGGCCGGTAATCAGGTCGGGCTGCGAGGTGCGCGCGACACCGCCCACGGCCAGCCCGACCTGATCGGGCACACGTGCCTCCGCCGCCGATCTTGCGCGGGAGCTAGCCGAACGGCTCGAGCGCGTGGAAGGTGTTCTGCGCCTGCTCGAGCGTCTGGGTCAGCAGCGCTTCGACGGCGTCCGCGCCCCGGTCGAGCAGGAACGGCAGATCCTTGCGCTCCGTCGCGCTGAAGTCCTTCAGCACGTAGTCGGCCGGGTCCTGACGGCCCGGCGGCCGGCCGATCCCGACGCGGACGCGCAGGTACTCCTTCGACCCCAGCGCCTTGCTCACTGACCGCGGCCCGTTGTGGCTCTCGGTGCCGCCGCGCTTGAGCCGAACCGCTCCGTACGGGATGTCGAGCTCGTCGTGGACGACCAGGATCCGCTCCACCGGGACCTTGTAGAAATCGCGCAGGCTGGCCACCGGTCCGCCCGACTCGTTCATGTACGACTTCGGCTTCGCGAGCAGAGCGCGCCGGCCGAGCAGCCGGCCCTCGATGACGTCGGCCCGGCCCTTGTGCGCCTTGAAGCGGCCACCGACGCGGCCGGCCAGCTCGTCGAGGACGAGGAAGCCGGCGTTGTGCCGGTTTCCGGCGTACTTCGGCCCGGGGTTGCCCAGCCCGACGACGAGCCAGACGTCGTCCGGCACGTCCTACGCCCGGCCTATTCTGCGGGCGTCTCGGACTTCGGCGCGTCGGTCTCGCCGACGGCGTCGCCCTCGCCGGACTTGTCGGACTCGCTGCCCTCGGTCTCGGGCGAGTCGCCCGCCTCGGCAGCGGCCTCGGCCTCGATGGCCTCGGCACCGGCCTGGCCGGAGCCCAGGTCCTCCTCGGCAGCGACCAGCTCGGCCTCGAGCTGCTCCTCGCTGATGACACCCAGGCCCTGGACGATGACGTGCTCCGGGTCCTGCACCAGCGTCGCGCCGGTCGGCAGCGTCACGTCCGCAGCGGTGATCTTGCCGCCGGCCTTGAGGCCCTCGATGCTGACCTCGACGTGGTCGGGCAGGTGGGTCGCCTCGGCCTCGACGGTCAGCGTCGTCGTCTGCTGGTCGACCAGCGTGTCGGGCGCTGCGTCACCCACGAGGGTGATGGCGATCTCAACGGTGACCTTCTCGCCGCGGCGGACGGCGACGAGGTCGACGTGCTCCAGGTGGCCCTTCAGCGGGTCGCGCACGATCGCCTTGGCGAGCGCGAGCTGGTCGCCGTCGGCGGTCTCCAGCGTCAGCAGGGCGTTCTTGTCGTGGCGCAGGGCGAGCATCAGCTCGTGCCCCGGCAGGGAGAAGTGTCGGGGCTTGTCACCGTGCCCGTACAGCACCGCCGGGACCTTGTTGGCCATGCGCACCCGGCGGGCGTGGCCCTTGCCGAACTCGGTGCGGGGCTCGGCGACGATGCGGACCTCGGACACGGCGGAACTCTCCTCGAACGACTGCAGCTTGAGTGGCGCGAACCCGCGCGGTGGTCGACTCTACCCGAGCGCCTGATCAGGCCTGGCCATCGAACAGGCTGGTGACGGAGCCGTCCTCGAACACCTCGCTGATCGCCCGGGCGATCAGCGGCGCGATCGACAGCACGGTCAGCTTGTCGAACCGGCGGTCGTCATCGATGGGCAGCGTGTTGGTGATGACGACGTCCGAGATGCGGCTGTTCTTCAGCCGGTCGACCGCCGGGCCGGAGAGCACACCGTGCGTCGCGGTGACGATGACGTCGGCGGCGCCGTTCTCGAACAGCAGGTCGGCGGCCTTGGTGATCGTCCCGCCGGTGTCGATCATGTCGTCGACGAGAACGCAGGTCTTGCCCTGCACGGTGCCGACGACCTCGCCCACCTTGACCTCGTTCGGGACGTTCGGGTCGCGCCGCTTGTGGATGATCGCGAGGCCGCAGCCGAGCCGGTCGGTCCAGCGTTCGGCGACGCGGACGCGGCCGGCGTCGGGCGAGACGACGACCAGGTCGCGGTCGCCCCACTTCTGCTGGACGTGGTCGGCGAGCAGCGGCAGCGCGAACAGGTGGTCGACGGGGCCGTCGAAGAAGCCCTGGATCTGCGCGGTGTGCAGGTCGACCGACATCAGGCGGTCTGCGCCCGCCGTCTTGAACAGGTCGGCGATGAGGCGCGCGCTGATCGGCTCGCGACCCCGGTGCTTCTTGTCCTGCCGGGCGTACGGGTAGAAGGGCAGCACGACGGTGATCCGCTTGGCGCTCGCCCGCTTGAGCGCGTCGACCATGAGCAGCTGCTCCATGACCCACGTGTTGATCGGGGTCGCGTGGCTCTGCACGACGAACGCGTCGCAGCCGCGTACGGACTCCTCGAACCG
>JBHENF010000105.1:0-26769 GCA_046262175.1 Mycobacteriales bacterium
CTTCCTGTCCTTCTATCTCGACGAGACGCTCAACTTCGGACCCGGTCAGCGCGGGTTGTTCTTCGCCCTCACCTCGATCTCGTCGATCGTCGCCCTCGCCGTCTACGGCAAGCGCGGCGAGGCGATGTTTCGTAAGAACCCCGGCCGGGTCCTGGACGTGGCCGGTCTGCAGCTCATCGTGGGCGTCGTCCTGATCTGCCTCGCGGTGATCAGCCCGTGGGTCTGGCTGACGCTGCTGCTGTTCACGCTCTCGACGGCCATCACCTCCGTGCTCGGCCCGGCGCTGGGCATCGCCCTGCTGTCGATCGTGCCGCCGCAGATGCGCCCGCACGCCGGTGCGCTGTACGGCATCTTCGCGGCCGGCGTGGGCGGCATCGCCGGGGCCCTGCTCCTCGGTGGCGTGCAGAACCGGTACGGCACAGCCGGCGCCCTCGTCAGCCTGCTCGTTCCCGGTGTTCTGGGATCGCTGCTCCTGCGTCGGGCGGCTCCGTTCGTGCAGCGCGACATGGACCGCCTGATCGACGAGGTCCTGGAGGACGAGCAGCTCAAGCAGGTCAAGGCGGCGGGCGGTCACCTGCCGATGCTGTCCTGCAAGGGGATCGACTTCTCGTACGGTCAGCTTCAGGTGCTGTTCGACGTCGACTTCACCGTGGACGACGGCGAGATGGTCGCGCTGCTCGGCACCAACGGCGCCGGCAAGTCGACGCTGCTGAAGGCCATCAGCGGCATCGGCCTGCCGACCTCGGGCAACATCCGCTACCGCGGCCAGGACATCACCTACCTCGACGCCGAACGGCGCACCCGGCTCGGCATCACCCAGATCCCCGGCGGACGGTCGGTCTTCGGCCCGCTGACCGTCATCGAGAACCTGCGCTCGTACGGCTACACGCTCGGCAAGGAGCGCAAGAACCTCGACAACCTCATCGAGGAGTGCCTGGACGCGTTCCCGCGCCTGGCTGAGCGGCGCAGCAGCCTGGCCGCCCAGCTCTCCGGCGGCGAGCAGCAGATGCTCGGCCTGTCGAAGGCGCTGATCATGAAGCCGCGGGTGCTGGTCATCGACGAGCTCTCCCTCGGGCTGGCACCGATCATCGTCTCGCAGCTGCTCGACATGGTCCGGCGCATCAACGCCACCGGTACCGCCGTGGTCCTGGTCGAGCAGTCGGTGAACATCGCGCTCAACCTGGTGGACCACGCCTACTTCATGGAGAAGGGCGAGATGCGCTTCGACGGCCGGGCCGCTGACCTGCTGGAACGCGACGACCTGCTGCGCGCGGTCTTCCTCGAGGGCGCGGAGGCGGCCAAGTGACCGCGGTGCTGGACAAGATCTCGCTGCCCCCGCTGGCGAACCGACCGAAGATCACGCCGAAGCTGCTCCGGCAGCTCGGCGGAGCCGCCGCCGGGCTCGTCGTGGCGCTGGTGATCTCGCGGCTGACCAACTTCGAGACGCCGCTGCCCGTGATCGCCCTCGGGTCGATCATCGGCATCACGTACGGCCTGCTGGCGGTGGGCCTGGTGCTCGTCTACCGCTCGAACCGGATCATCAACTTCGCCCACGGCGAGGTCGGCGCCTTCGCCGCCGCCATCTTCGGCCTGTTCACGGTGAAGTACGGGCTTCCGTACTACGTCGTCCTGCCGCTCGGCCTGCTGGTGGGCGCGGCGACCGGCGCCGCGGCTGAGGTCGGCGTGATCCGCCGCCTGCGCAACGCGCCGAAGCTCATGAGCATCGTCGCGACACTCGGCGTTGGGCAGTTCCTCGTCATCTTCGGCCTGGTCCTCAACAGCCAGGCGGGCGCCGGGTCGCTGTTCCCGCAGCCCCCCGGCCTGCCGGTGTTCGAGCTCGGCGCTCTGCGCGTGACGCAGGCCTACACGGGCATGCTCGTCTTCGGCCCGATCGTCGTCGTGCTGCTCGCGGCCTTCCTGAAGTACAGCCGCTTCGGGCTCGCCATCCGGTCCGCAGCCGCGAACCCTGAAGCCGCCCGGATGGCCGGGATCCCGGCCGCGCGCATGTCCGCGCTGGCGTGGGCGCTGGCCGGTGGCCTGTCCGCCTTCACCGCCATCCTGACCGCCCCCACCCGCGGGTTCACCTCCGGCGAGACGTTCGGCCCCGGCCTTCTGCTGCGCGCGCTCGCCGCGGCCGTGCTGGCGCGCATGAACAGCCTGCCGATCGCCCTCGCCGGCGGTCTCGCGCTCGGCATCCTCGAGCAGCTGCTGCTCTGGAACAAGCCGCAGTCCGGCCTCGTCGAGGTCGTCCTGTTCGTGATCATCCTGCTGACCCTGCTGCTGCAGAAGCAGCGTGGCGGCCGCGAGGAGGAGAAGGGCAGCTGGGCGACGGTGCAGGCCCTGCGCCCGATCCCGGAGGCGCTGAAGAAGGTCTGGATCGTGCGCAACCTGGGTCTGCTGACCGGCGGCGTCGCGCTCCTGGTCGCGGCAGTGCTTCCGGTCTTCCTGAGCAACTCGTCATCGATCACGCTGGTCTCGATCATCGGCTTCGCCATCATCGGCCTGTCGGTCGGCATCGTCACCGGGCTCGGTGGCCAGCTCTCGCTGGGCCAGTTCGCGGTCGCGGCCGTGGGCGCGTGGGTGTCGTACGAGGTGTCCAGCCGCATAGGCCACTTCGAGCTGTCGTTCCTCTACGCCGGCCTGGCCGGAGCGCTCGCGTCCCTCGCGATCGGCTTGCCCGCGCTGCGCATACGCGGCCTCTTCCTCACCGTGACCACGCTGTCGTTCGCCCTGGTGATGCCGGCGTTCCTGCTCCAGCAGGACTTCGTCCTCGGCGACGGCGTCGACCCCGGTCGACCCATCTTCGGAGACACGCCCCTCGACACCGGCAAGCTCTACTACATCTTCGCGCTGCCGGTCCTGCTGCTCACGGTGCTGCTTGCCCGCAACGTCCGGCAGGGCGGCTTCGGTCGCCTGCTCGTCGCGGTGCGCGACAACGAGGAGGCCGCCCGCGCTTTCACCGTGCGCGCTTCACTCGTGAAGACGCAGGGCTTCCTGCTGGCCGGCTTCTTCGCCGGCATCGGCGGCGCGCTCTACGGCCACGCGCTGTCGCGCATCGGCTCGTCGAGCTTCCCGACCAGCGCCAGCATCGCCGTGGTCGTCATGACGGTGATCGGCGGGCTCTCGCTGCTGTCCGGTCCCATCATCGGCGCGCTGTTCGTCATCGGGATCCCGGCGTTCGCGCCGCTGGACTCCGCCGGCCTCGCGGCCAGCGCGCTCGGTCAGCTGCTGATCATCCTCTACCTCCCCGCCGGCCTCGGCGGGCTGGTGGAGCCGTTGCGGGACAAGCTGGTGAGAGCGCTCGGCAGACGCGCCGGCATGGACGTGGACGCGGCGTACGACGCCGTGCCCACGGCCGCCGGCTCGACCGGCGCAGCGCGGGTTCGCGAACGCGTCGCCCCGGTGCGCCCTGCCGAGCGGCTGCGCCCGCCCGGCTCGGTGCTGCTCGAGGCACAGGGCCTGGTCAAGAGCTTCGGCGGCGTGCGTGCCGTTCGCGGCGTGAGCTTCGACGTACGCGCCGGCGAGACGGTCGGGCTCATCGGGCCCAACGGCGCGGGCAAGACGACGACCTTCGAGCTGCTGGGCGGTTTCACCAAGCCCGATGCCGGCAGGGTCGTCTTCGAGGCACAGGACGTCAGCACGTTCGGCCCCGAGGCCCGCGGGCGCCTCGGGATGATCCGCTCGTTCCAGGACGCGGGGCTGTTCCCGACGCTCACCGTGCAGGAGACCATCCGGCTCTCCCTCGAGCGGCTGTACCCGACGCGGTTCTTCTCCTCCATCGCCGGGCTGTCCGGCAACGAGCGCGAGAAGGACAAGCTGGTCAACGACCTGCTGGGCTTCATGGGTCTCGAGAGCTACCGGACGTCGCAGATCCAGCAGCTGTCCACCGGCACCCGACGCATCACCGAGATCGCCTGCCTGGTGGCTCTCCAGCCGACCCTGCTGCTGCTCGACGAGCCGTCCTCCGGCATCGCCCAGCGCGAGACCGAGGCGCTCGGCCAGCTCCTCGTCGACCTCAAGAACCAGCTGCAGCTGTCACTGCTCATCATCGAGCACGACATCCCCCTGGTGATGAACCTGTGTGACCGGGTCATCGCCATGGCCGACGGCAGTGTCATCGCCTCGGGCACGCCGGCCGAGATCCGCAACGACCCGGCGGTCATCGAGGCCTACCTCGGCGGGAACATCGAGGCCATCGAGCGCTCGGGCGCGGTCCCGGCTCAACGTCCCACGCCGGTCCTGGTCGGCGCCGGCACCGGACCGATGAGGTCCGAGGCGCTGGTCGTGCCAGGCCTCGGCGCCACCCGCACCACCCGGCTGCTGCAAGCCTTCGGCAGCGTCGACGCGGTGCGGCTGGCCAGCGCCGAGCAGATCGCTGCCGTCCCCGGGTTCGGCCTTGGTACCGCGCAGCGCGTGCTCGAGGCGCTGCGATGACCGCAGCGGCGACGGCGCCCGCGCCGGTCAGCACGGCCGGCATCCTGCTCGGCGCCGTCGTCGAGGCGCTCGGCGCCGGAATGGTGCGCGTGGCGAGCGCGCCGCGGGGGATGGAGGTGCCCGTCGGAGAGCCGGTGGTGCACGACCCGCTCACGGAGCCGACGCCCGGGCCGTCAGACCTGCTGCTCGCCGTGGGGGTGGACCCGCACCGCCCGAGCGCCATCGACCTCGTCACGGCGTGCGGTGCCCGCGGCGCCGTCGGAGTGCTGGTGAAGGACGACGGCGAGCTGCCTCCCGGCCTGCTGGCCGCAGCGGACGCCGCTGGCGTGGCGCTGCTCGTCGCGCCCCAGGCCGCTGCCTGGGGTCAGCTGCACACGCTGCTGCGGAGCGCGCGGTCGGCCATCGCACCGCGTGGGCCGGGCACGCTCGGCGCCCCCGTGGGCGACCTGTTCGGCCTGGCCGACGCGCTGGCGTCGGCCATCGGTGGCGCCGTCAGCATCGAGGACGAGCGCTCCGCCGTCCTCGCCTACTCCACCGGACCGCACCCGACCGACGACGCGCGACGTGCCGCGATCCTCGGCCGCAGGGTGCCGGAGCCGTGGCGTGACCTGCTCGAGCACATGGGCGTCTTCCGCCGCATCAGCACGACAGACGAGGTCGTCGAGCTGGGCTCGCTGGACGAGATGGCGAGCGCGCCGCGACTGGTGGTCGGCGTCCGGGCCGGCGGGGAGGCACTCGGCTCGATCTGGGTGCAGCAGGGCGACAAGCCCTTCGGCCCCGACGCGGGGCAGGCGCTTCGCGAGGCGGCGTCGCTGGCCGCGCTGCACCTGCTGCGCGCCCGCTCCGGCGAGGACCTCGACCGCCGCCGCTCCGGCGACCAGCTGCGCGCCGTGCTCGAAGGACGGTTGCCGGCGACCCTGCTCGCCGAGACGCTGCAGGTCCGCCCGGACGCACCCGTCGTGCTGCTCGCCCTCGAGCCGCTCGACCCAGACCCGGGCGAGACCGGCGTGCTCGCCGATCGCGTCGCGGACTTCCTGGTCTTCAGCTGCGCTGCCTTCCGCCGCAAGGCCGTGGCCGCCGGCATGGGACGAAGGGCGTACGCCGTGCTCGCCGGCCGCACCGGCGGCATCGACGAGGCGCGCCTGCTCGGCGCCGAGCTCGCCGCTCGGGTCGGATCCGGGCTGCGCGCACGCGTGCGCTCCGTGGTCGTCGACCACCCGCAGGGCCTGTCGCACCTGGGCCAGCTGTACGTCGAGGTCGAGCTCGCGCTGCGGGTGCAGGCTGCGCGCGATTCGCTGGAGCCGGTGCACGTCGACGACGTGCGCGCCGCGACCGTCCTCGTGCAGCTGCGCGACCTCGCCGCGGAGCGCCCGGGTCTGCTCGCGGGCAAGGTGCGCCTTCTCGAGGAGAGTGACCGCGATCGCTCAACCACCTACGTGGCTACGCTCCGCGCCTTCCTCGACGCGTTCGGCGACGTGCGCGTCGCCGCCGACACGGTCGGCGTGCACCCCAACACCTTCCGCTATCGCCTGCGCCGGCTGAGCGAGCTGGTCGGGCTGGACCTCGACGATCCCGAGCAGCGCCTCGTGGCCCAGCTCCAGCTGCACCTGCTCAACCGATGACCCGCCCCCGACGCCGCTCGCGCCGCGGAACGACGACCGACCCCGAGGAGAACGACGTGACCACGCTCGACGCCCCGCCCGTCATCATCGAAGGCGGCACCGAGGACCGACCCACCCGTTCAGGGCCGGTCGAGCGCGTTCCCGCGCTACGCCCTCTGTCGCCCGTCCCCACGTACCTCGGGATCGCCGTCGCGGCCATCGGCTTCGTGCTGGTGCTGGTCGCCTGGGGACAGAGTGCCGGCGAGACCAACGTCGCTCGGCAGATCCCGTACCTCATCTCCGGCGGCATGGTCGGCCTCGGCATGATCATGGTCGGGGTGACCGTCGTGAACGTCGCGGCCAAGCGGCGGGACGCTCTCCTTCGCGAGCAGCAGACCGGGTTGCTGGCCAGCGCGCTGCGCGAGCTGAGCAGCGCGCTCGACCCCGACGGCCGCCGGTGAACGAGCTCTGGAAGATCCTGCGCGACCCGCGGGTGACCACCAGCCTCGTCTTGGCCGCCGTGGTCGCCCTGGGCTTCGGGCTTGTCGGTGTCGGCTACCGGGGAGCCGCCGCGCTGCTGTTCGTGCCCTTCCAGGTGCCGTACCTGGTCAGCGGGGCCGTTGTCGGGCTCGCCTTCGTCGGCGGCGGGCTGGCCCTGCTCATCGTGCACCTGGATCGCACCGAGGCCGCCGAGGAGCGTCGCGCGGTCGCCGGGCTGCAACGCGACGTCCTGCGACTGCTCGCCGTGGCGCCGCAAGCCCGCGAGCGGCTCCGGCGGTGATCGAGGAGCTCGAGGCGCTCGTCGCCGTCGAGTCGCCGTCGGCAGACGACGCCGCCACCGAGGCGGCGGCCCGGCTGGTCGACGACCTCTTCCTGCAGCATCTGGGCAGCCGCGGCACCTGGATCGCCGACGGGCGACGCGGGCATCTGCTCTGGTCCGGCGGCGGCGACACCCGCGTCGTACTCGTCGGCCATGTCGACACGGTCTGGCCGTTCGGCACCACCGCGCGCTGGCCGTTCACCGTCATCGACGGTCGCGCCAGCGGGCCCGGCGCGTTCGACATGAAGGCCGGGCTCGTGCAGGGGATGCACGCGCTCAGCGCGCTCGACGACCTGGCCGGCGTGCGCTTCCTCGTCACGACGGACGAGGAGGTGGGCTCCCCGACCTCGCGCGAGTTGATCGAGAAGACCGCACAGGGTGCCCGCGCCGCGCTGGTGCTCGAGCCGTCCGCGGACGCTGCGCTGAAGTCCGCGCGCAAGGGCGTGTCGATGTACGAGCTGGTGGTGCACGGCCGGGCCGCCCACGCAGGGCTGGAGCCCGAGAAGGGCGCGAACGCCGCGGTTGAACTGGCGCACCAGGTGCTGGCCATGCTCGAGGTCGCTGACGCGGCCGTCGGCACCACCGTCACCCCCACCGTGGCGTCGGCAGGTACGACGACGAACACCGTTCCGGCCTTCGCGCGGGTGGCCGTCGACGTGCGGGCCGCGGAGCCGGCTGAGCAGCAGCGCGTGGACGCCGCGCTGCGCAGTCTGGTCGCCCGTACACCCGGTACCTCGCTCGAGCTGCGCGGCGGTCCGAACCGCCCGCCGCTGGCCCCTTCCTCCTCCGCCGAGCTGGTCCTGCGGGCGCGCCGCATCGCGCAGGACCTGCACCTCCCGCCGCTCGCCGACGTCGCCGTCGGCGGCGGGTCCGACGGCAACTTCACCGCGGGCATCGGCGTGCCGACGCTCGACGGCCTCGGGGCTGTCGGGGCAGGTGCGCACGCCGAGGGCGAGCACGTACTGGTCGAAGCCATGCCTCAGCGCGCGGCGCTCGTGACCGGGCTCGTGCGCGAACTGCTGGCCTGAGGCATCCCGCGTGCGCGCGCGGTTCTCCAAGGAGCAGGCATGAGGGACGTGCTCGACAGCTGGCCGGTCTTCGACGGCCACAACGACCTGCCGTACCGGGTCCGCCAGATCGACGAGAACGCGCCGGCGGTCGACATCGGCCGGCTGGCCGCAACCCACACCGACCTCGAGCGCCTCGCTGCGGGAGGCGTCGGCGCGCAGTGGTGGTCTGTGTGGGTGCCCGCCGACCAGCCCGAGGAGATGGCCTTGCGGCAGGTGCTGGAACAGGTCGACCTCGTCCACCGGTGGGTGGCGCGCCAGCCCGACCGGATGGTGCTGTGCACCAGTGCCGCCGAGGTGGAGCGGGCGCACGCATCGGGTCGGCTGGCGTCTCTGCTCGGCGCCGAGGGAGGCCACTCGATCGCGTCGTCGCTCGGGGCGCTGCGGATGCTGGCCGCGCTGGGTGTGCGGTACATGACCCTGACGCACAACTTCAGCACCGCCTGGGCCGACAGCGCGACCGACGCCCCGCGGGTCGGCGGCCTCAGTGACTTCGGCCGCGAGGTGGTCGCCGAGATGGAGCGCCTCGGCGTCCTCGTAGACCTGTCGCACGTGGCTCCGAGCACGATGCACGACGCGCTGGACGTTGCGACGCGTCCGCTGGTCTTCAGTCATTCCAGCGCCCGTGCGGTCTGCGAC
This sequence comes from Mycobacteriales bacterium, assembly GCA_046262175.1. Classification (GTDB taxonomy): domain Bacteria; phylum Actinomycetota; class Actinomycetes; order Mycobacteriales; family SCTD01; genus RYN-124. Next base: position 8,562 of record JBHENF010000105.1, read on the forward strand.
CACGTCCGCAACGTGCCCGACGACGTGCTGGCTCGGCTGACGGGCAACGGCGGGGTCTGCATGGTGACGTTCGTCGCAGGGTTCGTTTCGGACGAGGTCCGGCTGTGGGAGCTCGAGGTGGAGGCCGCGGCCGAGGAGCAGGGGGTGGGCGCCGAGGGTCTGGCTGCCTTCGCGCTGACGCGTGGTCCCCGGCCGGTCGCGACGGTGCAGCAGGTGGCCGACCACGTCGAGCACGTGCGCGCCGTGGCCGGAATCGATCACGTCGGGCTCGGCGGCGATTACGACGGCTGTCCGGTCCTGGTCGACGGGATGGGCGACGTCACCGGATACCCGGTGCTGCTCGAGGAGCTGCGTAGCCGCGGCTGGCCGGCGAAGGACCTGGGGCGGCTCACCTGGCGCAACGCCCTGCGGGTGCTGGCCGGTGGCTGAGCCGACCATCGCCTAGGGCCCCGGCGACGAGGCCGTCTCGAGCGGCTCTCACGCGGCTACCGTGCCGCTATTTCGGCCCGCTTCTTCCGTTGCTGCGACTGAACCCGCGCGGCACCTTCTAGGCGGACAGCCGCTCCGCGCAGTGGGCTGACCGTCTGCGTCATGCGATGGGCCTTTCGCCGCTGGTGTAAACGAGCTTGCTGCCGTTCCAACGGAAGTAGCGCACCGCGGCCACGCCGTCGGGGTGCGGGCGGGTGTCGACGCGGAACGTGTATCGCACGGGAAGGCTCGTGATGCCCCGGACGGCGTTGGTGAAAGAGGACGCGTTCAGCGAACGCCCGGCGCGGCCGACTGCCTGCACGAAGAAGTCGTACAGGTCGCACGTCAGCAGCTGCGAGCTCTCCTCCGACTGGCTGCCGGCCGTGATGCCCGCCTTCCGGTAGTCGTCGACGCAGGCCTTCGCGAGCGGCGTGTAGGCGGGCAGCTCGTCGACGTCGCTGCCGTACGGCAGCCAGCCGACGCCCATCAGGCCGTCAAACTGCTTCTTGTCCGGGACATTCTGCTCGACCACCGCCGGGCTCTCGTAGCTGCTCACGCCGTAGCGCGGGTAGTAGTTCTGGCTCGACGCGTTGAGCATGAAGACGCCGAGGAACAACGGCTGATTCGCCATGAACAGCACACGGTCAACGTTGTTCGTCTTGAACTTGAGCTCTGCGGCCTGGGCGCCGCTCGCCGCGTCTTGGTTGCTCGCGACGCTGATGCCGAACTCATTGGCCGGGTCGATCTTCAGCCCGTACCGCGCCAGCGCCCGCTCGACCGCAGGCACATTGCGCTTGTACTCGGGCGCTTCCGAGTAGATGAGCCCGATGTTCTTGCCGCCGCCGAAGAAGCCCTGCGCGTGCAGTCCATCGACCACGACTGCTGCCTGGCGCGTCAGGCTCATCCCGGAGAACGGGAACGTGTACGGGAACCGCTGCAGGGTGGCCGCGTCAAAGTTCGTCTGGTCGTTGACCATCGCGACGCCTGCCTTGGCCATGCACTGCCGGTAGTCCTCGTAGGGCGACCCACCCATGAACGCGAAGATCTTGTGGTCTTGCGTGAAGTAGGTGCACTCCTTCTGGCGCTCGCCCGCGTAGTCCGTGTTGTTGACGTCATAGTCGTAGACGACCGCCTTGAGCTTGCGCCCCCCGATGCCACCCGCGGCGTTGATCCGGTCGATCTGGCGCATGTGCCGTTTGGCATTGCTGCCGACGGTCGTCCCTTGGATCCCCGCGTTCTGGAGGCGCTTGTCGTTGCCCGAGTTGTCCTCAACGCCGACGAAGATCGTGGTGTCGGTGACCCCGGGGGCGAGCGCGCCTGATGCGGCGGGCGCGACCGCGCGGCCGCCGGTGGATCCGCCTCCCGCCGCCGGACCAACCGCCCCCGTCGTAGACGAGCCCGCCGCGCCACCACCGGTGCTGCCCGTCCCCGTAGGCCCGCCCGTCGTGCCGGTGCCGGCGCCGATGCCGCTGCCCGTGCCGGTGGCGAGACCGCCGCCGGTCGTGCTGGCTTCGGCGCCGTCTGTGCCAGCCGTGCTTCCGAGTCCGTCCTGGGTTGACTGCTGCGCGGCAGCGCCGTCGGCGGAGGTGCCGGCCACAGTGCTGCCGCACCCCGCGGCCAGGGTGCACGCTGCTGTCAGCAGCGCGGCACGCGCGACGCCCCGAGTACGGACCACGAGCATGGCGGCGCTCCTTGTTATCGAGTCGATAAGAACGTAAGTTCCCGCGCAGCAACGGTCAAGGGAGGTTCAAGGTGGCGGCGTCGGCTGTTCAGCGCGGGGCGTTGACGCGGGCGCAGATCGTGGCAAGCGCACTGGGGCTGCTGGAGCGAGAGGGCGCGACCGCGTTCTCGCTCGGCGCGGTGGCCAAGGACCTCGGCGTCTTTCCGCGCGCCGTGGCCTGGCATGTCGGAACCCGCGAGGATCTCGTCGTCGCCGTCGTCGACGCCGTCTTCGAGGACGTCGACCTCGGCCACCGCGAAAGCACCTGGGACGCCGAGCTGGTCCGGGTCGCCGCTAGCGTCCGGAGCACGTTCAGCCGGCATGCCGCCGCCGTGCCTCTGATCCAGAACCGGCTGACCAGCCCGGCCACGCTCGCGCTGGTCGAGCACGTCACGGACGTGCTGGCGGACGGCGGCTTCCGCGGCGGCGACCTGCTGCACGCGGTCAACGCCTACCTCGCGTACGTCATCGGCTTCCACCTGACCGAATCCGGCGGCACTGCGAGCGCCGACGAGGTGTGGGCCAAGTCGGCCCAGGCGCACCTGGAGGACGTCGGCGGACAGGTCGACGTCCGCGAAACGCTGTCCGCGAGCTTCGACGCCGGTCTACAGATGTTGCTCACCGGCATGCGGACGCTCGCGCCGTGACCCGGCCACCTCAGCCTCTCGACGTCGCCGCGCCGGCCTGCTAGCCGGCTCGGGTCCGCTCCATCAAGCGCTGGAGGGTCGGGTCCAGCGCAGGCCCAGCTAGCATCGCGGCAACCTTGCCCATCGGCATCGACTCGACGACACGTATCAGCTCCGGCTGACCCAGCAGGTCGCTGCCCTGCCCGTCCGGAAGGCCCGCGGCCAGCTCCTCCAGCAGCGTCGGGCCCACCACCGGATGCATCGCCCACTCCATGACGGTGGAGTCCAGCGTGAGCTCGCGCGCGAGGTCGTCGCCGGTCAGAGCGATCGCCGCTTCGGCGACGACTGCCGCTGCGCTGTCCGCGACCTGGACGAGGTACGTGCCCGGGGCGACGACCCACTGGCCGTCCTGCACGTCGTAGTAGGCGAAGGCCCGCCGGTCGAGGTCCAGCGTCACGGCCCGGCTCTCTCCAGGGTCCAGCAAGACCTTCGTGAACGCGCGCAGCTCGCGCACCGGCCGGCGTACCGGACCGGCCTCGGTGCTGACGTACACCTACACGACGTGCTTGCCGAGCCGCGCTCCCGTGTTGCTGACGGTCACCGTGACCCGTGCGCTGTCGGTGCCGGTGCTCTCCACCGCAACGTCTGTCGTGGCGAAGGTCGTGTACGACAGCCCGTGCCCGAAGGGGTAGCGGACGGGCAGGCCGACGGTCTCGTACCAGCGGTAGCCGACCATGACACCCTCGCCGTAGCGCACGTGGCCCTGCTCGCCGGGGAAGTTCACGTAGCTCGGCGTGTGCTCCAGCCGGATCGGGATCGTCTCCGCGAGGTGCCCGGACGGGTTGACGAGCCCGAACATCAGGTCGGCGGTCGCGCCCCCGCCGGCCTGCCCGAGCAGGGAGCAGTCGAGTACCGCGTCGACGTCGTCCACCCAGCCCTCGAGCGACACGACGCCGCCGTGCGAGAGGACGACGACCGTCCGCGGCGCGACGGCGGCGACGGCCCGGATCAGCGCAACCTGGTCCGGCGGCAGGTCGAGGGTCGCGCGGTCGAACCCCTCGGACTCCTCGCGGGCGCCGAGTCCGGCGAACACGACGGCCACGTCCGCGCTGCGCGCCAGTCCTACCGCGGTGTCTCGTAGGGCGGCCCCGTCCGTGCCCTCATCGAGGCTGAAGCCCGGCGCGAACTGCACGTCGGCCGTCAGCGACGCGATGGCGTCCAGTGCCGCGTCGACCTGCGTCGGGTTGATGTGCGAGCTGCCGCCGCCCTGGTAGCGCGGCGTACGCGCGAACTCGCCGATCACCGCGATCCGCTGACCGGCCGTCAGCGGCAGGACGTCGTCGTTCTTCAGCAGCACGGCGCACTCCGCCGCCAGCTCCCGCGCCAGCGCGTGGTGGCTTTCGAGGTCCACCGGCTCCGCCTGCTCGACGTCCGCGAAGCCGGCCAGCGCCAGCACGCGACGGACCGCCTCGTCCACCGCCGCCTCGTCCAGCTCGCCGGCACGGACGGCTGCCAGCAGCCGCAGTCCGTCCGCGTCCGCAGGGCCGGGCATCTGCAGGTCGAGCCCGGCGCGGACGGCAGCGACCGCGTCGTTGACGCCGCCCCAGTCCGAGACCACGACGCCGGCGAAGCCCCACTCGTCGCGCAGAACGTCCGTGAGGAGCCAGCGGTTCTCGCACGCGTGCACCCCGTTGATGCGGTTGTACGCCGCCATGACCGTGGCGGGGATGGCCTCGGTGACGACCCTTTCGAACGGGGGCAGGTAGATCTCCCGCAGAGTCCGCTCGTCGACGTCGGCGCTCACCCGCATCCGGTCGGTCTCCTGGTTGTTGGCGGCGAAGTGCTTCACCGACGCGCCTACACCTTGAGCCTGCTGGCCACGGACGTGGGCCGCCGCGAGGACGCCTGACAGGAGCGGGTCCTCGGAGTAGTACTCGAAGTTGCGCCCGCACAGCGGAGAGCGCTTGATGTTCACGCCCGGCCCCAGAACGACGTGCACCCCCAGGGCGCGAGCCTCCCGACCCACGGCTGCACCAACGCGAGCCGCGAGATCCGGGTCCCAGCTGCTGCCGACCGCGACGGCGGGTGGGAAGCAGGTCGCGGGCCGGCTGGCGTGCAGGCCCATCTGACCGAAGTCGTCGGCCTGCAGGCGGACGCCGTGCGGCCCGTCCGTCATCACCACGGACGGGACGCCGACGTCCAGGGCGCGGGTCGACCAGAAGTCGCGGCCGGACAGCAGCGAGACCTTCTGCTCGAGGGACAGCGACGCGATCTCGACGGCAGGCATGCAGGCGATCCTCGCGTACGAGCCGCTACCAGCCGCGCTCGCGCCACTCCGGCAGGCTCGGCCGCTCGGCCCCGAGCGTGGTGTCCTTGCCGTGCCCCGGGTAGACCCACGTCTCGTCCGGCAGCGGCCCGAACACCTTGCGCTCCAAGTCGTCCATCAGCTGCCCGAACCGCTCCGCGTCCTTGTTCGTGTTGCCCGCGCCGCCGGGGAACAGCGAGTCACCGCTGAACAGGTGCGGCGCAGCGGGATCGGCGTCGTACAGCAGCGCGATGCTCCCGGGCGTGTGCCCCTCGAGGTGGATCACCCGGACGGTGACGGCCCCGAAGGTCACCGTGTCGCCGTCGCTGACGAGGTCGTCCACCGGCACGGGCAGGTCGTCGGCGTCGCCGGGATGTGCGGCCACCTTCGCGTCGGTCTCCCGTACGACGTCCGCCAGGGCCTGCACGTGGTCCCAGTGCCCGTGCGTCTCGACCACCTTGGTCAGGGTGCCGTCGCCGACCAGCTCGAGCAGGCGAGGCGCGTCGCCGGCCGCGTCGACGAGCAGCGTCTCGCCGGTGGCGGTGCAGCGCAGCAGGTAGCAGTTGTTCTCGAACGGCGGCGTGGCCACCTTCGTGATCGTCAGGCCGGGCAGCTCCCGGACGTCTGCGGGGCCGCCGACGGCCACGTCACCGGTGTAGGGCACGCGGTTCCTCCTCAGGTGTGGGCTCCCACTGTGGCACCCCGTGTGTCAGCATTCGTTGCAGATCGCCGTCGCCTGCTCCCGACGGCCGCCGTACGGACGAGGGACTCGCATGCGCGCAGCACGACGGATCGTCGCCATCGCCGGAGCGGCTGCGCTCCTGGTCGTCGCCACCGGGGGAGCGGCCTTCGCACACGAGGAGCGCGACTCGCAGTTCCCGCCGGGGACCGGCCACACCCCCACCTACCGTCCGTACGCCGCATCGACACCGCACCTGGTCGTGTGCAAGCCCGACAGCGCCAGCCGGATCGCCGCGATCAAGGACGCGAAGGTGAAGGCGCTGAACCAGCAGCTGCTGCCGCAGTGCGCGTTCCGGCACATCCAGGCTGCTGTCGACGCCGTGAAGAAGCAGGGCACCAACATCTACGTCCTGCCGGGTCTGTACCGCGAGGAGCCGTCGCAGGCGCCGCCGTGCACGAAGGGCTACGACGGCGGCATCGTCAGCTACGACCTCATCGTCAGCTGCGGCGAGGTCATCAACCTGGTGACCATCGCGGGTGACGACCCGAAGGACCCGGACATCGTCTGCGACAACGCGCTGTGCAACCTGCAGATCGAGGGCACCGGCGCGCGCATGGAGGACGTCGTCCTGCAGGGCGGGTTCAAGGCCGACGGCGACTGGATCAAGCACAACGGCATCAAGGCGGATCGCGCGGACGGCTTCTACCTGCGCAATCTCACCGCAGAGCTGTTCCGCGAGAACGCGATCTACGTGCACGAGACCGACGGTTACGCCCTCGACCGCATCAACGTCCGGCACAACGACCTGTACGGCGCGCTGACGTTCACCTCGGACCACGGCCTGATCAAGGACTGCGAGGCGTCCTACAACGGCGACTCGGGCATCTACCCGGGCGGCCAGGCGGACGTCAACAAGGACAGCAGGGTCACCGGTCCGCTGACCCGCTGGGCCGTCGAGGTCACCGGCTGCGAGAGCCACCACAACGCCCTCGGCCACTCCGGGACGGCCGGAAACTCGGTCTACTTCCACGGCAACGACTACCACGACAACGGCGCCGGGTACGTCACGGACTCCTTCGTACCGAACCATCCCGGCATGCCGCAGGACCACGCGTGGATCACGGGCAACCGGATTCACAGCAACAACAGCAACTACTACAAGAAGTACGTGCAGAGCGGGATCTGCGCCAAGAAGCCGGCCGACCGCGGCTACCTCACCGGGACCGTCTGCCCGGCCTTCCCCGTCCCCGTCGGCACCGGGATCCTGATCGCCGCGGGCAACTACAACTACGTCAACGACAACCTCATCTACGACAACTGGCGTGCGGGCGCGATGCTGTTCTGGGTTCCCGGCGCGATCCGCGAGGACTACGCGCCCACGGCGCAGTACGACACGTCCAACGGCAACTGGTTCAAGAACAACCGGCTGGGCTTCCACCCCAGCGGCGTGACCCAGCCGAACGGCATCGACTTCTCCTGGGACGAGCAGGGCGTCGGCAACTGCTGGGAGGGCAACGTCTCCTCCACGGGCAAGGTGACGGACGACTCGGAGGTCATCCCACTGCCGACCTGCGCCGCCGGCGGTTCCGCATCGCCCATCGGCAACGTCACGAAGACGGCGCGCAACGCGCCCTGCGCGACCTACGACCGGGACGACGAGCGGGACCCGCCGGGCTGCAACTGGTTCGATGACCCCAAGATGCCGGCAGCGCGCCGCGCCGCTCCCGGCGAGAGCGCCTCCTCGGCGTCGCCGTCGCCGGCCCAGGCGCGCCCGGCAGCGGCGCCCGCCGCGCCCGCCGCGAGTCTGCCCTCCACAGGCGCCACCCTGCTGCCCGCCGTCGTCGGGCTCCTGCTCGCCGGGCTGGTGCTGGCTGTCCACCGACGGAGGTCGGCGTGACCGCGGTCCTCGAGACCCGGCCGCTCGCGGCACCCTCGCCGCCGCGGCACCGGTCCCTGCTGCCGCTGGCCGCCCTGCTGCTGCTCGTGGCCGGGCTGGCCGCGTCGCTGGTGCTGGCGGCGCCCGGCATGGCGTCGTTCGCCGACGCGGCGCCGCGGGTGTCCGGAGCGCCGTACGTCACCGTCCCCGAGTACGGCCAGCGCGGGGGGTACGTCCTCGGCTACGAGCACGGCGCGCAGGTCGCGCTGACCTTGCCGCTGCACAACACCAGCCGCCTGCCGCTCACGGTGACCAGCGTCTCGCTGCCTGCAGGGGTCGCGCCTCTCCTCGCCGTCACGGGCGTGCGTGGCCTGCCGCTCACGCTCGGGCCGGGCAGTTCGGGTGCCGTGACGCTCGACGCGCGGCTCACCAACTGCCGCTACTACCACGAGCGCGCGATGCAGACCTACGACGGCGTGACCGTCGGCTACCGGTCGCTGTGGCGGGCGGGGGAGCGGACGGTCGCGTTCGACCGGCCGATCTACCTCAAGGGCCCGATGCTGGTGGGCTGCCCCGGCCGCAAGCTGGACCGGTCGGCCGAGAACCGCTCCGACCTCCTCTAGGAGCCTCCTGAACCCGCCTCGCCTGCGCGCGGCGGCGGTCGATCTCTGTCGGATCTTCGGCATCGAGAGGACCCGGTTCCGGCAGTGATCCGCGCGCCCTCGCTGCGCGCCTCCTGGTGGGGAGTCTCTCAGTCCGGCGGCGTCAGGACGAGCGACCCGTTGTGGCCGCCGAAACCGAACGAGTTGGACACGGTGGGACCGGGCTCCCACGGCCGCGCCTCGAGCACGACGTCGACCTGCAGCGCCGGGTCGACGTTCTCCGTACCCATCGTCGGTGGCAGCTCGCGGTGCAGGAACGACAGCAGCACCGACGCCGCCTCGACAGCGCCCGCGGCACCGAGGCCATGACCGGTCACGCCCTTGATGCTGCTGATCGGCACGGCGCCGGGTCCGAACACCGTCGTCACCGCCTGTGCCTCTGCGGCGTCGTTCAGCGGGGTGGACGTGCCGTGCGCGTTGACCGCGCGGATGTCGGCAGGAGCGAGGCCGGCGTCCTCGAGGGCCAGCCGCATGCAGAGGGCTGCGCCGGCGCCCCCGGGTGAGGGCGCGGTGATGTGGTGCGCATCGCAGGTGGAGGCCGAGCCGGCGATCTCTCCGTAGACGGTGGCGCCCCGCGCCAGCGCCGACTCGCGCTCCTCGAGCAGGAGCACGGCCGCGCCCTCGGAGATGCAGAAGCCGTCCCGCTCCACGTCGAACGGGCGCGACCGGCCTGTCGCGGACAGCGCGGTCATCACCGTGAACGCCGCCACCGTCGTCGGCGTCATGGACGACTCGGCGCCGCCGGCGAGCACCGCGTCGCAGCGGCCCTCGGCGACGAGCCGTGCGCCCGCCGCGATGGAGTGGGTGCCGGCCGCGCAGGCCGTCGTCAGCGTCTCAGCCGGACCCTGCCAGCCCTGGCGCAACGCGATCGCGGCCGCGCCGGCGTTGGGCATCACCATCGGGATCGTGAAGGGCGAGACCCGGCCGGGGCCGCGCGCCGCGAGCACGCCGACCTGCGTCTCCAGGGTGCCGACGCCGCCGATGCCGGTACCCAGGTGCACACCAGCGCGCCACGGCTCCACCTGCGGCAGGCCGCCCGCGTGGTCGACGGCCATCTCCGCGGCGGCAACCGCGAGCTGCGCGAATCGGTCCTGGTGCCGGGCGCCCTTGGGGGTGAACCACGGCGACGGGTCGAAGTCGTCGATGGTCCGCTCGCGGCGGTCGGCCGGCACGCTCTGCAGGCCCTTCCAGAACGCGTCCAGCCCGATGCCGGCGGGCGACACGACGCCGATGCCGGTGACCACGACGCGGCGTCCTGAGCTCATCATCGGGAGTCTAGGGAGGGTGCGACAGACTGCTCGGATGCCGACCGCCCTCGTCTTCCCGGGGCAGGGGTCGCAGCGGCCCGGCATGGGCGCGCCCTGGCGCGACACGCCTGGCTGGCAGCTGGTCCGCGAGGCGTCGGAGCTGGTCGGGCGGGATCTCGAGCGGCTTCTCGCCGACGCCGACGCCGACGAGCTGCGGGCGACGCGCGAGGCCCAGGTGGCGACCTTCCTCACGTCCATGCTCGCGCTGCGCGCTCTGCCGGACGGGCTCGACGTGGTGGCGGTGGCGGGTCACAGCCTGGGCGAGCTGTCCGCGCTCGTCGCCGCCGGCGTCCTCGACGAGCTGGACGGGTTGCGGCTGGTCGTCGAGCGCGGAGAGGCGATGCGCGCCGCCGCGGACGCCCGGCCCGGCACGATGGCGGCGGTCCTCGGGCTCGAGTGGGAGGCGGCTGTCGAGGTCCTGACCGACGTCGTCGATGCGTGGCCGGCCAACGACAACGCGCCGTCGCACGTGGTGGTCAGCGGTACGGCCGAGGGCGTCGCCGCCGCAGGCGCCGCACTGAAGGACGCCGGTGCACGGAGGGTCCTCCCGCTGCCGGTCGGCGGCGCGTTCCACACGCCGCTGATGGAGCCGGCCCGCGAGCGGCTGGAGACGGCGCTCGGAAGCGCCAGCTACCGACCGGCCCGTTGCCCGGTCATCGCCAACACCACCGCCCTGCCGTACGAGGAAGACGTGGCGGGCACCCTGTCGCAGCAGCTCACGGCGCCGGTGCGCTGGCGCGGCTCCCTGCTCACGCTGCCGCCCGTGGACCGGGTGGTGGAGGTCGGCGCCGGTGGGGTGCTGACCGGGCTGGTCAAGCGGACCCTGCCCGGCACGCCGGTCATGTCCTTCGACGCTCCGGAGGTAGAGCTGTGACGAGCAGGTCCGTGCTGGTGACCGGAGGCAGCCGGGGGATCGGGCTCGTCACGGCGCGCGCCCTCGCGGCAGAGGGCCACCGCGTCGCCGTCACGTACCGGCGGACGGCTCCGGACGGGCTGCTCGGCGTCCGCTGCGACATCACCTCGTACGCCGAGGTCGACGCCGCCTTCACCGAGGTGGAGGAGGCGCACGGCCCGGTCGAGGTCCTGGTGGCCAACGCCGGGATCACCGACGACGGGCTGCTGCTGCGCATGACCGAGGAGTCGTTCGCGAACGTCCTCGACACCAACCTCACCGGTGCCTTCCGGGTGGCGAAGCGCGCCTCGCGCGCCATGCTGAAGAACCGCTGGGGGCGGCTGGTCTTCGTGTCCTCCGTCGTCGGGCTGAGTGGCGCCGCCGGCCAGGCCAACTACGCGGCGTCCAAGGCCGGGCTGGTCGGCCTGGCCCGCAGCCTGGCCCGGGAGTACGGCTCCCGCGGCATCACCAGCAACGTCGTCGCCCCGGGATGGGTCGACACCGACATGACGGCAGCCGTGTCGGAGGCACGCCGGACCGAGCTCGCCGTGCAGATCCCACTGGGCCGGAACGCCTCGCCGGAGGAGGTCGCGGCGGTCATCGCCTTCCTCGCCTCGGACGCCGCGTCGTACGTCACGGGTGCCGTCGTGCCGGTCGACGGCGGGCTCGGCATGGGCCACTAGGGTCGGTGGTCATGGAGCGCAACGAGGTCCTCGAGATCATGCGTCGCAAGGCGGTCGACCTGCTCGAGGTGAAGGCCGAGGACGTGCAGCCGGAGCGGTCGTTCGTCGACGACCTGCAGGTCGACTCGCTGTCTCTCGTCGAGTACACGATGGACCTCGAGGACGAGCTGGACATCGCGCTGCCCGAGGACGAGCTCACCGACCTGAAGACGATCGGCGCCTTCCTGGACCTGATCGTCGCCAAGCTGGCCGCGAAGGGCGTCGACGCTTGACCTTGCTGGCGGGCAAGCAGCTGCTCGTCACCGGTGTGCTCACCGACCGCTCGATCGCGTACCGGGTCGCCGAGCTCGCGGGGGAGCAGGGCGCGGTCGTCGTCCTGTCGTCGTTCGGGCGGGCGATGTCGCTGACGCAGCGGATGGCCCGCCGGCTGCCCGGCTCGCCCGAGGTCGTCGAGCTCGACGTGACGAACGAGCAGGACCTGATGTCGCTCGCTGACCGGCTGCCGGTCGACCGGCTGGACGGGGTGCTGCACGCGATCGGCTTCGCACCCCGGTCGGCCCTGGGCTCGGGGCTGCTCGACACGCCCTGGGCGGACGTCGCCACGGCGCTGCAGGCCTCCACCTGGTCCTTCGCCTCGTTGCTGCGCGCCTGCAGCCCCCTGCTCGTCGAGGGGTCCTCGTACGTCGGCCTCGACTTCGACGCCCGCCGAGCCTGGCCGTCGTACGACTGGATGGGCGTGGCCAAGGCCGGACTCGAGTCGGCCTGCCGGTACCTCGCCCGCGACGTCGGGCCGCGAGGGGTGCGGGTCAACCTGGTCGCGGCGGGGCCGCTGTCGACGATGGCCGCGCGATCCGTGCCGGGCTTCGCCGACGTGCAGGCGCTGTGGGACGGACGGGCGCCGCTCGGCTGGGACGTCAAGGACGCGACGCCGGTCGCGCAGGCGTGCCTGATGCTGCTCTCGGACTGGTTCCCGGCGACGACCGGGTCGGTCCTGCACGTCGATGGCGGCGTCCACGCCGTCGGTCTCTAGGGTCGTCGCGTGACCACCCCTGACCCGGTGCTCGCGGCCCGGCGGCTCGCGGACGAGGTGCTGGCCCCGCAGGCCGAGCGCGTCGACGTCGAAGGCGTACGCCGCGAGACGATCGACCTGCTGGCGACCAACGGGCTGCTCGGCCTGGTCGGGCCGGCGGAGTACGGCGGCGGTGCGGCGACCGGACCGGTCGTGCGCGAGGTGGTCGAGCTGCTCGGCGGCGCCGATGGCGCAACCTGGTTCGTCAGTGCGCAGCACACGCTGCCGCTGCTGGCCATGGCGCGTACGGAGAACGCCGGGCTGAAGGAGCGCCGGCTGGCCGCGATGTGCAGCGGCGCGTTGCTGGCGGGCGTGGCCATCGCGCACGTACGGCGACCCGGGCCGCCGGCGGTCACGGCGACGCGCGACGGGGACGGTTGGCGCTACGATGGCACCGTCGCGTGGATGACCTCGTGGGGGATCTGCGACGTCTTCCTGCTCGGCGGCCTGTCGCCGGACGGCGAGCTGGTTCTGTCGATGCTCGACGCCCGCGACCAGCCCGGGCTGACCGCGTCGGAGCCGCTGCAGCTGGCCGCGATGCGAGCCACGGGAACCGTGCAGCTGCACCTGGCCGGGCTGCGGGTTTCCGACGACGACGTCATCGAGGTGACGGACGCGGCGGCCTGGCTCGCCGCCGATGCGGCCAAGAGCTCCAACGTGGTCCCGGCCGTCTTCGGCCTGCTGTCCACGGTGATCCGGCTCCTGCGGCCGCGCGCTCCCGAGCTGGCCGACCGGCTCGCTGGCGACGGCGAGCGCATCCGCGCTGAGGCGTACCGGCTGATGGACGAGGTGCGCTCCTCGGAGCAGGTTGAGCGACGGCTCGAGCTGCGGGCGGAGGCACTCGAGCTGGTCGTACGGGCGGCCACGTCCCTCGTGGTGGCGACCGGTGGCAGCGCGATGTCGCTGTCCTCCCCGGCGCAGCGGCTGCTGCGCGAAGCCGCGTTCCACACGGTGCAGGCGCAGACCGCACCGGTGCGCGCCGCGACGCTCCGCCACCTGCTGGCCCGGTCGTAGCATGACGGTCGTGCAGCGTGCTGAGGTCCTGGACGTCGTACGGCAACTCGCGGGCGAGCTGCTCGACGCGGCTCCCGCGTCCGTGACCGACGCGACGCACTTCGTCGACGACCTCGCGGTCGACTCGCTCGCGCTGGTGGAGTACGCGATGGCGCTGGAAGACGCGCTCTCCGTGCGGCTGTCCGAGGACGAGCTCAGCGACGTGCAGACCGTCGGCCAGCTCGTCGACCTGCTGACCAGCAAGAGGGCCGCCGCCTGAGCCTGCTCGCCGGCAGACGCGTCCTGGTGACGGGCGTCCTCACCGAGTCCTCCGTCGCCAGCGAGGTCGCGCGGCTGGCGCTCGCGGAGGGCGCCGAGGTGCTCCTGACGTCGCCGGTCTGCCGCGGGCACCGCATCACCAGCCGGGTCGCACCCCGGCTCGGCGTCGAGGCCGAGGTGCTCGAGCTCGACGTGCAGCTCGAGGAGGACCTGGCCGGACTGGCGGCGGCGGTGCAGGCCGCCGGCTGGGACCGGGTCGACGGGGTGATGCATGCCATCGCGTACCTGCCGGACGCCGACCGGTCCGCCGGCTTCGCGGCCCAGCCGTGGTCAGTCGTCGGGGAGACCGTGCAGACCGCTGCGTGGTCGCTGGCCGCCGTCGCGCACGCCCTCCGGCCGCTGCTCCCGCGCGGCGGCTCCCTCGTGGGCCTCGACATGGACGCCTCCCGGACGTGGGCCGGCCAGGACTGGCTCGGGGTCGCGCAGGCCGCTCTCGAGGGGACCGCCCGCTACCTGGCCCGCGAGCTCGGCCCCGACCGCATCCGCGTCAACCTGGTGGCCACCGGCCCGCAGCGGACGATGCTGCGACGGGCGCTCGGCGACCTGCCCTGGGGCGAGGACGCGCCGCTGGGCTGGGACGACACGTCACCGACAGCGGTAGCGCGTGCCGTCGTCGCGCTGCTGTCGGACTGGTTCCCGGCGACGACGGGGGAGATCGTGCACGTCGACGGCGGCCGCCATGCGATCGGCTGAGCAGAGCGGTCCGGACGACCTCGTCGTCGCGCACGTCCGCGGCGTCCCGGTGCGGTGCTACGCCAGCCGCCCGCACAGCGTCGTCGCGTTGCTGCAGGCCGCGCTCGCCGACCACGCCGACCGAGTCCTCCTCGTCGATCCGGCACTCGGTGCGACGACGACGTACGCCGACTTCGCCGCCCTCGTCGAAGGGGCGGCGTCCTGGCTGCTCGAGCGCTGCGCGCCGGGGGACCGCGTCGCGGTGCTGGCCCGCAATGGGCTCGAGTCGCCGGTGGCCATCTGGGCCTGCGCCCGCGCCGGGCTGATCTACGTGGGGCTGCCCACCGACGCGCCGGCCGCCCGGCTGCAGGCGCTGCTCGAGCTGGTACAGCCGTCGCTGGTGCTCGTGCAGGACGGCTTGCCGCTCGAGGGGCAGCAGGCCTCCGTGCTGCTCGAGACCCGCCTGCCATGGGACTACACAGCGCCGCTGCCCGATCAGGACACGACGTACGCGCTCATCGCCACCAGCGGCACGACCGGCCGCCCGAAGGCGGTGCGCATCACCGGCCGGATGACCGGCCACGCGGCCGCCTTCTACGCACGGACGCTGGGCCTGCACGCCGACGATCGCACCGCGATCCACCTGCCCTTCGCCTGGGTGAGCGGTCACATCACCCAGCTCGCCCCGGCCATGCTGTCCGGCGGGTCGGCCGTCACGATGGCCCGATTCTCCGCACCGGCTCTCGTGCAGGTCGCCGCGGAGCACGGCGTCAGCTGGCTCGACGTCGTCCCCAGCATCTGGGAGCAGCTGCTGCGCACCGACGGCTTCTCCGGGGCGCAGCTGCCGGGGGTACGGCTGGCCGTCTTCGGCGGCGCGCCGGCTCCGCCCGGCACGCTCGACCGGGTCCGCGAGCGGATGCCGCAGCTGCGGATGTTCGACGTCTACGCGCTGTCCGAGACGTGCGCCCCGGTCACCTTCCTGCCGGACGCCGAGATGCTCCGGCGCCCAGGCACCATCGGCACTCCGGTGGCGTACGTCGACCTCCGGCTGGTGGACGACGACGGCCGGGACGTCCGGCGCGGCGAGCCAGGCCAGATCCTGGTGCGGTCGCCGGCCGTGACTCCGGGGTACTGGGGCGACGAGCCGCCGCCCCTCACCGCGGACGGCTGGCTGCGCACGGGGGACGTCGCGCGGATGGACGACGAGGGGTACCTGACGGTCGGTGGCCGCGCGGTGGATCTCATCATCCGTGGCGGCGTCAACATCTACCCCGGCGAGGTCGAGAAGGCGCTGCTGGCGACGGGCCTGATCGCCGACGCCGCGGTCGTGGGAGTGCCGTCCGCCGTTGCCGGGCAGAACGTCGCGGCCGCGGTCGTGACGCTGCCGGGGCTGAGCGTCGACGTCGCGGTGCTGCAGGCAGCGGTGCGCGACCGGCTCGGTGCGCACGCGGTGCCCAGGCCGCTGCGGGTGTACGACGCGCTGCCGCGCAACGCCAACGGCAAGGTCGACCGGAACGCGCTGCGCGAGCAGCTCACGGCCCCGCGACCCTAGGCGGGCTCACGCCGACAGCACACTGTCCAGCACGCGGGTCTTGAGCCGTACGAACTCCGGGTCGCCGAGAACGGCGCGGCCACGGTCGCGAGCGAACGGGATGTCCAGCTCCTCGACGACGCGGGCCGGCCGGTTGGACAGCAGCGCCAGCCGGTCGCCGAGGAGCAGCGCCTCCTCGACGTCGTGCGTGACCAGGACGGTCGTCGTGGGCCGCTCGGACAGCAGCTGCGCGAGCCACTCGTGCATCCGGAGCCGGGTCTGCGCGTCGAGCGCGCCGAAGGGCTCGTCCAGCAGCAGGACGGGCGGCCGGTTGGCGAGCACCTGCGCGATGGAGGCGCGCTGCTGCATGCCGCCGGACAGCTGCTTGGGCAGCGCGTCCGCGAAGTCGGTAAGGCCGGTCGCCCGCAGCAGGTCGTCGACCACGTCACGGACCTCATCGGCGCTGCGCCCCTGTGCGACCGGGCCGAAGCCGAGGTTGGTGCGCAGCGACAGCCAGGGGAAGAGCCCCCCGGCCTGCGCGACCATGCCGCGCCGCGGTGAGGGTGCGGTCACGGGCTCGCCGTCGACCTCGACCTGCCCCTCGTACGTCTCGAAGCCGGCGAGCACCCGCAGCAGCGTCGACTTGCCGCAGCCGCTCGGGCCCAGGACGGCGAGCACCTCGCCGGAGCCGGCCACGAGGTCGACGCCGTCGAGCACCAGCAGGTCGCCGAAGGACTTGGAGACGTCTTGCGCGACAAGGGTTCCGAGCCGTCCGGTCACGCCTGCGCCCAGCGCACCCAGCGCCGCGCCACCCGCCGCAGCGTGAGGTCGAACGTCAGCCCCACGGCGGCGAAGACGAGGATGCCCACGATGACCTGCTCGGTGCGGCCGGTCTCGCGGGCGGCGTTCATCATCGCGCCGACGCCGCGGTCGGTGCCGGTCAGCTCGCCGACGATGACGCAGGTCCACGCCAGGGTCAGGGACAGCCGCAGCCCCGTGACGACCTCCGGCAGCGCGCTCGGCAAGTAGACCTTGCGCCACAGCGCGTGCCGAGGGGTGCCGAGCATGCGCGCGGTCTCGACGTAGCTGCGTGGCACCCGCGCGGTGCTGTCGCCGACCGACACCAGGACCGGCCAGAGCGCGCCGATGAAGATGAGTGCGCGGGCGGCCCCCTCGCCGATCCCGAACCAGATCAGAGCCAGCGGCAGCCACGCGAAAAGCGGCACCGCGCGCAGGGCGTTGAGCACCGGGTCGAGCAGGTCGCGAGCCAGGGGTGACAACCCGAGGAGCAGGCCGATGACGGTCCCGACCGCGACCGCCAGCAGCCAGGAGAAGGCGCACCGGCCCAGGGATGCCTGCAGGTGCTCGAAGCCGGCGCCGGTGAAGGGCACCACGCCGGCCAGGGCTACGGCGCCGTCGCCGAAGAAGAACTGCCCGAGCGAGCGCGCGACCGTCCACGGCGACGGCAGCAGCCGGGTGGAGATGACCCCGCCGGCGGACACCAGCTGCCAGCTGCCGAGCAGCAGCAGGGGGGCCAACAGCCCGATGAGCCGCCGTGGCCGCGAGCGCCGCCGCCGCGGGGCCGTGCCCGGCAGCGCCGCGACGAGCGCTTCGTCGACGAGCGTCACGCGTCCCAGTACTCCCGGGCGAACAGCGCGTCGTAGTCCGGCTCGGTGGAGATGCCCTTCTGGTCCAGCAGCATCTTGCCGGCGCCGCGGACCTGGTCCTCGCGGGTCTTGTCGAACTTCCAGACCGCGCCGATGTTCTCGAGGACGGCCTCGTAGGTCGGCTCGTCGTAGCCGAACTGCGTGACGAGCAGGTCCTTCCAGACCGTCTTGTCGTTCTCGCCGTCGGGACTGAGGTACTCCGCGGCCTTCTTCTGCATCTGGACGACCTCGCGGACGATCTCCGGCTTGGCGAGCATCTTGGCCGAGGCCCAGTTGGCCGTGTTGAAGTCGCCGACCGGGGTGTCGCGTACCTCGCCGAGCCGTACGCCGACACCCGAGACGACGCTCTTCGTGCACAGCGGCTCGGTGCCGATGAACGCCGCGACGTCGCCGCGCTCCAGCGCCGCGGGGTGATCGGCGTACGCCAGCGGGATGCCGGTGACGTCCTTGCCCAGCGTCAGGCCGTTGGTGCGCAGCAGCTCGTTGAGGATGAGCACCTGGATGCCGGGCGGCGGCACGGCGACCTTCTTGCCCTTGAGGTCGGCGACCTTCTCGACCATGCCCTTGCGGCCGATCAGGCCGACGCCGCGCCTGGCGGTCATGCTGACGATCTTCGACGTCAGCTTGCCCGAGCTGGCGGCGATCAGCGTGCTGTACGGGCCGAGCAGGCCGAAGTCGAGCTGGCCGGCCTCGAGCGCGTCCTGGATCTGCGTCGC
>JBHENF010000106.1:0-8902 GCA_046262175.1 Mycobacteriales bacterium
GCCGCTTGTCGGACTGCGCCATGCCGGTTCCGCTCCTGGAGGTCGAGGTAGGGCCGCGGCAGGCGGCCGGAGGTGAGTCTAGGGCGGCGTCTGTTAAGCGCCGGTGAGCTCGGACCGCCACCGGTAGCCTCGGCGAGGTGACTCCTGACCAGGTCGGCGACGCGATCCGCGCTGCGGTCGCCGCCGCCGTCGAGGCCGGTGAGCTGTCCGTGCCGGTGCCGGCCGAGGTCACCGTGGACCGGACGAAGAACCGCGACCACGGCGACTACGCCAGCAACATCGCCCTGCAGCTCGCCAAGTCGGCGCAGCGCCCGCCGCGCGAGGTCGCCGAGGCGGTCGCTCGCCACCTGCGCAGCGCCGACGGCATCGCCGACGTGGACGTCGCGGGGCCGGGCTTCCTCAACGTCCGGCTGTCGGGCGACGCACTGGGCACGGTCGCGCGGACAGCGGTCGCGGCAGGTCCGGCGTACGGGCGCAACGACGCGGCCGTGGGCCAGAGCGTCAACCTCGAATTCGTTTCGGCCAACCCGACCGGGCCGATCCACATCGGCGCCGTCCGGTGGGCCGCCGTCGGCGACGCGCTCGCGCGGCTGCTCGAGGCGAGCGGCGCGAAGGTCGCTCGGGAGTACTACTTCAACGACCACGGCACGCAGATCGACCGCTTCGCGCGAAGCCTGCTGGCTGCGGCCAGGGGCGAGCCGTCGCCCGAGGACGGCTACGCCGGCGCGTACATCGACGACATCGCGCAGCAGGTGCTCGCGCTGGCGCCGGACGCGCTGGAGGTGGACGACCCGCAGGAGGTCTTCCGCGCGCACGGCGTCCAGCTGATGTTCGACCACATCAAGGCGTCGCTGCACGGGTTCGGCGTCGACTTCGACGTCTACTTCCACGAGAACTCGCTGCACGAGTCCGGCGCCGTCGAGCGAGCCGTCGACCGGCTCCGCAACCTCGGCCGGATCTACGAGCAGGACGGCGCCATCTGGCTCCGGACGACCGACCTGGGCGACGACAAGGACCGCGTCGTCGTCAAGAGCGACGGCGTCCCGGCCTACATCTCCGGCGACCTCGCGTACTACCTCGACAAGCGCGAGCGCGGCTTCGACCGGGTCGTGATCATGCTCGGCGCCGACCACTCCGGCTACGTCGGCCGGCTCATGGCGATGTGCGCGGCGTTCGGCGACAGGCCTGGCGAGAACCTCGAGATCCTCATCGGCCAGATGGTCAACCTGCTGCGCGACGGCGCGCCGCTGAAGATGAGCAAGCGGGCCGGCACCGTGATCAGCCTCGAGGACCTCGTGGACGCCGTCGGCGTTGACGCGGCCCGCTACGCGCTGGCCCGCTCCAGCGCCGACTCGACCATCGACATCGACCTCGACCTGTGGGCACGCAGGACCAGCGACAACCCGGTCTTCTACGTGCAGTACGCCGCGACGCGCGCCGCCTCCGTGCTGCGCAACGCCGCCGAGATGGGTATCGCGCTGCTCGACCCGGCGCAGGTCGACCTGTCGCTGCTCAGCCACCCGCGCGAGACCGAGCTGCTGCTGGCCGTCGGTGAGTTCCCGCGCGTCGTCGCCGCGGCGGCCGAGCTGCGGGAGCCGCACCGGGTCGCGCGCTACCTCGAGGAGCAGGTGGCCAAGTCGGCGCAGCGGTTCTGGGACGAGTGCCAAGTGCTGCCGAAGGGCGACGAGGAGGTCACGCCCCTCACGCAGGCGCGGCTGCTGCTGTGGCGGGCGACCCGTGTCGTGCTGGAGAACGGCCTGACGCTGCTCGGCGTGAGCGCCCCGGAGCGGATGTGACCAGCTCGACGTTGGCCTCCGACCTCGACCCGGCGGTGTGGCCGTCCTCCGCGACCCGCTCGGGCGATGGCGTCCTGACCGTGGGCGGTGTGGACGTACGGGACCTCGCCCGGGAGTTCGGCACGCCGGCGTACGTGCTCGACGAGGACGACTTTCGCGGCCGCTGCCGGGCCTGGCGCGACGCCTTCGCCGGCGCCGACGTCTACTACGCCGGCAAGGCGTTCCTGTGCAGCGCGGTCGCGCGGTGGATCGCGGAGGAGGGGCTCGGCCTCGACGTCTGCACCGGCGGGGAGCTCGCCGTCGCGGAGCGGGTCGCCTTCCCGGCCGAGCGGCTGACGTTCCACGGCAACAACAAGAGCAAGGACGAGCTGGACCGGGCGCTGGCCTACGGCGTCGGACGGGTGGTCGTCGACTCGTTCGAGGAGATCGTCCGGCTCGCGGCGCTGGCCGAGCGGCGCGGGGTGCGTCAGCGGGTGCTCATCCGCGCGACGCCGGGGGTGGAGGCGCACACGCACGAGTTCGTCCAGACCGGGCAGGAGGACCAGAAGTTCGGCTTCTCCCTCGCCAGCGGCGCGGCGGCCGAGGCGGTAGGCCGCGTCCTGGCGCTGCACTCGCTCGAGCTCGTCGGGCTGCACTGCCACATCGGCTCGCACATCTTCGACACCCGCGGCTTCGGCCTGGCCGCGCACCGGATGATCGGCCTGCTCGCGGCCGTCCGCGACGAGCACGGCATCGAGCTGCCCGAGCTCGACCTGGGCGGCGGCACCGGCATCGCCTACACGTCCGCCGACGACCCGATGCCGGTGACGGAGTTCGCCGCCGGCCTGCGCGCCATCGTCGAGAAGGAGTGCGCGGCTGCGGGGCTGGCCGTGCCGCGGCTGGCCGTCGAGCCCGGCCGGTCCATCGCCGGACCCACGACCGTCACGCTGTACGAGGTCGGGACCGTCAAGGTCCTGCCCGGCCTGCGCACCTACGTGAGCGTCGACGGCGGCATGAGCGACAACATCCGGACGGCGCTGTACGACGCGCGCTACACCGCGGTGCTCGCGTCCCGGCGGTCCGGCAGCGACGCGGCCAACGTGACCCTGTCGGGCAAGCACTGCGAGAGCGGCGACATCGTCGTCCATGACGTGCCGCTGCCCAGCGACCTGTCGCCGGGCGACCTCGTCGCCGTGCCGGCGAGCGGCGCGTACCACCGCTCGATGGCCAGCAACTACAACCACGTCCCCCGCCCTCCCGTGGTCGCGGTGAAGGACGGACAGGCGCGCGTCATCGTCCGGCGCGAGACCGAGGACGACCTGCTCCGGCTGGACGCGCTGTGAACGACCGGCTGCGGTACGCCTGGCTGCTCGGCCTGCTGACCCTCGTCCTGGCCGTCATCGTCGGGCCGCACGAGCACGGGCTGATCTGGCTGCTCGCGGTCTACCTGGTCGGCGCCAACGTGTCGCTGCTGGTCTTCCTGAGGCAGCGGGCGTGAAGCAGATTCCGCGGCGGCTGGCGGTGCTGTTCCTGCTCGCGCTGATCGGCGTGCTGGCGGCCATCGGGCTGGTCTTAGGTGCTGTCGCGGGATCTGCCGTCGGCGTCGGCTACGCGGTGGTGGTCGTGCTCGGCCTGCTGGCCGCCACGGTCGCCGCCAAGCGGCGGGTGCGGGCTGTTGCCCTGGCCGAGGGCCGTACCTGCACCTGCTGCACCGGCACGGTCCACGACCCGGTCCAGGTCATCTGATGAGCCGGCCGCTCAAGGTCGCGCTGCTCGGCTGCGGCACGGTCGGAGCCGAGGTGGTCCGGCTCCTGCACTCGTCCTCAGCCGACCTCGCCGCGCGCATCGGCGCACCGCTGGAGATCGCGGGCATCGCCGTACGCCGGCTGCAGAAGCGGCGCGACCTGCCGGTCTCGGACGACCTGTTCACGACGGACGCGGCCGGCCTGGTGGCGCGCGACGACGTCGACCTCGTCGTCGAGGTCATCGGCGGCATCGAGCCGGCTCGCACCCTGCTGCTGGCCGCGCTGCGCGCCGGCAAGGGCGTCGTCACCGCCAACAAGGCGCTGCTCGCCGAGGACGGCGCGAGCCTCTACGCCGCGGCGCGCGAGTCCGGCGCCGACCTCTACTACGAGGCGTCCGTCGCCGGCGCCATCCCGCTGCTCCGGCCGCTGCGCGAGTCGCTGGCCGGCGACCAGATCACCCGGGTGATGGGCATCGTCAACGGCACGACGAACTTCGTGCTCACCCGCATGGACGAGGCCGGCATGGGCTTCGGCGAGGCGCTGGACGAGGCGACGGCGCTCGGGTACGCGGAAGCCGACCCCACGGCCGACGTCGAGGGCTTCGACGCCGCGGCGAAGGCCGCGATCCTTGCGGGGCTGGCGTTCCACACCCGCGTCACCGCCGCTGACGTGCACCGCGAGGGCATCACGGAGGTGACCGCCGCGGACGTGGCGAGCGCCAAGGAGATGGGCTGCGTCGTCAAGCTGCTCGCCATCGCCGAGAAGGACGGCAACGCGGTCGGCGTGCGGGTCCACCCGGCGATGATCCCGCGCTCGCACCCGCTCGGCTCGGTGCGCGAGGCGTACAACGCGGTGTTCGTCGAGGGTGCCAGCGCCGGCCAGCTAATGTTCTACGGCCGCGGCGCCGGCGGCTCACCCACCGCCTCCGCCGTGCTCGGGGACCTGGTGGCGGTCGCGCGCAACGCCCTGTCCGGAGCGCGTGGCTCAGGCGAGTCCTCGTACGCGGACCTGCGCATCCGGCCGATGGGCGAGGTCGTCACGAGGTACCACATCAGCCTCGACGTCACCGACAAGGCGGGCGTGCTCGCCGCCGTCGCGAACGCCTTCGCCACGCATGACGTCTCGATCCGCACCGTCCGCCAGGAGGGGCACGCCGGCGACGCGAGCCTGGTCGTCGTGACGCACACCGCGACCGACGCCGCGCTGCAGGCCGTCGTCGAGGAGCTGAAGGAGCTCGACAGCGTCCGGGCTGTCGCGTCCGTCATGCGAGTGGAGGGCCAACCATGACCGCACCGGCGCTGGCGCGCGCAGGCTGGCGAGGCCTGATCGAGGAGTACCGCGACCGGCTGCCGGTCAGCGATGCGACCCCGGTGGTGACGCTGCTCGAGGGCGCGACGCCGCTGGTCCACGCCGAGCACCTGTCCGAGCTGACCGGGTGCGAGGTGCACCTGAAGGTCGAGGGGCTCAACCCGACGGGGTCGTTCAAGGACCGCGGCATGACGATGGCGATCAGCAAGGCGCTCGAGGAGGGCAGCCGAGCGGTCATCTGCGCCTCGACCGGCAACACCAGCGCCTCCGCCGCCGCGTACGCCGCCAAGGGCGGCCTCACCTGCGCCGTCCTCGTGCCGGACGGCAAGATCGCGCTCGGCAAGCTTGCGCAGGCGCTGGTGCACGGCGCCCGCCTGCTGCAGGTCAAGGGCAACTTCGACGACTGCCTGACGCTGTGCCGCGACCTGTCGAGGGACTACCCGGTGACGCTGGTCAACTCGGTCAACCCGTTCCGGATCGAGGGGCAGAAGACGGCGGCGTTCGAGATCGTCGACGTGCTCGGCGGGGCGCCGGACGTGCACTGCCTGCCGGTCGGCAACGCCGGCAACATCACCGCCTACTGGAAGGGCTACACGGAGTACGGGACGGCGCCGCGG
This sequence comes from Mycobacteriales bacterium, assembly GCA_046262175.1. Taxonomy (GTDB): domain Bacteria; phylum Actinomycetota; class Actinomycetes; order Mycobacteriales; family SCTD01; genus RYN-124. The sequence goes on from JBHENF010000106.1 coordinate 5,446, forward strand.
ATGATGGGCTTCCAGGCGGCGGGCGCGGCTCCCATCGTCACCGGGTCGCCCGTCGCGTCACCCCAGACCATCGCCACCGCGATCCGCATCGGCAACCCTGCGTCGTGGCAGCAGGCGCTGGCGGCGCGGGACGAGTCCGGGGGTGACATCCAGGCCGTCACCGACCGGCAGATCCTGTCGGCGTACCGCCTGCTCGCGCAGAAGGAGGGCGTCTTCGTCGAGCCCGCGTCCGCGGCCAGCGTTGCCGGGCTGCTGCAGGTGCGCACGGCCGGTCTCGTCCAGCCGGGTGAGCGGGTCGTCTGCACGGTGACCGGCAACGGCCTGAAGGACCCCGACTGGGCCATCTCCGGCGCGCCCAAGCCCGTGACGGTCGCGAACGAGGCGGAGGCGGCTGCGGCGGCGCTGGGCCTGTTGTGACCCGGCGTCTGGTGTGAGGTTCCGGGAGGGGCCGGTTCGGGTCCGCGTACCCGCGACCAGCGCCAACCTCGGGCCAGGCTTCGACAGCGCGGGGCTGGCCCTGACGCTGTACGACGAGGTCGTCGTACGCGTGACCGACGGCGGGCTGCAGGTGGACGTGGCCGGCGAGGGCGCTGACCACCTGCCCCGCGACGAGCGGCACCTCGTGGTCACGTCCCTGCGCGCTGCGTTCGACCGGCTGGGCACGCAACCGCCCGGCCTCACCGTCCGGTGCGTCAACCGGATCCCGCAGTCGCGCGGCCTCGGCTCGTCCAGCGCCGCCATCTGCGTGGCGGTCGTCGCGGCGACCGCGCTGGTCGAGGAGCCGTCCCTCGACGAGGACGACCTGCTGGCGCTCGCGGACGAGCTCGAGGGGCACCCGGACAACGTCGCGGCCTGCCTGCGCGGCGGTGCGACGTTCGCCTGGGGAAGGCCGGTGCAGGTGCTGCGGATCGACCCGCACCCCGACCTGGCGCCGGTCGCGCTCGTCCCGAGAACCCGTGCCTCGACCAAGAAGGTCCGCGGCCTGCTGCCCCCCACGGTGCCGTTCGCCGATGCCGCCGCCAACGCGGGTCGGGCCGCGCTGCTGCCGACCGCCCTGAGCGCCCGACCGGACCTGCTGCTCGACGCGACCTACGATCTGCTGCACCAGCAGTACCGCGCGCCGGCGATGCAGCCGAGCGCCGACCTGGTGGCGCAGCTGCGGGCCGAGGGCATCGCGGCCGCCATCTCGGGCGCCGGCCCCACCGTGCTCGCCCTCGTCACCGCGGACTCGGTCGAGCAGGTCGTCGCGCCGGCGGGGTGGACCCGCCTGGCGCTCGCTGTCGACCCGTCCGGGGCGCGGGTGCTCCCGCTGTCCTGACGTCAGCCTGACGCGCCGAGCCGTGCACGTGTTGTGCAAGAAGGCTCGTCGCGGCTAGGCTGGAATCGCACCAGTCGCCCCTCGCGGGGCCCGAGTGCTCGTGTTCGCGCCGGAGGCGTCCCGACCACCTTCTCGTGGTCGACCCGCACCGGCCCTCCTCTCGCCCCGTTGCCGGGAACACCGGTCAGCCGCGGGGCGCCGTCGAGCAGATGCATGAGCAGCCGGGACCTGCCGCGTAGATCCACCGCGTAGATCACTGCCGGACCGGCACTGCCCGGACCAGCAGCAACCCGCCGCCCCGCCGCGCACCGCGGCTGGCGCGGCCTCCCGGGAGGAACCTCCTTGACCGACACCACCGACCTGCTCCCCGCGTCCGGGAACGACGACGCCCCGGCCGAGCAGGCACCCCCCGCCGCCGCTGCGCGGCCGCGCGTGCGACGCCGCGCGACCAGCGGCGGCCTCGCGGCGATGGTGCTGCCCGAGCTCCAGGCGATGGCCGCCGAGCTCGGGATCAGCGGCGTCGGCCGGCTGCGCAAGAGCCAGCTGATCGAGGCCATCCAGGCCAAGCAGAGCGGCAGCACGAGCGCGCCGGTGCAGGAGGCGCCGCCGCAGCCCGCACCTGAGCAGTCGTCCGACGAGCAGTCCGCCTCCGCTCGTCGGGCCGACGAGTCCGGCACAGACGCTGAGAGCGGGGACGACGAGCGCCCGGAGCGCGTCGACCGCGGCCGTGAGCGCTTCCTGGAGCGCGAGGCCCGCCGGCAGGAGCGGCTCGCCCAGCAGGCCCTGGAGGGCGACGACGGCACGAGCAACGGCGACCGCCCGCAGTACGACCGCGGCGACCGGCCCCAGCGCGAGCGTCCGGCGCGCGACGGCCAGGACCGCCAGCCCCAGGACCGCCAGGCGCCGCGCAGCGACCGCGACCGCAACGACCGGGACCGGCCGGTGCGCGACGACCGCCCCCTCGCGCGGGACGGGCGCGACAACGGCGCCCGGGACAACGGGCCGCGCGAGGACGAGGACGAGTTCGGCAACCGCCGCGGCCGGTTCCGCGAGCGCGGCCGCCGCAACCGCAGCGGCCGCGCCGGCGGTGACCGGTTCGGCAGCGACGCCGACCCGATCCTGTCCGAGGACGACGTCCTGCTGCCGATCGGCGGCATCCTCGACATCCTCGACAACTACGGCTTCATCCGGACGACCGGCTACCTCACCGGCCCGAACGACGTGTACGTCTCCCTCTCGCAGGTCCGCAAGTACGGGCTGCGTCGCGGCGACGCCGTCACCGGTGCGGTCCGGCAGCAGAAGGAGGGCGAGCGGCGCGACAAGTACAACGCGCTCGTACGCCTGGACTCGGTCAACGGCCTGGACGTGGAGGAGGCGCGCAAGCGGCCCGACTTCACCAAGCTGACGCCGCTCTACCCGCAGGACCGGCTGCGCCTCGAGACCGAGGCCAACATCCTCACGACCCGCGTCATCGACCTCGTCATGCCGGTCGGCAAGGGCCAGCGCGCCCTGATCGTCAGCCCGCCGAAGGCCGGCAAGACGATGGTTCTGCAGGCGATCGCCAACGCGATCACGGCCAACAACCCCGAGTGCCACCTCATGGTCGTCCTGGTCGACGAGCGGCCAGAAGAGGTCACCGACATGCAGCGCTCGGTCAAGGGGGAGGTCATCGCCTCCACCTTCGACCGGCCGCCGACGGATCACATCACGGTCGCGGAACTGTCGATCGAGCGCGCGAAGCGGCTGGTCGAGCTCGGGCACGACGTCGTCGTCCTGCTCGACTCGATCACCCGGCTGGGTCGTGCGTACAACCTCGGCGCCCCGGCCAGCGGCCGCATCCTCACCGGCGGCGTCGACTCGGCGGCGCTGTACCCGCCGAAGCGCTTCCTCGGCGCGGCGCGCAACATCGAGAACGGCGGCTCGCTGACCATCTTCGCGACGGCCCTCGTCGAGACCGGGTCCGCCATGGACACGGTCATCTTCGAGGAGTTCAAGGGCACCGGCAACGCCGAGCTCAAGCTCGACCGGCGCCTCGCGGACAAGCGGATCTTCCCGGCGATCGACGTGGACGCCTCGGGCACGCGCAAGGAGGAGATCCTGCTCGCGCCGGAGGAGCTGAAGATCGTGCTCCAGCTGCGC
>JBHENF010000107.1:0-6773 GCA_046262175.1 Mycobacteriales bacterium
TCGCCGACGACTGCCGCAGCTGTGGCGGCCGGGTCGTTCCAGTAGCCGGCCATGACACCCGGTGACGCGACGCAGACCTCGCCGTCCTCGCCGGGCCCGAGCTCGGCGCCATCCGGTCCCTCGATCCGCAGCCGCACGCCGGGCAGTGGTTTCCCGACACTGCCGTCGCGGCGCGCATCCGGCGGGTTCATCGTCGCCGTCGACGTCACCTCGGTGCAGCCGTACCCGTCGCACACCCGCGCCGTCGGCACCCGCCGCTCGAACTCCTGGCGCACCGCCAGCGCAAGCGGGGCGCCGCCGGAGGTGACGTACGTGAGCGACGACAGGTCCGCGTCCTCGAGCGGCTGGGCCAGCAGCAGCTGCAGCATCGACGGCACGACCGCGCTGCCCTCGATCCGCTCCTGCTCGACGATGCGGACCCACTCGGGCGCGTCGAAGCGGCCCTGCAGGTGCAGCGTCCCCGGCTCCGGCACGTGCAGGCGGCTGACCGCGTTGATGAGCCCGAACACGTGCGACATCGGCAGCGGCACGAGGACGTTCGCCGTGCCGGCCGTGGCGACGACCTGCGAGCGCGCGAACGCCGTCTCGTGCAGGTTCCGGTGCGTCAGCATCACGCCCTTGGCCCGGCCAGTCGTGCCGCCCGTGTACAGCAGCGCGGCCAGGTCCTCGTCCGCCCGCGGCACGACGGCGGCCGGCTCTCCGACGAGGGGGTCCAGCGAAGGGAACACCTGTGCCGCCCCCGCCGCCGTCACCAGCGGCTCGGACGCCGGCGAGCACAGCACCACGGTCGCCTCGCTGTCGGCCAGCACGTGCGCCAGCTCAGGCGGCGTGACCGCCGGGATGACCGGCATCGCCACGGCGCCGGCCCGCCAGATCGCGAGGTACGCGACGAGCACGTCCGGGCTGTTGGTCATCACGACGCCGACCCGGTCGCCGGGCGAGACGCCCTGCGAGCGCAGCCCGCCCGCCACTCGCGCCGCCCGGTCCACGACCGCGCTCAGCAGGTGCCCCACGCCGTCCTGCGCGACGAAGACGTGGTCACCCAGCCGCTCGAGCGTCCGGTCGGCGAGGTCTCCCAGGCTCATGCGATCCGGACGATCATCTTCCCGGTGTTGTCGCCGCGCAGCAGCCCGATGAAGGCGCTCGGCGCGTTCTCCAGGCCGTCGACGACCGTCTCGCGCACCTGCACCCGGCCGTCGGCCAGCCCGGCCGACACCTCCTGCACGAACGCCTTCATCAGCCCGCTGTGGTCGCTGACGAGGAAGCCCTGCAGCTTCAGCCGCTTGCCGACGATCATCGCCATGTTGCGCGGGCCGGGCTGGGGCTCGGTGCTGTTGTAGAGCGAGATCATCCCGCAGATCGCGGCCCGCCCGTGCACCTTCAGCGACGAGATCGCGGCCTCCAGGTGCTCGCCACCGACGTTGTCGAAGTAGACGTCGATGCCGTCCGGCGCGGCCGCCTGCAGCGACTTCCCGACTGGCCCGTCCTTGTAGCTGAATGCCTCGTCGAACCCGAGTTCCTTCAGCCAGGCGACCTTCTCGGCCGAGCCGGCGCTGCCGATGACGCGACCGCCGCGCAGCTTCGCCAGCTGACCGACGAGGCTGCCGACCGCGCCTGCCGCGCCGCTGACGAAGACGGTCTCGCCCTCCTTCATGCCCGCCACTTCGAACAGGCCGGCGTAAGCGGTCAGCCCCGGCATCCCCAGCACGCCGAGGTACGCCGACGGCGCCGCGGCCGCTCCGTCGACGACCCGGAACGCCTCCGCCGGCCCGGCGGCGTAGTCGCGCCAGCCGAACCCGTGCAGCACCAGGTCGCCGGGCTTGTGGCTGTCGACCGTGGAGGTGACGACCTCGCCGACCGCGCCGCCGTCGAGCGCCTGCCCGATCTGGAACGGCGGCACGTAGCTCTTCATGTCGTTCATCCGGCCGCGCATGTACGGGTCCACCGACATGACCAGGTTGCGGACCAGCAGCTGCCCCTCCGCCGGCTCGGGTACCGGTACGTCGACCAGCTCGAAGTCGCTCGGCTTCGGCTCCCCCACCGGTCGTGCCGCCAGCCGGACCTCGCGCGCCTGTGTCATGCCGATGATCCTGCCCTGTGACGCAGCCCAAGCCTCCTCGGGTCCGGTCACAGACCCTGGGCGAGCCGGCAGGGACCGCGGCGAGGGCGTCGAAAACCCGGAGCATGCGCCGTCGCCTCGCCCTGCTGCTGTCCGCCAGCCTGCTCGTCGCCGCCCCGGTTGCGTACGCCTCCGCCGGGCAGGAGCGCACCGCGCTGCGCGACGTCGACGGCCTCACCGTGACGATGGCCGACGAGGGCGCGCACCTCGCCTGGACCGCGACGGAGCCGGATGCCTCGCTGCAGGTCCTGCGCGACGGCGCGGTGCTGGCCGACCTGCCCGGCACGTCGACCTCGTACGACGACTCGGCGGTGAAGCCGGCGACGACGTACGCGTACCGCGTCGTGATCGTGTCGCACGGGCAGGGCCGCAACCTCCCGTCGCCGACGAGCACCGCACTCACCACGCCGGGCTACAAGGTCGGCGGCGCCACGCGCGACATCTCCCCGACCGGCTTCGTCAACCTCGGCGGCTTCGGCCTCGGCGACGGCACGGTCATCCCGGACGCGGTCGTCGGCCGCGGCGGCTACGGCAAGCAGACCAGCGAGACGATCCGCGCCCGCGCCACCGTCGTCGACGACGGCAAGAACGCGATCGCGATCGCCAGCATCGAGACCCAGGGCTTCTTCGCGGCGTACCAGAAGGGGCCGTGGGGTCTGCGGGACATGGCCGCGGCCGTCGCCAAGGACATCCCGGCGCTGCCGGTCGGCAACATCCTCATCGCGTCGGACCACACGCACTCCGGCCCGGACACCATCGGCGTCTGGGCGGCGTGGAGGACCAGTACTTCGCCTTCATCAAGGCGCAGACGGTCGCGGCCATCGAGGAGGCCTACGCCAGCCGCGGCTTCGCGAGCATCAAGGCCGGCCACAGCGACGCGTCCGATCTCGTCTACAACCAGGCGTGCACCGAGGCGCTGAACCAGTCCAAGAAGCCGGCCTACACCGGCCCCGAGGTCTGCGCAGTGCCCGGCAAGGACGGGATGTTCCGCGTCCTGCGCGCGACCTCGCCGAGCGGCAAGGTGCTGCTGACCTTCGCCTCGTACGCGGCGCACGCGACGGCCGGCGGCGGCGACGGCGTGCACGGCGACTGGCCGCAGTTCCTCTCCGACGACATGTCCGCCCGCTTCGGCGGCACCGGCATCGCCATGGTCGGCGCGCTCGGCGGCACCCAGCCCTGCCGCACCGCCTGCGCCTTCACCAAGCCGAGCAACCCCGGCTACAACCTCGCCAGCCGCAAGGCCGCGTACCTGGCCAACTACGGCGCCCGCGTCGACGCCGCGCTCGCGTCCGCGACCGCCGTCACCGGTCCGGTCGCTGCCAAGCAAGCGTTCATCCGCGAAGCGATCACCGGCCCCGCGGTCACGGCCCTGTTCGCCGCCGGCCACTACCTGGGCACGGGCATCCTGCGCAACCACGACGCGCCCTGGGTCAACGGCCCGACGATCCGCACCGTCGCCTCCGCCATCCGGATCGGCGACGTGGCCATCATCGGCACCCCGGGCGAGGGCTTCCCGCGGATCGGGCAGGACGTACGGGACGCTCTCGGCAGCAGCGCCAAGGAGGTTCTCCAGCTGGGCCTCGCCAACGACCAGCTCGGCTACCTGATCGCGCCCGCGGCGTACGTCCCGATCATCGCCGCGGAGGCGCCGGTCAACGACAACATCATCTTCAACGTGAGCCCGACGATCGGCGACCACGTCGCCTGCACGGACCTCGCGCTCGCCCTGCAGCTCGGCTTCAAGGGGACGACCCCCGCGCAGTGCGCGGCGTACGCGGCGCAGGACGCGGCCGAGGCGACGGTCGCTACGGTCCCGGTGGGCGGGATCTACGTCCCCTGAAATCCGGCGTCCGCTTCGCCAGGAACGCCTCCACTCCCTCCGCGTACTCCCCGCTCGTCCACGACTGCGCGTAGAGCGCCTGCACCTCGGCGTCCTCGGCGAGCCGGCCGTGCACTGCCCGTGACACCAGCTCCTTGCCGCCGGTGAGCGAGATGCGCGCGCGACTGCTCAGGGTGGCTGCGAGCGCGTACGCCCGGTCCTCGACCACGTCCGGCTCGTGCACCTCGTGCACCAGGCCGATCCGCAGCGCCTGCTCGGCGTCCAGCAGGTCACCGGTCAGCAGGATCCAGCGCGCCCAGGCAGCGCCGACGGTCTCGACCAGCCGGGCCGTCGACTCCAGCGCGTAGACGATCCCGAGCTTCGCCGGCGTGACGCCGAACCGGCTCGTCGTGTCGCAGACCGCAGATCGCAGGCGACCGCCACCTGGGTCCCGCCGCCGATGGCGAACCCCTGCACGAGAGCGATCGTCGGCTTCGGGAAACGGATGAGCGCGCCCTCCCCCGCCTTCACCGCCTCGCTGTACGCGCGGGCACCGGCCGGCTCGGCGCGCAGCGTCGTGAACTCGGAGATGTCCGCACCGGCGGAAAACGGGCCGCCCGGGGTGCCGCGCAGCACCACGACATCGACGTCGTCGTCCTCGGCCAGCTCGGGCATGAGCCGCCCGAAGCCCTGCCACATCGCGTACGAGATGGCGTTGTGCTTGCCCGGCCGGTCCATCCGGATCGTCACGACACCGCCGTCGCGCGTCACGACCAGACCCTCCACCTCATTCACGGCGCCATCTTGGGGTAGGCACGACCCGTGGACGGCGACGGGTGGCGGCAGTGCGACCTCGGGCACCGGCACTGGGGGCGCTACGGCGCGGCCGGGCTGCTTGTCGTCGCGCCGGGACCGCGGGTCCTCATGCAGCACCGCGCCCCGTGGAGCCATGGCGGCGACACGTGGGGCGTGCCCGGCGGCGCGCGCGGCCGGGCCGAGTCGGCCATCGAGGCGGCCCTGCGGGAGACGGCCGAGGAGACGGCGCTGGACGTCGCGCAGGTACGGGTGGTCGGCAAGCACGTGGACGACCACGGCTCCTGGTCGTACGTCACCGTCCTCGCCGAGGTCGACGTTGCGCTGCCGGTGGAGCCGGAGCGGGAGAGCGTCGACGTCCGCTGGGTGCCGCTGCCGGAGGTCGACCTGCTGCCGCTGCACCACGGCTTCGCGGCGACCTGGCCGCTGCTGCGCCCCCGCCTGCCCGCCGCCTGACGCCCCGCGCCGCCCCTCGGTGATCCACGCGCACTTCCCAGCTCTGGTCGCCGGACGGGAGCCGGAAACCGCGCGTGGATCAAGCAGGCGGGCGGGCGTCAGCCTGCGGTCTCGGCCACCAGGGCGGCGGTCACCGCGGACAGGTCGCCGCCGTTCTTCTCGGCGACCTCGCGCTGCCGCTTCGCCGACGTGCCGCGCGCGAGCGCCTGGTCCATCAGGGCGCTCACCTCGTCCCAGTCGCCCAGCTCCTCCAGGTCGGGCCGCAGCCGCGCGAGCAGGTCGCGTACGACGTCCTCGGCCGGCCGCAGCTGATGCGCCTGCGTGTCGAGCAGGCACTCCTCGAGCCCGAACCGCGCCGCCCGCCACCGGGCCGCGCGCACGACCTCCCCGCGTACCGGCGGAAGCTGCTCGTCCCGCTCCGCGGCGGCCGCGGCCGTCCGGACCAGCGACCGGGCCAGCGCGGCGTGCAGGACGACGTCGTCCAGTGACGGGCAGGTGTCGGCGACCCGCACCTCCAGCGTCGGGAACTTCGTCGACGGCCGCACGTCCCAGTACAGGTGGCTGGCGTCGTCGATCATCCCGGCTGTGACCAGGTCCGTGACCAGCTCGTCGTACGCCGCCTTGCTGCCGAACGCGTCCGGCATCCCGGTGACGGGCCAGCGGCCGAACCACTGCGTGCGGTAGCTGGCGTAGCCGGTGTCGACCCCCTCCCAGTACGGCGAGCTGCCGGACAGCGCGAGCAGCACGGGCAGGTCGGGCCGCAGGAAGTCCATCGTGCGGACGGCGAGCTCCGGCGAGGCGACGCTGACGTGCACGTGGCAGCCGGTGATCATCTGCTGCAGGGCGAGCAGCCCCCACCGCTCGAACAGCGACAGGTACCGCTCGCCGATCGTCAGCCGCTGCTCGTGCCAGGTGCCGGTCGGGTGCGTGCCTGCGGCGAGGATGCGACAGCCCTGCTGCCGCGCCGCGTCGTCGGCGACGCGCCGGATGCGCGCCAGGTGCACCCGTACCTGCGCAAGGCTGGTGCAGACCGGGGTGGCGATCTCCAGCTGGCTCGTCGAGATCTCGCCCTGCGCCTCGTCCCCGAGGACCGCGACGGCGGCGGTGACCACCTCGGGCATGTCGGCGAGCTCGTAGGTCTCGGCGTCGACGAGGTGGTACTCCTCCTCGACGCCGAGCGTCGCCCCCGTCTGCGCCACCCGCGCAGGCTATCTGGCAACGTGTCCTGACCCCCCGAGCAGACAGGAGCCAGGTGAGCGCGCAGGAAGCGGCCGAAATTGCCCGCGAGCAGGAGCTCGTGGACGCTGCGCTCGCCCGGCTCGACGTGCTGCGCGCGGAGACCGCGGCGGCCGAGGACGCGGGCCTGCGCGGCAGCGGCGGGTCGCCGCAGGCGGTCTACGAGCGCGACGTCACGGTGCTGCACTTCGCCGGCCGGCGTGCCGTTCTGGACGCCGCCGGGGACGGGCTCGTGTTCGGCCGGCTCGACCGTCAGGACGGCACGGTGCACCACATCGGCCGGGTGGGGGTGCGTACGGAGGAGCAGCACCCGCTGGTCGTCGACTGGCG
>JBHENF010000108.1:0-12649 GCA_046262175.1 Mycobacteriales bacterium
GTGGAGTTCCTCGAGACGCCGGACTCGTACTACGACACGCTGCACGAGCTCGTCGGCGAGGTGCGGCACCCGATCGAGGTGCTGCGCGAGCTGAAGATCCAGGCCGACCGCGACGAGCACGGCTACCTGCTGCAGATCCTCACCAAGCCGGTGCAGGACCGGCCGACCGTGTTCTTCGAGCTCATCGAGCGGCACGGCTCGCTCGGCTTCGGCAAGAACAACTTCAAGGCGCTGTTCGAGGCGATCGAGCGCGAGCAGGCCCGCCGGGGGAACCTCTAGGCATGGCGCACTACCAGTCGGTCGGCGACGTCCCGCGCAAACGGCACACCCAGCACCGCAAGCCCGACGGCGGCCTCTACTACGAGGAGCTAATGGGCGAGGAGGGCTTCTCGTCCGACTCCTCGCTGCTGTACCACCGGGACATCCCGTCGGCGCTCGTCGACGCCCGGCTGTGGACGCTGCCGGACCAGCGGACCGCTCCGAACGCGCCGCTGCTCCCCCGGCACCTGAAGCTGCACGCGCTGTTCCCCGCGGAGTCCTGGCGCGGCTGCGACGCCGTCAACGGCCGGCGCCTGGTGCTGGGCAACGGTGACGTGCGCATCTCGTACGCGGTCGCCGGCACGGCCAGTCCGCTGTACCGCAACGCGGTCGGGGACGAGTGCGTCTACGTCGAGTCCGGCAAGGCCCTGGTGGAGACGCAGTTCGGACCGCTCGACGTGGGCAGCGGCGACTACGTGGTGCTGCCGCGGTCGACGACGCACCGGTGGGTGCCGAGCGGCGACGAGCCGCTGCGCGTGTACGCGATCGAGGCGAGCGGTCACATCGCGCCGCCGAAGCGGTACCTGAGCAAGTACGGGCAGTTCCTCGAGCACGCGCCGTACTGCGAGCGCGACCTCCGGCTGCCCGACCAGCCGGTCCTGCACGACGGCGAGGACGTCGACGTGCTGGTCAAGCACCGCGCCGCGAACGGCCTCGCCGGGACGGTCTACACGTACCCGAAGCACCCGTTCGACGTGGTCGGCTGGGACGGCTGCCTGTACCCGTACGCCTTCAACATTCGCGACTTCGAGCCCATCACGGGGCGCGTGCACCAGCCGCCGCCGGCGCACCAGGTCTTCGAGGGCAGCGGCTTCGTCGTGTGCAACTTCGTGCCGCGCAAGGTCGACTACCACCCGCTCGCCGTGCCGGTGCCGTACTACCACTCGAACGTCGACAGCGACGAGGTCATGTTCTACGTCGGCGGCGACTACGAGGCGCGCAAGGGCAGCGGCATCGGCCAGGGGTCGGTCAGCCTGCACCCGGGCGGGCATGCGCACGGGCCGCAGCCGGGAGCCGTCGAGCGCAGCCTCGGGGCCGAGTTCTTCGACGAGCTCGCCGTGATGGTCGACACCTTCCGGCCGCTCGAGCTCGGTGAGGGCGCGACGGCGTCCGAGGATCCCGCCTACCCCTGGTCCTGGTCGGGGCGGGGCCCGCGCTAAGGCCCTTGCCGCGCGCGCGACGATGCGCTCGTGCACGGCCTCCTGCTCGGCTTCGGCCTCGGCTTCCTCGTCGCGCTGCAGCTCGGCCCGATGTCGCTGCTGCTGATCCGGTCCACCTTGCGCAGCGGAGTCACCGTCGGGCTGGCCATCGGGGCGGGCATCGCGGTCGTCGACGCGGTGTACGCGGCGCTCGGCGCGGCCGGCGCAGCCCCGCTGCTGACCATCGGCCCGCTGCGGCTGCTCCTCGGCGCGCTCGGCACCGGGGTCCTCGTGTGGCTGGGCGTGCGGACGCTGCTCTCGGCCGTGCACGCACGGGCCGGGCTGGAGGCGCCGGAGGAGGTGGCTCGGCCGGGCCGCGCGTTCCGTACCTCCCTCGCCGCCACCGCGTCGAACCCGCTGACGATCGCGTCGTGGGCGGGCGTGTTCGCCGCAGCGTCGACCGGCACGGACGCGGCGCCGGTGCCGCTCGTCCTCGGCGTCGGGCTCGGCAGCGCGACCTGGGTCAGCCTCCTGGCGTCCGGGGTGGCGGTCGCGCGCCGGGCGGTCGGCCCGGGGTTCGTCGTGGCCGCCGACGTGCTGGCCGGCCTCGGCCTGCTCGGCTTCGCCGGCGCTCTCGGCTGGCACACCGCCACCGACTAGGGGCGGCGCGGGTACCGCTGCCAGGGGCGGCGGTCGGAGCGCGGACCGCCTTCGGCTTTCGCGCAGCGGGGGCAGACCCGCTGCACCTCGTCCGCGGACCGGCCGCTCTCCGGCCACGCGTCCGGCCAGGACACGTGCGGGAACCGGCTCAGCGCCGACCGGCTCAGCTGCAGCCCGCAGACGGTGGAGTTCGTCCCGGGCTGCCAGGCGTGCACCTCACCCGCCGGCAGCCGCACCCCGTCCGGATCGGCCCAGCTGCCCGACGCCGCCACCGCTGCCACCCGCGCGGTCTGCCCTGCCATGCTCGGGCCATGCGCCAGCTGCTGCCGACGTACGACGCGCAGCCCGACCTGCTGCAGCTGTACGGCACCGACGGCCCGTACGTGCGCGGCGGCTTCGTGCTCAGCACCGACGGGGTCGCGGTCGTCGACGGCGGCTCACGGGCGCTCTCGGGCCCGGCAGACCGGGCGGTCTTCCGCACGCTGCGAGCCGTCTGCGACGTCATCCTCGTGGGCGCTGCGACGACGCGCGCCGAGGACTACGGCACCATCCGGCTGCCGGCCGGCGGAGCCGCCTGGCGGGCGTCCCGCGGCCTGCCGCCGCTCCCCCGGGTCGCGGTCATGACGGCGTCGGGGGACGTCGACGAACGCGTGTTCCGCGGGGAACGACCGCTGGTCCTGCAGCCCCCCGGGTCACGTCCGGATCCACGCGCCGACGTGCTGACCGTGCGGGACGTCCCGGACGCGCTGGACCAGCTGGCGGCGCGAGGACTGCGGCGAGTGCTGTGCGAGGGCGGGCCGACGCTGCTGAGCGCTCTCGTGGCCGCCGGCCGGCTGGACGAGCTCTGCCTCACCTCTGCGCCGCTTCTCGCCGGCAGGGGTCCCGGTCTCCTGGCAGACGAGCTGGACCGCCCGATCGGACTGCAGCTGCGGATCCTGTTGGAGGAGGACGGGGTGCTGTTGGGCGGATACGAAGTGATCCGCTAGAGCAGTACCTCCGGAGGATCGCCAACCGGGCCGTACCGGTCGAAGATGGAGCGTGCTCCCTGACCTCACTGTGCCCACGCCCACGCCCACCCCCACCCCCACCGTCCCCGCCCAGCGGTCGGGCAGCGTGCTCCCTGACATCACCGTGCCCACCGCCACCGTCCCCGCCCAGCGCGGCGGGACCCGAGCAGGTCCCACCGTCGCACGCGCGCTCGACGCGGTCCGCCCCGATCGCCTGATCGCCCTCCTGCAGGAGATGCTCTCCGTCCCCTCGGTCACCGGCAGCGCAGCCGAGAGCGACGCGCAGCACCAGCTCGCCCGGCACCTCGATGCGAACGCACTCGACACGGACCTGTGGTCGATCGACCTGCCGACGGCACTGTCCGATCCAGACTTCCCGGGCCTGGAAGCGCCGCGCGATGAGGCGTACGGGCTCGTCGGCACCTGGCACGGCACGGACCCGGACGCGCCGACGCTCGTCCTGAACGGGCACATCGACGTCGTGCCGACCGGTGACCCTGCGGCGTGGACCGAGCAGCCGTGGGCCGGCGTGATCCGCGGCGGCAGCGTGCACGGCCGAGGCGCCTGCGACATGAAGGGCGGGCTCGCCTGCCAGGTCGTCGCCCTCCAGGCGCTGCGCGAGGCAGGCGTACGGCTTCGGGGCTCGGTCCAGCTGCAGAGCGTCGTCGGCGAGGAGGACGGCGGCCTCGGGACGTTCGCGACGCTGCGGCGCGGCTACCGCGGCGATCTGGCCGTCGTGTGCGAGCCCACCTCGGCCAACCTCGTGACGGCGAACGCAGGCGCGCTCACCTTCCGGCTCAACGTCCCTGGCCTCGCCGTGCACGCGAGTGTTCGGGACCACGGCGTTGACGCGATCGAGAAGTACCTGCTCGTGCACGCGGCGCTCCGCGACCTGGAGGCGCGGCGCAACGCCGACCCGCACCGGCTGATGCAGCACCTGACCCTGCCGTACCCGCTCTCCATCGGCACAGTCCGCGCCGGCGACTGGGCCAGCAGCGTCCCGGACCTGCTCGTCGCGGAGGGCCGCCTCGGCGTCGCGCTCGGCGAGCCGGTCGCGGACGCGCGGGCGGACCTGCAGCGGACGCTGGACGAGGTGTGCGCGGCCGACCCGTGGCTGGCCGAGCACCCGGTCCGGCTGGAGTGGGTGGGCGGCCAGTTCGGGTCCAGCCTGCTCGCCGACGACGCGCCTCTGGTCAGTGCGGTCGTGGGCGCGCACCACCGGCTGACCGGGCGTACGCCGACCGTCGAAGGAGCGCCGTGGGGGTCGGACATCCGCCTGCTCACCGACCTCGGCGGGATCCCGGCGCTGCACTACGGGCCCGGCGACGTCCGCAAGGCCCACGGGCCGGCCGAGTCCGTTCCGGTCGCGGACCTGGTCACCGTCACCCGCACGCTGGTGATGCTGATCGCAGGCACGTGCGGGGCCTCCTGACCTGGGTAGGGCTGCACCGAGCCCACAACAGGAGGAGCACGCATGAGCGAGCAGCCCGCAACAGACGCCGGCACCACGAAGCCTGCAGGCGAAGGCGTCGGCGACGAGGAGCTGGCCGAGCAGGTCGGCGAGCAGACGTCGAGCGACCTGCAGGCAGAGGACGTCTTCGAGCGCGAGGCCGACGGCGCGGCGACCGACACCGAGGCCGCCAAGGCCGACGGGGACGAGCTGTCCTGATTCTCCCGGAGCGGCTGGGTCTCTACAGGCCCAGCCGCTTCGCGATCACCTCGTTCATGATCTCGTCCGTACCGCCGCCGATCCGCAGGATCCGGCTGTCGCGGTAGTGCCGCTCGACCTCGCTCTCGCGCATGTAGCCCAGCCCACCGAACAGCTGCACCGCCTCGTCTACGACGTGGTCGCAGGCGGCGCACGCCGTGTTCTTGGCCATGCTGACCTCGAGCACCGCGTCGTCTCCGCCGAGCCACTTCTCGTACGCCGCCCGGGTGTACGTCCGCGCCACGTCCGTCTGCCGCGCCATCTCGGCGACCTTGTGCCGGACGACCTGCCGCGACACCAGCGGGCGGCCGAACGTCTCGCGGTCCTTCACCCACTGCACCGTCAGGTACAGGCAGCGCTGGGCCGTCGCGTACGCGTGCACCGCAAGACCGAGCCGCTCGGACTGGAAGTTCTGCATGATCTGCAGGAACCCGCTGCCCTCGGCCCCGACCAGGTTCGCCGCCGGCACCCGGACGTCGGCGAAGGAGAGCTCCGCCGTGTCGCTGGACCGCCAGCCCATCTTGTCGAGCGGCTCGCTGACGGAGAAGCCTGGCGTCCCCTTGTCGATGACGAGCAGGCTGACGCCGCCGTAGCCCGGCCCGCCGGTGCGGACGGCGGTGGTGACGAAGTCGGCCCGGATCCCGCTGGTGATGTACGTCTTCGCGCCGTTCACGACGTAGTGCTCGCCCTCGCGGACTGCGGTCGTAAGGAGGCTCGCCACGTCCGAGCCGCCACCTGGCTCGGTCACCGCCAGCGCGCCGATGAGCTCTCCGGCCAGGGTGGGCCGGACGTAGCGGTCCACCAGCTCGGCTGAGCCGTTCTTCGCGATGTGCGGCAGCGCGATCCCGTGCGTGAACAGCGACGCGATGACGCCGCCGGAGCCGCCGCCGAGCATGACCTCCTCCGCAAGAATCGCGGAGTCGATCGCGTCACCGCCGGCACCACCGACCTCCGCCGGAAACGAGACGCCCAGCAGCCCGGCGTCCGCGAACGTCTTGTGCAGGCTGCGCGGCAGCATGCCGTCGCGCTCCCAGTCGTCGACGTACGGCGCGACCTCCTTCGTGACGACCTGCTTGGCCAGCGCCCGCAGGGCAAGGCGTTCCGGGGTGCTCCAGCGGTCGGTCATGCCTGCGCCCTTCCTGCGCCGGGCGGCCCGGCGAAGCACTGCGCGATGTCGAGCCACTCGTCCGCCAGCGCGCCGCGCGCCACGAGCGAGGTGTCGGCGCGGTGCCGTCGCTGCGTGACGAGCAGGCAGAAGTCGAGGGCGCTGCCGGTCACGGTGTCGCTGCCGTCCCCGTACGTCCACATGCTCCCGTCGGGGGCGGTCAGTTCGACCCGCACGTCGCCGGCAGGGACGGGCAGTCCGCGGTTGACGTAGCTGAAGCCGCGGGTGCGGACGCCGAGGTGGCAGATGTGCCGCAGCCGAGCCGTCGGCTCCCGCGCCGCCCCTACGGCGTCCACCACGTCCTGCCCGTGCGCCCAGTACTCCATCAGCCGCGCTGTCGCGAACGACGCCGGGCTCATCGGCGGTCCGTACCAGGGCACCTTCGTCCCGGGCTCCAGCCGTTCCAACGCGCCGAGCAGCCGGTCGAAGCCGACCTGCCACGACGCGAGCAGCTCGCCCTGCGTCAAGCCGCGTCGCTCGACGAGCTGCCCGGTGAGGAAGCCGTCGATGTCGGTGGCGATCGTGGACAGCTTCGCGACGAACGCGTTGGGCTCCTCGGCCGCAAGCCGCGCCTCGACATCCGTGCCGGCCAGGTGACTGATCGCGTCACGGACGTCCCAGCCCTCTGCAGGAGTCGGCGTCCCCAGATCGGCGGCTTCGACGACGCGGCGCAGGTCCGCCTGCTCGGCCCGCAGGTCGTCGAGCAGCGGGCGTACGTCGGCAGCCACGGCGAGCTCCTCTCGAGGATGTGAACGGACGCTAACGTAAGCGGGGTGACCACGACTGCGCGCCCGCGGCGGGAGCTGCTGCTGCAGTCGGCGGCCGATCTGTTCTCGGCCCGCGGCTACCACGCCGTCGGCATCGACGACATCGGCGCGGCCGCCGGGATCAGCGGCCCCGGCGTGTACCGGCACTTCGCGTCGAAGCAGGCGCTGCTGGAGGCGCTGTGCGATCGCGCCCTGTCGTCGATGCTCGAAGGGGCCCGCGAGATCCCGGCCCAGCAGGCAGATCCCGCCAAGGCGCTGGAGGCCTTGGTCGACCTGCACGTCGACTTCGCCGTCGCGCGGCGGGAGCTTCTCGGCGTGTGGACGCGCGAACAGAGGGCGCTGCCCGAGGAGGTGCGCCGGTCGCTGCGCCGCCGGCTGCGCGCGTATGAGCAGCCGTGGCGGGAGGTGCTCGGGCAGCTGCGGGAGGACCTGCCGGCCGAGGAGATCGCCGTGGCCGTCACGGCCACGCTGTCGATGCTCAACACGGCCGCGATCGTCGACGCCCACGTGCCGCCGGAACGGCTCACCCGACTTCTGCGCCGGATGGCGCTGTCGGCGCTGCTCGGCCGGCGACCGCCGCGCCGCTAAGGAGCGACCGGGTCCTGCTCGCCGCCCGTCACGGCGTCGGCGAAGTGCTCGAGTCGCACCTCGAGGAACAGCGCCTTGGCGGTGAAGGTGACCGTCCCGTCCGGAGCCGTGCACGCGCAGGAGACCCACAGCTTGCGGCCGTCGCGCGAGTCGACACGAGCGCGGATCACGTACGGGACGCCAACGACCACCGGCTTGAGGTACTCCACCTCGAGGTGCCGGGTCACCCCGGCCATCCGCGCGACGTACAGCAGGAAGCCGAGCACGTCGTCGACGACGGTCGCGACGGCGCCGCCGTGCGCGATGCCGGGCGCGCCGCTGTGCCGGTCCGCGAAGGTGTGCTCCGCGACGACCTCATCGCCCTCGCGACGGACCTGCAGGTGGAAGCCGCTCGGGTTGTCCTGGCCGCAGCCGAGGCAGGTCGGCCAGTGCGGGGGGAGGTGGTCGGCGTGGAGCTCGCCGGCGAGCTGCGTGACGTACGTACGCAGGTCGTCAGACACCGAGCGACCGCCCGATGATCTCCTTCATGATCTCGGTCGTGCCGCCGTAGATCGTCTGCACGCGCGAGTCGACGAAGGCGCGCGCGACGGGGTACTCGAGCATGTAGCCGTAGCCGCCGTGCAGCTGCACGCAGCGGTCGACGACGCGCTTCTGCAGCTCGGTCGTCCACCACTTGGCCATGGCCGCGTCCTGGACGGTGAAGCGGCCCTCGTTGTGCTCGCGGACCGCCTTCTCCAGGTAGGTCTCGGCGATCTCGATCTCCGTCGCCAGCTCGGCCAGCATGAAGCGGTTGTACTGGAACGAGCCGATGCTCTTGCCGAACGCCTTGCGCTCCTTGCAGTAGTCCAGCGTGATGTCGAAGATCTTCCGCGCGGCCGCGACCGCCACGACGGCGACGGACAGCCGCTCCTGCGGCAGCGCGTTCATGAGGTGGATGAAGCCGCCGTTGAGCTCCCCGATCAGGTTCTCGGCCGGAACGCGCACGTCGTCGAAGAACAGCTCGGCCGTGTCCTGCGCGTGCATCCCCATCTTGTCGAGGTTGCGGCCGCGCTCGAAGCCCTTCATGCCGCGCTCGACGGCGAGCAGGCTGTAGCCGCGGGCACCCGCCTCCGGATCGGTCTGCGCCACGACGATGACCAGATCGGAGTTGATGCCGTTGGTGATGAACGTCTTGGACCCGTTGACGACGAAGTCGGCGCCGTCGCGCTTCGCCGTCGTCTTGAGCCCCTGCAGGTCCGATCCCGCGCCGGGCTCGCTCATCGCGATGGCCGTGATCATCTCGCCGCTGACGAACGGCGGCAGCCAGCGGTCCTTCTGCTCGTCGGTCGTCAGGTTCAGCAGGTACGGGGCAACCACGTCGTTGTGCAGCGTGAAGCCGACGCCGCTCGCACCCGCGCGCGTCGTCTCCTCGCCGATCACGGCGTTGTAGCGGAAGTCCTTCACGCCGCCGCCGCCGTACTGCTCCGGCACGTCCATGCCCAGCAGGCCCTGCTTGCCGGCCTCGAGCCAGACGCCGCGGTCGACGATGCCGGCCTTCTCCCACTCGGCGTGGAAGGGCTTCACGTGCTTGTCGAAGAACGCGCGGACCGCGTCCCGGAACGCCTCGTGCTCGGCCTCGTACAGCGTCGTCTTCATGCGCGCTACGTTAGCCGCCGTTCACACGCCCGTCCCCGGAGGTGCAGCCATGGCCGTGCTCGCGGACCGGCTCGACCGGCGCGCCCCCGAAGCGGCGGCGAACCGCGACGCGATGCTCGCGCTGCTCGCCGGTCTCGAGACGCACCTGGCCGCGGCGCGCGGCGGGGGCGGGGAGAAGTACGTCGCGCGGCACCGCAAGCGCGGCAAGCTGCTGCCCCGCGAGCGGATCGAGCTGCTCGTCGACCGTGACTCGGCCTTCCTCGAGCTGTCCCCGCTGGCGGCGTACGGCACGAACTTCCCGGTCGGCGCCAGCGTCGTCACCGGCATCGGTGTCGTCGAGGGCTTGGAGTGCCTGCTGATCGCCAACGACCCGACCGTGCGCGGCGGCGCGACGAACCCCATGACGGCCAAGAAGGTCGGCCGGGCGATGGAGATCGCGCGGGAGAACCGGCTGCCGGTCATCAACCTGGTCGAGTCCGGCGGAGCCGACCTGCCGACGCAGGCCGAGATCTTCATCCCCGGCGGGGGGATGTTCCGCAACCTGACGCAGTTCAGCGCGGCCGGGATCCCGACGATCGCCCTGGTATTCGGCAACTCCACTGCCGGGGGCGCGTACGTCCCCGGCATGTGCGACCACGTCGTCATGGTGAAGGAGTGCGCGAAGGTCTTCCTGGGCGGACCGCCGCTGGTGAAGATGGCGACCGGTGAGGACAGCGACGACGAGTCACTCGGCGGCGCCGAGATGCACGCGCGGACGTCCGGCCTCGCCGACCACCTCGCCGAGGACGAGGTCGACGCGATCCGGATCGGGCGCTCGATCGTCCGTCGGCTCAACTGGCGCAAGGCAGGGCCTGGACCGTCCGAGCCTGCGGACCCGCCGCTGTACGACGAGGAGGAGCTGCTCGCGATTCCCTCCGCCGACCTGCGGGTGCCGTTCGACCCGCGGGACGTGCTCGCCCGGGTCGTGGACGGCAGTCGTTTCGACGAGTTCAAGCCGCTGTACGGCAGCTCGCTCGTGACGGGGTGGGCTTCGGTGCACGGCTATCCGGTGGGTGTCCTGGCCAACGCGCGTGGCGTGCTGTTCAGCGAGGAGAGCGAGAAGGCGGCGCAGTTCATCCAGCTCGCGAACTCCGCGGACACGCCGCTGGTCTTCCTGCAGAACACGACCGGCTACATGGTCGGCCAGTCGTACGAGCAGAACGGCATCATCAAGGACGGCGCGAAGATGATCAACGCCGTCTCGAACAGCACGGTGCCGCACCTGACGCTGATCCTCGGCGCGTCCTACGGCGCCGGGCACTACGGCATGTGCGGTCGCGCGTACGGGCCTCGATTCCTGTTCTCCTGGCCCAACGCGAAGTCGGCGGTGATGGGGCCGGCGCAGCTCGCCGGCGTTCTGTCGATCGTGAGCAGGCAGTCGGCCGAGGCGCGCGGGCTGCCGTACGACGAGGACGCGGACAAGCAGATGCGCGAGCTGGTCGAGGCGCAGATCGAGAGCGAGTCGCTGGCGCTGGCCAACTCCGGTCGCGTCTACGACGACGGGATCATCGACCCGCGGGACACCCGGACCGTCCTCGGGCTCGCGCTGTCGGTGGTGCACAACGGCCCGGTGCAGGGTGCCCGCGGCTACGGCGTGTGGCGGCACTGATGACCTCGCCCCTGAAGCCGATCGTGCCAGCCCGGCCGCGGTGGCTCGACATCCACCTCGCCTCTCCTACCGTCCCACCAGCGATCTCGCACCCCACCCGTCCCGAGGTGGATGTCCTGACACCGGTCGGGCGGCCCACATGAGGACAGTGCTGGTCGCGAATCGGGGCGAGATCGCGCGCCGGGTCTTCCGCACCTGCCGGCAGATGGGCCTCGGCACCGTCGCCGTCTTCTCCGACCCAGACCAGGACCTGCCGTTCGTGCGCGAGGCCGATGCGGCCGTCCGGCTGCCCGGCGCGACGCCGGCCGAGACCTACCTGCGCGGCGACCTGATCCTCGCCGCCGCCGCGAAGACGGGAGCCGACGCGGTCCACCCCGGCTACGGGTTCCTGTCCGAGGACGCCGCTTTCGCGCGCACCGTCGTCGCGGCCGGGCTCACCTGGATCGGGCCGCCGCCCGAGGCGGTCGAGGCCATGGGTTCGAAGCTGACGGCGAAGCGGCTCATGGCCGATGCCGGAGTGCCGGTGCTGCCAGGGGCTGAGGTGACACCGGAGAGCGCGCTCGCTGCCGCCGAGGGCATCGGCTACCCCGTGCTGGTGAAGGCGTCGTACGGCGGCGGCGGTCGCGGCATGCGGATCGTGCACAGCGCGGCCGAGCTCGAGGAGGCGGTGAGCAGCGCGCAGCGCGAGGCGGCCTCGGCGTTCGGCAACGCGACCGTCTTCCTGGAGCGCTACGTCGAGCGGCCCAAGCACATCGAGGTGCAGGTCATGGCCGACCAGCACGGCAACGTGGTCAGCCTGTTCGAGCGCGACTGCTCGACCCAGCGGCGGCACCAGAAGGTCATCGAGGAGGCGCCGTCGCCGGTCGTCTCCCCGGAGCTCCGCGCGCGGCTGTCGGACGCCTCCGTGGCCGCCGCCCGCGCCGTCGGCTACGTCGGCGCCGGGACCGTCGAGTTCGTGGTGTCGCCCGAAGGCGAGCCGGCCTTCCTCGAGATGAACACGCGGCTGCAGGTCGAGCACCCGGTGACCGAGCTCGTGACTGGGCTCGACCTCGTACGACTCCAGCTGCTCGTCGCGCAGGGGCAGCCGCTCCCGCCGGAGGCCCTGGCGCCGACGCTGACCGGGCACGCCGTCGAGGCCCGGCTGTACGCCGAAGACGTGCCTGCCGGCTACCTGCCGGCGACCGGCACCGTCGAGCTGCTGGAGGTCCCGGCAGGCGTCCGCGTGGACAGCGGCGTCGAGACCGGCTCGGTTGTCAGCCCGTACTACGACGCCATGGTCGGCAAGCTGATCGCGTACGCGCCGACACGTGCAGAAGCGGTCGGACGGCTCGCGGACGCGCTGACACGCATCCGGTTGCACGGGCTGACCAGCAACCGCGACCTGCTCGTGAACGTCCTGCGCAGCAAGGAGTTCGCCGACGCCGAGGTCGACGCCGGCTACCTCGACCGTCTCGATCCCGCCGAGCTCGGGCGTCCCCTCTTGTCCGACCACGGCGTGCACGCCGTCGCCGCCGCGCTGGCCGCCGCGGCCGAGCGGCGCGCCGCCGCGAAGGTCCAGCCCTGTCTGCCGTCCGGCTGGCGGAGTGTGCCGAGCGCGCTGCAGCGGACCTCGTACGACGTCGCGGAGGTCGCGCACGCGTTCGGGCGGGACGGGCTGCGCGTGGAGGTCGACGGGGAGCGGCTCGACGTCCGGCTGCTCGCCGCCACCGGCGCGCTGGTCGACCTGGAGGTGGAGGGCGTCCGCCGGCAGGTGCAGGTGCACCGGGTAGGCGCCGTTACGTACGTCGACTCGACCCTCGGCTCCAGCGTGCTGGTCGAGCTGCCGCGGTTCCCACAGCCGGGCTCGGACGTGGCCGCCGGCTCGCTCACCGCGCCGATGCCCGGCACCGTGGTCCGCGTCGCCGCCGAGGTCGGCGTCGCCGTGGCCGCCGGCAAGGTCTACATCATCGGCGGCAAGACCGATACGACCGGCTTGCTCACCACGGTCTCGGTCTATGATCCGGCAGCCAATACC
>JBHENF010000109.1:0-17137 GCA_046262175.1 Mycobacteriales bacterium
GAGACGACGAGCACAGCAGCGCCCGCCGACGGCGAGACCGCCAGTGCGCACATGCACGTAGACGGGCGCGTCGTCGTGACACCGCACCGGGAGTTGCGCGGAGCAGCCCCCGCGGGCGCGCTGACCACCTGTGCGAGCGACGCGGCCCGGTGGCTCCTACTGCAGCTCGACGCGGGCTCGGCGCGGGCCGACGCCGTGGCGACGACGCAGCAGGTGGCGGTCCGCCTGCCCGGAGCGGCTCCGGTGCCACACCTGGTCCCGGAGGGTTACGGGCTCGGCTGGGTGACCGGCCGGTACCGGGACCGACCGGTGCTCTGGCACTCCGGCGGTGTCGACGGGTTCGCCACGCACACGCTGCTGCTGCCGCAGCAGAGGCTCGGGGTCACGGTCTCGGCCAACCTCAGCGGCAGTCTGCTGCCACTGGCTGCGGCCCTCGACCTCCTCGACGGCCACCTCGCGCCCGACGAGCCCACTGCGTGGTACGACGTCCTGCACGCCGCCGGCGACGGCGCCCCGCCACCGGCGCTCAGGCTCGAGGAGTCGGCGCCGCCCGAGCTCCTCGGCACGTACCGGAACGAGGGGTACGGCGATCTCGTCGTCCGACCGGGCGCGCAGGGTCTGCAGGTCCGGCTGGGCGAGTCGTCGCTCAGCGCGCGACACGTCGAGCAGGACACCTGGGAGTTCCGCTACGACCTCCTCGACGCGCCGTACCCGTTCACCTTCGAGCGCGACGGCCGGGCAATCGCCGTCGCGGTCACCGCTCCGCTCGACCCGCCGAGCGGGCCCAGCCGGTTCGTACGGGTGGACGCGTGAGCCGCCGCTCGCCGCGACTCGTCGTCGCGGTGGCCGGCGCACTGCTGGCGACGGCGTGCGGGAGCACGGTGCAGCCGCACGGCGCGGCCACCGCACTGGACGCGGGCCAGGCGGGGGCCGGCCTCGGCGACGCCGGCACAGGCACAGGCACCCAGGGCGCAGCGGGCGCAGCGGGCGCAGCCGGTTCGCTAGGCGCCCCAGGTGCGGGCATCGCAGGTACGGGTGCCGCTGTCCCCGGCGCGGGGGGAGGCGGGACGGCGTCCGGCGGCACCACCGGGCCGACGGGCACCGGCCCGGGCGCCGCCGGGCGCGCGTCGGGCAGCTCGGCTGCTGGTGGATCGTCGGGCGGCGTTCGCTCCCCCGGTGTCACGGCGACGACCATCGCGCTCGGGCTGCCGTACAGCGTCAACAGCCAGGCAGCCGCGGCGGCGCTCGGCGCCGGCGGGGCCGGAGTTGGAGGTGGGAACGGCAAGCGCCAGTGGCAGATCCTGCTCAACGACATCAACGCGCGCGGCGGCATCGCCGGGCACAAGCTGGTGCCGGTGTGGCACGAGAACGACTCGACATCGTCGCAGTCGACGGACGAGAAGGAGTCGGCCGCCTGCGCGGACTGGACGCAGGACAACAAGGTGTTCGCGGCGGTCGACGGTGAGGCGAGCACGAGCGAGACGCTGCAGAACTGCCTGCACAAGGCCGGCGTCGTCCAGCTGTACGAGGACCTGACCCGCGCTGATGGGGAGACGTTCCGCCGTTACCCGTACTACCTGGAGACCGGCACGCTGCGGATGGACCGGGTTGCCGCCTTCTGGCCGCGCGCCCTGGACGCGCAGAAGTACTTCACCGGTTGGGACACCAAGGCGGCCAGGCCCGGCCCGCTCCCGGTGAAGGTCGGGATCATCTCGTTCGACGACCGGACGACCGTCAACTCGGTGCAGCGCCAGCTGAAGCCCGCCTTGCAGGCCGTGGGGCACGCGGCCGCCGAGTGGATCCGGATCCAGTACCCGACCGGGACCGCCGACAACGGCAGCGCCATCTCCGCCATCCAGGCAGCGGAGCTCAAGTTCGCGTCCCAGGGCATCACGCACGTGCTGCCGTTCGACGCTCAGGGGGCGGGGATCGGCGCGTTCTTCGCGCAGGGCGCCGACTCGCAGAAGTACTACCCGCGGTACGGGCTGAACAGCGGCAACGGGACGCAGATCCTCGTCGACGCAGGCCTGTGGCCGACGTCGCAGCTCGCGGGCGCGCTCGGTTACGGGTGGGTGCCGCTGGTCGACGTGCGGCTGACCGACAACCCGGACAGCGGGCCGCTCTCGAACGACGCGCGGCGCCGCTGCGTCGCGCTCATGACCAAGGGCGGGGAGGACGTCGGCAGCGCGATCGTGAAGCGGCAGGTCACCAGCAAGTGCGACGCGCTGCAATTCCTCGAGCAGGCTTTGCAGCTCGGCGGCAGCGTCACGCGGGACGCGCTCGTCGCGGGTGCCAACCGGATCGGGAGCACGTTCAGTTCGGGGCAGACGTTCGGCACCCGGTTCGACGCCGAACACCACGACGGGGCGGCCTATGGGCGAAGCTTCGCCTACACGGCGTCCTGCGGGTGCTTCCGCTACACGGCCGGCAGCGTGCCGATTCCGTGACGGCCCGCACCCGCAGTCCGCTGCTGCTGACAGACCCCCTCGTCGCCGGCCTCCCCGTCGACGACTGCGGGGAGCGTCTTGTCCGTGGCCCCGCGGCCGTACCGGTCGACCGCGCTCAGCGAGCGCACCTCCAACGGGAGCCAGGCGATTGGCACGCCCTCGTGCGAGAGGGGGTAGCGGAGCGGCTCGCGGTCGCAGCGGGAGAGCTGCCGCGCGGGGTGCGCCTCGTGCTGGCCGAGGGGTACCGGCCGCTGCAGCAGCAGAACGGCTACTTCGACATGTACAGCGGAGCGCTCGCGGCAGAGCACCCGGACTGGTCGGCGGCGCGGCTGCGCGTGGCAGCCAGCCGCTTCGTCGCGCCGCCGGAGCTCGCACCGCACGTCACCGGCGCAGCTGTCGACGTGCTGCTGGTGGACGGCGACGGACGCGACCTGGACTTGGGCACGCCCTTGAACAGCTCGCCGGAGGAGACGCACGAGGCGTGCTTCACGGCCGCGACGGGCATCTCGTCGGCGGCGCGAACGTACCGCCGGCTCCTGATCGAGGCGATGGCGGCAGCCGGCTTCGTGAACTACCCGACAGAGTGGTGGCACTGGTCGTTCGGCGACCGGTACTGGGCGGCCGTGACCGGCGCGGTGGCGGCCCGCTACGGCCCGGTGGACGTAACGATCTGACGCCGTGGGGGACCCCCGCAGCCAACGCACCGGCACCATCGAAGGTCCGCGGGCGCTTCGCTCGACGTCGACTGCCCAGCAGTCGGTCGTTGATCCAGCTCCGCTCGACGGTCGGGGCGTCCCGGTATCGCTGCAGCGGCCCGGAACCGGCGGCCGCGTCGTACACCCCACGGGCTGCGGTGTGGAAGTCCGGCAACGGCGCAAGGGTGGAGGTGAGAGTGCGCTCTCGTCGTCGGCTATGACCTCGTCGACGAAGCGGCGTACGGCAGCGCGGTCCGCTGCGCAGGACAGCATGGTCCTGCGCCCAGACGAAGGGACGCCGGATCCGGTCATCGCCGGACAGCCATGGCGAGCGATCTTCGCGAGGCAGGCGAGGAGGTGTCTTAGCGGCCGCTAATCATCTGCATCCCGCGGGCGAACCCGAGATCTACGTCGTCGACGACCGTGACGACAACGGGCAGGAAGGGCTCCTTCACGCGTACCACTGACGGCACAGTTGTTGGCGTGCATCTCGCCGGTCGGCTGGCGACCGGGTCCCCGCGCCGTCTAGCAGTCACTCCAGCAGCGGCGGCAGCTTGCTCCGATAGGCCGGCAATCGGCGGCGCTCCGAACGAACGGCTGCCAGCCATGCCGCGGCGCTCACTAGGACGACGGCAAGGGCATACCCGGCCGGCAGTCTGGGGGCGGGCACCTTCTCCTCTGCGGACAACGTGACCATCTGCGGTCGCGCCGGCACCACCGACGGGGGCGCTTGCTCGTCGACCGCCTGCGCCCGGGAAGGCCGCACGACGCGCGCCGCGCGGGATCGTGGAGCGGCGACGGTGCGCCGCGCTTTCGACGGCGCGATCGCCGGCCGGACCACCGTGCGCGCCAACGGCTTCGGCACCACCGTGATCCGCCCGGAAGTGCCTGTGAACTGTGTGGCGCGTGGCAGCGGCGCCCGGCGAGCAGCGGCGGCCTGCGCGTCGGCGATCAGCAGCACCGCGTTGCTCACGGCTCGCTGGTGTCCGTCGCTGGGTCGGTTCGCGACGCGGCCGGCGACGACGAGAGTCGTGGAGCCCCCACCGTCCTCCAGCACGGCGTGCTGCGCACCGAGCTGGCGCACAAAGCTCACCGTCTCCGCGGCGGTCAGGCCCGCGCCACCGGGCTGGCGCCCGTCGGCGGCGATCAGCCACACGCGTCCCTGGTCGTCCCACGCGACGGCCGTGCGTGGCTCCGGCTCGGCCAGCATCGGGTCCTGCTCGTCGTACGCCGCCGGCCGTCCGTCCTGCAGGATGATCGGATGCGCGCCGAGGTTGCTGGCGCTGGGTTCGGCGACCCGCACCTCGACGACGAGCGGCGTCTGCAACGCCCAGAGCTCCTGCAGCTGTTGAGCCCCGCGGCCGTGGCCGGCGAGGACGATCTGCTGCGCAGACAGAGCGGTGGTGCCACTCGCACGATCGCGGGGCGTGAACGGTTCAGATGCCTGCAGGTTTGCGGCCGCTCCCCCCGGGCCCGTCAGAACCAGCTCCGTGCAGTCACAGGCGGGGGTGGTGGCGCCGTAGTCCGAGGTGTAGAGCACGACGCTGTCCACGGGCCCGGGCACGTTCACTCCGTCAACCGCGGTCGGGACGCGTCCAGCCACCTGGACCGCTCCGGCCCAGCCGCGCGCCCCCAGCCCTCCACTCGAGGCACGCAAGGGCGCAAGCGACAGCTGCTCGTGACCGGACACCGGCGAGCGCACCATCCGGTTGTCGACGATCACGCCACCGACCGGTCCAGCGTCGGTGAAGAAGTCGCCGTTCACCGCCGCCAGGCAGCGAGGGGTACGCCGGCACAAGCCGCTGGTGGTCTCGCGACCCCCGGCCAGCCCTCCCTCGGCCTGGACGACGCGGATCGACACATGCGCGGCAGCAGCCGCCTGCACGACATGGACGTCAGGCGTCGAACGGTTGGCGCGCCAGATGGAGTGCTGTACGCCGGGGGCCACGAACTCGGCCGGCCCGGCCGTGAAGTGCGTCGTCGCCGCCGCAGGCTGCAGCCCGATTCCAAGTACGCCCAGGAGCACAGCCGTGGCGAGCGCTCGCCACCGGGGACGTGCTGTGAGCAGAGAACTAACTGTCACCAAGTGTCGCGACGCGGTCACGGCCTGTGCAACGCCATGTGCATATCGGGCGTTCCGGTTGAACGCGCTGGAAAGGCAGTTCTAGCGCCGCCGATGTATCGCCGGCTGGAACCCCTGAGCCGAGGAGGAATCACTGACAGCAGCAGAAGCAGCAGCGCGGCAGCCAGCCTCGCAGGACTCCAGCGTGGCGAGGCCGTGCATCTCGACCCCCCACATGCTCAGGTCAAACGCCTCCTGCTCTTCCACCCTTCGCCGAACCCAGCGTTCCGCCGACGCAAGGACGAGTACGCCTCAGGACACGTGCCGGTCGTCGTCTGGTCGCCGAGGATGGCGAACACCGCTGCGACCTCGTCCTGCGAGACACGCGCCGTCCATCTCGTCGGCGCTGTTAGGTCCCGCACCTTCTGTTTCCGCATCGCCATGCAACGACTGTGGCAGGTGGGCACTGGGGCTCCTCGCGCCGCAGCAGGTTGGCGACAAGACGTCGCAGGAGCTGGCCGCCGCCGCGCGGACCTGTGCCGCCGGGGCCTGGCGCTGTTCCAACCGGCTGGTGCGGCGGTCGCACTGGTACGAGACGAACGTCGGCCTGCGGCGTCGCAAGGCAGCGAGCTAGGAGGCTGCTGCCGCTGCCTTGTCCGCCTTGCGTTGCTCCGGCACCTGCATCGAGATGCGGCCGGTGCACAACGAGTGCTCGCCGAGGAACTGCCGCAGCGCGCCGACCTGCACGTCATCGATGTTGTCGCAGAGGATGATGACCCCGTCGGCACATCCGCTGCAGCTGTATCCCACCGATGCGCCCATGCCGCCATGTTCACCTGCGGTCCCGGGCAATGGGTATGGCGCGACCGGGCCATTTGTCCCGTTGCCATCGGCGCGTCACATGAAGTAGCCCCGGCCGCTGCAAGGGGCAGCGGCCGGGGCCGTTGTACGTCAGGACGCGGTGGATCTGCTCGTTGTGGATGCGCCCCCCAGGCCGGGGTCGATCATGGCGATGGGTTCGTACCTTTCCGATTGATGGATGGTGCGGATCAAGCCCTCTTGCTCCTTCCGGCGTGCGGACCTGCACCCATACGCTCACTTCTCGTGTCGACGCCTCTGGCTGGCAGAACCGCTCTGATCACGGGCGTCAGCCGCCGGCGGGGGATCGGGTTCGCCGTCGCGTCGCGGCTCGCGTCGATGGGCGCGTCATTGGCGGTGCATCACTACGCCCCGCACGACGTGGCTGAGTACGGGGCGTCCGACGATCTCGACGCACTGCTCGCGGAGCTCCGCGCGGCTCTCCGTGACGAGGCGAGCCTGGCAGAGGTGTCGGGGGACCTCGGAGACCCACGCGTTGCCAGGGGGCTCCTAGCGTCCGTGGGCGCCCGCATGGGGCACGTCGACGTCCTGATCTGCAACCACGCTCATGGCGGGGACGCGGTCGGCTTGAGCGGCCTGACAGCGGAGGCTCTGGACCGCCACTGGGCGGTCAACACGCGGGCGACTCTGCTGCTCACCCAAGCGTTCGCGGCGCAGCACGACGGACGGCGTGGTGGCCGGGTGCTCTGGATGACGTCGGGACAGGCGCTCGGTCCCATGAGCGACAACCTCGCGTACGCGGCTTCCAAGGCCGCCCTCGCCGGAGCCACCTGGTCGGTCGCGGACGACCTCCTTGGGCAGGGGATCCTGCTGAACACGATCAACCCCGGTCCGGTGAACACGGGCTACCTCGACGAGGCACCGCAGGCACTTCTCGACAGGTTCCCGCAACACCGGGTCGGGGAGCCCGACGACCCGGCGCGACTGATTGCTTGGCTTGTCAGTGATGACGGCGAGTGGGTGTCCGGCCAGGTGCTCAACTCCGAAGGCGGTTTCCGGCGCTGACGGTTCGCTGTCACGACCTCGGTGTCTGCCGCGGTGATGCAGCTTGTGGTCGCGCGGCCGTCGGGTCGCCCCTCCCGCAAGCCAGCCGCGAATCGGGAACGCCTTGATGTCCAGAGGCGCCGTCCGGGACAATGGGCGCATGCCCAAGAGCCCGTGGCCCATGCGGCTGCACGGGCTGGTGTTCCGCGACGCGACCGCATCAGACATCGAGGCGTTGCAGTCCTTCCGCAATGACCCCGCCGTCAACCACTTCATGGTGCGCACCTACGTCGAGCCAGACGACCTGCGACGTGAATGGCTTGCCGCCGCAAGCAGCCCCACTGACTACTCCTGCGTCGTGGAGAGGGCTGGCGAGATCGTCGCGATGGGCTTCCTCGAGATCATTGACGGCGCCGGGCAGCCGGAGCACCCCACGGGCACCGACGGGGTGATCGGCTACATCGTCCAGCCCCGGGCCGCCGGCCAAGGCATCGGCACGGCAACGGCACGCGCACTTCTGCACGCCGCCTTCGACGGCCTCGGGCTACGTCGCGTCACAGCAGCCGCAAACGCCGACAACATCGCGTCGGTGAGAGTTCTCGAGCGCGTGGGCATGCGCCGAGAAAGGCTTTCGCTGAAGGCGCTGTGGCACCGCGAACGGGGATGGCTGGACGAGGTGGGGTACGCGCTCCTCGCCGAGGAATGGCACGCGGGAACGCGACAGCTCGTCGATATGTGACGGCCCCTGCGCGCTCCCCTTCGCAGGACGAGCAATTCTCGACAGCGGGACGAGCGTCGCTAGCAAGTCCGTGGCGCTGGGACCGTCGCGCGCGACGGCGGCTTCTGCCGCGGCCGTTTACGGTTCGCGCTTGCTCGCTGTCATCCTCTTCACCGGCACCTGCCTTCGATGCCATCCGCGGAAGGAGAAGTCACAGCAACCAGCTCGGCTGCCGGCCCTGCCCAGGCGGGGCCTTGATCCGGTAGACGCGCAGGGTGACGTCGGAATCCGGCAGGCGGGTATCGCGGTCGAAGGTCATCCCGATCCGTTGCATCACCCGACCGGACGCCTCGTTCTCAGGTTGGTAGATGCTCACGACCTCGCTGAACCCGAGAGCACTGAACCCGTGGTCGAGTGCAGCCCGTGCCGCCTCCGTCGCGAGCCCCTGGCCCCAGCACGACGGGTGGAGGCGCCACCCGATCTCCGGGACCGGCATGACCTCGGGGAGGAACGTCGGCAACGCGAACCCGGTGTAACCGATGAGCCGACCCGCCAGTTCAAGGGCCCAATGCCCCCATCCCTGCTGATCCCATTCGGTCAGGCGGCGCTGGAGAAAGGCCTCCGTCTCATCGAGGCGAAGCCCGCGCTTGTGCGGGTACCACCACACCTGCGGCTCCGCGAAGACCTGGGCTGCCGCAGCGAGATCGTCTTCGCGCCACGTGCGCAGAATCAGGCGGGGGGTCCGCAGGCTGGTCATGCGCCACATCCTTCGATCTGCGGCGCGCCCGCGCCAGGCGTGCGGGCACAAGTCGTTCCGTCGTCGGATAGCCGGGGCGCGCAACGTCGTACTGCCCGGCTGCGGAGTTGAACGTTGCGCGCAACTCCTTCCGGCGAACCACGCGTGGACCGTAGCGGCGGGTTCTGGCGTGACGCGAGGCCTCGGCCTCAGAGCCTCTTGCTGAGCACCACACTGCGATAGTTCGTGGCGCTCCAGTCTGCGTGACCGACGAAGCGGTACCCGAGGCTCCCGTACCACTGGATGAGGTGGGTGGCGTGTTCGGCCGTATCGACAGCGACCTCAGCAGCGCCGATGGTTCGCGCGGCCTGCTCGGCATGTGACATCAGCTTCGCGCCGAGGCCCCGGCCCTGCCAGCTGCGGCGGACGGCGAGCTGACCGACGGAGGCGACGTCGTCGCGTTCGTACCAGTCGCAACCGTGCACCAGATGGGGTGGTGACAGCGTCGCGGTGGCGAGCAGTCGGGGTTGGTCGATGACCCAGCACAGGCGTCCACCGCCGATCCTGCGGGCTGTCGTCGCGTCATCCTGAATCGCGGCGACGTACTGCAACCCCATCTCCAGGAGCGGCCTGTACGCCGAGTGCAGCAGCTCGGTGAGGGCGGAGATGTCATCGCCCGCTGCCCATGACCTCACAGGGCCAACCGGTTCTGCCTGCACAGACGGCACAGTAGGTCGGCCCGGGTGCGTCAGACGTTCAGGAACTTGCCGAGCACGAGGACGTCGCTGTGCTCGTACCCGAGCCGGCTGTAGAACGTCACCACGGCGGCGTTCGCCGTACGGACCATCAGCTGGACCTTCGGCACGCGGCGCTCGACCAGCCATTCCTCGCTCGCGTTCATCAGCCGGCGGCCGAGTCCGGCCCGCCTGTGCTCCGCGCGCACCGCCACGTAGTAGACCCAGCCGCGATGCCCGTCGTGCCCGACCATCGATGTGCCGCAAAGCAGCCCGGAATCGTCCACAGCCGCCAGGACAGTGGAGCTCGGGCCAGCCAGCGCCCTGGCCAGATCAGCGTGCGGGTCGTTCCAGGGGCGGGTGAGACCGCTCGCGTGCCAGAGCGCCACAGCGTCCTCGGCAAGGTCCGCCGGCAGGTCGACGATGAGCATCAGACGGCGAGGCTAACGGTCAACCCGCACAAGGTCTCCGAGTCCGCAAGCCGACGCGAGGCGGGGCTCCGCTGGCCTGATGCGACCGCAGCCGTCCTGGAACGTGCGCAGTCTCATGATCCGACGCCCGCCTGACGTGCCCAGTCGACGGCCCAAGCGACGGCCGCCGCGATGTCGGTGACGGGGTAGCGGACGTCCCGTACGACGGCGTCGCCGTCGACGAGCAGCACCGTTCGTCGGAGCCGCACCTGATCGGCCACCCGCACCGTCGGCAGGCGCAGGGCCGCCGTCAGCTGCAGGTCGACGTCCGAGAGCAACGGGAACGGGATCTGCTCCACTGCCGCGAAGGCGCTCTGCTCCTCCGGCCGCTGAGTTGACACGCCCGAGACGGCCACGCCGGCGAGCTCGAGCTCGTGGTGACGGTCACGGAAGAGCCGGTTCTCGAGGGTGCAGCCGGCGGCGCCTGGCACGTCGGCCCAGCCCGCCGGCAAGGGACTCGGCGCGCCGGTGGCGGGGTAGGCGAACAGGACTGTCGGCCCGTC
Source organism: Mycobacteriales bacterium (assembly GCA_046262175.1). Classification (GTDB taxonomy): domain Bacteria; phylum Actinomycetota; class Actinomycetes; order Mycobacteriales; family SCTD01; genus RYN-124. Next base: position 10,229 of record JBHENF010000109.1, read on the forward strand.
GATGACGCGCCCGTCGCCGCGCGTGGCGGGCAGCCGCAGCTCCGGCACCCGGCTCCCCACCAGTGCGTGCACCCGGGCGGCGTCGGCGCCCTCGGTGGACGTGGCGGTGACCTCGCCGTCCCCCAGAACCCATCGATCGCCCCAGTCCTGCATCGCGATCAGCACGGGCAGCAGGGCCTGGCCGCGGCCGGTCAGGACGTAGTCGTACCGGACCGGGTTGTCCTGGTAGCCGACCTGCTCCAGCACGCCCTGCTCGAGCAGATGCCGCAGCCGGTCGGCGAGCACCTTGCGGGAGATGCCGAGCTCGGTCACGAGGTCGTCGAACCGCCGGTGGCCCCGCGCGACGTCCCGCACCACGAGCCAGCACCACCGGTCGGGCAGCACCGAGGCGGCGGCCGAGACGGCACAGCTCGGGTCCGGCGAACTCGGTGGACGTGGCACGAGCGCAGCGTAGTAGGTTCCCGAAAGGAACTCACTGCGGAGGATTCGTGCTGCGCACCGCGCCCACGTGGCTGAAGGCCTTGCTCCTCGGACAGCTGGTCAGCGCCGCCGGATCGTTGGCCTGGCTGTACCTGACGCTGTACCTGGTCAATGACCGCGGGCTGTCTGCCCAGGCGGGCGGCGTGATCACCGCGATGTTCGGCGCGGGTGCGATCGGCGGCAATCTCTTCGGCGGCTCCCTCGGTGACCGCTTCGGCCTGCGCGAGGCGCTGGCGGTGACGAAGGGCGTTGCGCTGCTGAGTGTCGCCGCCTTCGCCGTGTGCCCGACCGCCGTGCTGGCGCCCCTGGCCCTGCTGGCGGGGCTGAGCGGCGGGGCCGGACGGCCGCTGATGAGCGCGGTTGTGGCGACGGGAATGCCCGCCGGACTACGCCGTGAGGCGATCGCGCTGTCGCGAGCCGCCTTCAACGCCGGGACCGTGGTGGGGCCACCGCTGGGCGGACTGCTTGCCGCGCACCACTTCGGCTGGATCTTCTTGATCGACGGGGCGACGAGCGCAGGTCTGCTCGTCGTCGTCCTGTGCTGGGTCCCGCGGGCGGCGGCGCCGGCCAGCAGCCGACGTCGCGGGCTGCTGTCGGTGCTGCGCCGCGACGGTGAGATGCGCTGTGTCGTGCTCAGCGTCCTCGCCGTCGACACGACCTACCGGCTTCTCTACACGGTCGTTCCGCTGTTCCTGCTGGACCGATCAGCACCACCGTGGCTCTACGGGCTGACGATCTCGCTGAACGGCGGGATGATCGTGCTGCTCGAGCCACGGGTTGCGAGGCGGCTGTCCGCGCGTCCGGCGCTGCCGGTGATCGGCTCGGGGTACGCGATCGTCGGTGCGGGGTGGCTGGTGCTCGGCGCCGTGCCGTCGGTGCTGGCCGCGTTCGTCGCGGTTCTCGTCATCTCCGTCGGCGAGATGCTCTACAAGCCGACCGCGACAGCGCACGCCGCCGATCTCGCGCCGGAAGGGATGGCCGGCCGCTACCAGAGCCTGTACGCGTCCGCGTCCATCGGCGGGATGCTCCTGTCCCCGCTGCTCGGGACCACCCTGTACGGAGCCGCCCCGCGGCTGGTGTGGCCGTGCGCCGCGGTCGTCGCACTCGCTGCCGCCGCAGTCGTCGGTACGGTTGGGCGACCCGACCGCCGTGCGGCGACTGGCGACGGCGACGGTGCGACGAGACACGTGCTCGAGAGCAACACTTACCGCCGATGAGGGACCGGGTGCGTGAGCGCTAGAGTGCCAGGCTCGCCCGACCCCGCCCCGGCCGTCGCCGGGTAGGTGGGCCCCCGGCCGCGGCACCCCGCCACCGGGACCTGCTGACCGAAGGCGTGACGTTGTCCGACGACGTCTCCGTACTGGAGTCCGAGCGCGCGCATCTCGTCCGCGCCCGGCTGGACCTCAAGCGCATGCGTGAGCGCACGCAAGGGCTGCTCGACAGCTCGGGCAGCTGGGGCAACGACGAGCTCACGATGCGGGCGCTGTGGGCGAGTCTCGCGCGCCGGTACGAGCAGCTGCTGGACGACGGCGTCACCCCGTTGTTCTTCGGCCGGCTCGACACCGAGGACCGCGAGGTCTTCCACGTGGGTCGGCGGCATGTGAGCGGGCCTGACGGGGAGCCGGTCGTCATCGACTGGCGTGCGCCGGTCGCCGGCCCGTACTACCGCGCCTCGGCGCAGGACCGGCAGGGACTGCTCTGCCGACGGCGGTTCGGGTTTCGCGACGGCGCACTGACGGCGTACGAGGACGACCGCCTGCAGACGGCGTCCCGCACGAGCGCGTTGCTGTTGGAGGAGATCGAGCGACCGCGAAGCGGACCGATGCGCGACATCGTCGCCACGGTGCAGCCTGAGCAGGACGTGCTGGTGCGGGCGCCGCTGGAGCTGACGGTCTGCGTGCAGGGTGCGCCCGGCACCGGGAAGACCGCCGTCGGCCTGCACCGCGCGGCGTACCTGCTGTACGCGCACCGCTCGCGGCTGGCGCAGACGGGTGTGCTCGTGATCGGGCCGAACCGCGCGTTCCTGTCGTACGTGCAGGAGGTCCTGCCTGCGCTGGGCGAGGTGCAGGTGACGCAGGCGACCGCGGACGAGCTGGCGCCGCGGGTGAAGGTGCGTCGGCGCGCGGGCGCGGCAGAGGCGCAGGTCAAGGGCGACGCGCGGATGGCGCGCGTGCTCGACCGTGCGCTCTGGCTGCACGCCTCCCGCGCATCCGAGCCTCTGGTGCTCGCGGTCGGCAGTCGTCGTTGGCGGCTGTACCCGGACGACGTGCGCTCCCTGGAGCGGGCGGTTCGCGGCCGCCACCTGGCGTGGAGCGCATCGCGCGCGGCGCTCGCCGGCGCTCTCGCCAGCGCGCTGATCCGGCTGCAGGAGGACGACGGGATCTCGCCTCCGGACCGCGCGGTGGAACGGCTCGCCCGCAGCGCGGTGGTCAGGGCCTACGTCGATGCGCTGTGGCCCCCGCTGACGGCCGGCAAGCTCGTCACGGCCCTGCTGACGGACCGCGACCTGCTCCGCCGGGCCGCGGACGGCGTGCTGACCGACGACGAGCAGGAGCACCTCGCCAGCAATGCCCCCGTCCGCTGGTCACGCGCCGACCTCCCGCTGCTGGACGAGGCTGCGCACCTGGTGGAGCGGAGCCGCGGGTATGCGCACGTCGTCGTCGACGAGGCGCAGGACCTGTCGGCGATGCAGCTGCGAGCCGTCGGCCGGCGCTGCCTCACCGGCAGCGCCACGGTCCTCGGTGACCTTGCGCAGGCGACGACGCCGGGTGCACCGGAGACCTGGGACCAGGTCCTCACCCACCTGGGCAAGCCGGAGGGGCGGCTGGAGGTTCTCACCACGGGCTACCGCGTCCCTCGCGAGGTGCTCGCGTTCGCGAACCGGCTGCTGCCGACGATCGCGCCGGGCATCGCCGCAGCTGACTCACTGCGCAGCGTGCCGGGCTCGCTGGAGGTGCGTCGGACGGTCGACCTCATTGCCGACGCCGCTGCCGGTGTGATGTCCCGTACCAGCGCAGGGTCGGTGGCCGTCGTCGCTGCAGCACCCGATCTGCTGCCGCAGGTCGGCAGCGTCCTCGAGCGCCACGGCGTTCAGGCAGAGCTGCTCGGCGAGGGGGGACCGGCCGGGCGGGTGGCGCTCGTGCCGTGCGACCTCGTGAAGGGCCTCGAGTTCGACAGCGTGGTCCTGCTCGAACCGGCGGACATCGCCGCGTCCGGCCCGTACGGGCTGCGCGCCCTCTACGTCGCCCTCACCCGCGCGGTGTCGTCGCTGCTGGTGCTGCACACGAACGACCTGCCAGCCGCCCTGGCCTGACGCGATTCAGGACGCGCGGGCCGCCAGCGCGGCGTACCTGCGGTCCGGCCGTTCCGGAAACTGCTGCTGCAGGCGCTGCACCTCCGTGAAGCCCGCCTCCCGGAGGTGCTCGGCGAAGACCTCGGCCGGCCATTGGTAGGCGGTGATGACCTTGTGGTCGAACTGGACCACGTCATCGTCGCTGTCGAAGAACCCCACGACGAGCATGCCCGCGGGGGAGAGGAGCCGGCGGAACTCGACGAGCACGCAGTCGAGGTCCGTCGGCGGCAGGTGGATCGTGGAGTACCACGCGAGGATGCCTGCCACCGAGTGGTCCGGCGCGTCGACCTGGCTCATCGAGCCCAGCCGGAACTCGGGCCCGGCGTACGCCGTCCGGGCGTGCGCGAGGAATTCGGGCACCATGTCCACGCCCGTGACGTCGGCGCCCAGCGCATGCAGGTACGCGGTCCAGTGGCCGGGCCCGCAGCCGAGGTCGAGCACCGGCCCTGGGCGACCGCTCAGGTGCCGTCGGATGAAGGCCGCGTCGCCGTGATGTGCCTGCTCGACCTGACCGAAGAGCTCGATGTACTGCTCGGACATCGACGAGTACGCGTCACGCACCAGCCGGAGGTCCACCGCGGCACCCTAGGACGGCTGCGCCCCTGTTGATGCGGCCGTCCCAGACCGACGCGACCAGCCGCACGAGCTCAGCCCGTGGGAACGGCAGCGCGCTGAGTCAGCGGCGGCGGCCGGAAGCCGCCTGCCACGGCGCTGATGCGTGCAGCCACGTCGATAGCCGTGCGGTCCTCGAGGTACGGCCCGACGACCTGCATGCCGATCGGCAGGCCGCCCGACACGGCGAGCGGTGCGACCACCGCGGGCAGGTGGGCCACCCCGACCGCCTGCAGCCACGCGAACTGCTCGCCGTAGGGCCTCGGCATCCCGTCCACAACGATCGTGCGGGCGCTGACGTCCGGTGTCGCGTCGTGCACGAAGGCGGGCCCCGGCGTCACCGGCGTGATGACCACGTCTACGTCGCGGAACACGTGCGCCCACCGGGCCTTCAGCTGCGCGCGCTCCTCCAGGGCGGGCAGGAGGTCGCGCGTCCGCATCGTCACGTTCCGCTCCCACTCACCCGGCTCCGGCGTCTCGGCGAGCTGCTGGAACTCCTCGTCGGACAGGAACGTGCCGGCCAGCGGCTGAACCAGACGGCGAAACAGCCGCAGCCCGTCGGCGACTGACGGGGCCGTGGCGGCCACGTCGACGACCGAGACGCCTTCGCTGCGCAGCTGCGCCGCCAGGTCGTCGATCGCCATCGCGGTCGCGGTGTCCACCGGGCACGTCACGTCGTCGCTCCACACGCCGATCCGGTAGTCGCGCAGCCGGGCGGCCCGCGGGCCCGGCAGGGCGAGGCGCCACCCGACGGCGGCCGCCGTGTCCGGACCCGCGAGGACGCCGAGCGCGAGGTCGAGGTCGTCGGCGCTGCGCGCGAGTGGGCCGAGTGCGGCGATGTCCAGCTCCGCGAGCGAGCCCGGCATCGGCGGCAGATGGCCCCGCGTCGGGATCAACCCGTACGTGGGCTTCAAGCCGTACACGCCGCAGAAGTGGGCCGGTAGCCGCACTGAGCCGCCGAGGTCGCTCCCCAGCTCCAGGGTCGTCATACCCGTGGCCACCGCTGCTGCAGCGCCGCCGGACGACCCACCGGGCGTGCGGTCGAGGTCCCACGGGTTGTTCGTCCTGCCGAACAGCGGGTTGGTGCTCTGGCAGTCCCAGGCCCACGTGGGCAGGTTGGTCTTCCCGTAGACGACGGCACCGGCGGCCCGGAGCCGCGCCACTGCCGGCGCGTCCTCTGCGGGCACGTGCCCGGTGAGCTCCGGTACGCCGCAGGTGGTCCGCAGCGACGCTGTCTCGATCGAGTCCTTCACGGTCATCGGCAGGCCGTGCAGCGGCCCCAGTGACCGGCCGGTTGCGACCGCTGCGTCAGCTGCGGCGGCCGCACGTTCCGCGTGCTCCCAGTCCACCGTAATGACGGCGTTGACGGTCGGCCCGAGCGACTCGACCTGCACCCGCGTCGCGGCGAGCAGTTCCGTGGCGGAGACAACCCGGTCCGCGAGCAGGCGCACCAGCTCCGTCGCCGGCCGCAGGAGCAGGTCGCCGCTCACCCGCGGCGGACGGTGACAGCGCTGCCGACCAGGCCGGCGGTCAGCACCACCATTCCCACGGCTGCGAGCACGGCGACCTCGGCGACGAGCCCGGCCGTCATGACGACGCCGCCGACGGCGACCGCGAGCCCGGCCCACGGGGTGCCGGTGCGCGTACGGACGAGACCGGCGCCGAGGAACGCGATGCCGAGGGTGAAGCCGAGCCCGAGCAGTGCGAAGGGGAACATCGCCGTGTCCGCGACCTGCTCCATCGCCTGGCCCGCAGCGGCGCGCTCGTCGACCTGGCTCAGCGCGTACGCCCCGAACCCCTCGAGCGCGAAGACGCCGACCAGCATGGTGCAGCCGGTGACGGCGGCGATGGCACCGGCGCGAGCCCAGGTCGGTGCGGCGTCCCGGAGCAGCCGGGCCAGCGCGAGGACGGCCGGGATCATGACGACGGCGCCGGCGACGAGCAGCAGGTGCGCCGTCCACCAACGCCCTGCGGCGCCGTGCACGATCGCGAGCTGCCGGGCGCCGTCCTCGCTCTCGGCCGGGTGGAGCAGCGAGCCGGCGAGCATGATCAGCGGCCCCGCGGTCAGGGCGGCAGCGTTCGCCCGGCTCCCGGCCGGGCGCGCTCGGGGCGGGGTCGGGACGTACGGCTGGGTGGACACCTGGGTGGACATCGGGACTCCCTCGTCATCGGGACGTGCGGTCACTCCCAAGGCGTGACGTCACGACGTGACGCCGCCCTACGCTGCCGCCGTGATCCTCGGCCGCGCCTCCGAGCTCGGAGTCCTGCGCCGGCTGTGCCGGTCCGCCGCCGCCGGAGCGGGCGGCGCGGTGCTCGTCGAAGGTCTCGCCGGCGTCGGCAAGACGACGTTGCTGCGCGCGCTGGTCGGGGAGGCTGAGGGCCTGCAGGTTCTGTGGGGACGCGCCCCCGAGGAGGGTCGCGCGCCGGCGTTCTGGCCGTGGCGGGAGATCGCCGCAGTCGGCGGG
>JBHENF010000110.1:0-9346 GCA_046262175.1 Mycobacteriales bacterium
GGTGGTCGCCGTCTTCGCGGTGCTCGCCGCGTTCGTCGCCCTCAGCCAGAGCGCGCCGGCCTCCTCGCAGCTGCGACCGTCCGCGTCGGTGCTGCCGGCTTCGTCGGCGAAGCAGGCGCCCGAGCTGGTCGGCGTCAGCGACTTCGACAACACCGACCCGCTGACGCTCGCCGGCAAGCGCGGCTCGGTCGTCCTGGTCGACTTCTGGACCTACACCTGCATCAACTGTCGCCGCACCTTCCCGTTCCTGCGCGCGCTGCAGAAGACGTACGGCGGGAAGGACTTCACCGTCCTCGGCGTGCACAGCCCTGAGTTCGCGTTCGAGCGCGACCACGGCAACGTCGCGCGGGCGGTGCGCGAGCTCGGCGTCACCTGGCCGGTGGCCGAGGACCCGGACATGGCGACGTGGGACGCGTTCCGCAACCAGTACTGGCCCGCCGACTACCTCGTCGACCGGAGCGGCCGCATCCGCTACGTCCACTACGGCGAGGGCGGTGACGCCGACATCGAGAAGGCGGTGCGCGCGCTGCTGGACGAGGGCGGCACTGCGCCCGCGGCGAGCGTCGGTCAGGTGGAGGCGTCCGAGCGGCCGGGCAACGGGCTCACCCCCGAGACGTACTTCGGCGGGGAGCGCAGCGGCAACTACCTGGCCGGCGGCGAGATCGTCCCGCCCGGCCGCACCGTGACGCGCGACGACCCGGACCCGGGGCCGGACCAGGTACGCGTGCACGGCCGCGTCACCGGCAAGACCGAGTCGCTGCTGCTGGGCAAGGACGCATGGGTGGAGCAGCAGCTGACCGCGCGCGACGTCTACCTGACCGCGTCGTCCCAGGTCGGCCCGGTGACGCTCGACGTGACGCTGGACGGGCAGCCGGTGCCGGCGGACCGCCGCGGCCGCTCCCTGCAGGTCGTCGGCGGCCGGACCGTCGTGGTCGTCGAGAAGGACGACCTGTACGCGCTGCTCACGGCAGGCGCGGTCGAGAAGGGCACGCTGCGGCTGACCGCGCAGGCCGACGGCGCGGAGCTGTTCACGACGACGTACGGCGGCTAGGACGTGCTGCTCGCTCTCGTGGTGGCGGTCGGCAGCGGCGTGCTGTCGTTCCTCGCGCCGTGCACGATCCCGCTGCTGCCCGCGTACGTCGGGGTGCTGTCGGGCTCGTCCGCCGGTGTGCCGGAGGCGGAGCAGGGCCGGCGGCTGGTGACGGGCTCGCTGCTGTACGTGCTGGGCTTCGCGGCCGTCTTCGTCACCCTCGGCGCGCTTGCCGGCACCCTGGGCTCGGCCGTACGCGAGGCGGGCGGCCCGGTGCAGCGGGTCGGGGGCGTGCTGGTCCTGTTGCTGGCCGTTGCCCTGCTGCTCGAGGCGCGGACCGGTCTGCTGTCGCGCGTCTCGGTCGCGCCGGTCGGGGTGCAGGCCCGCCTCGCGCGGTCGCGCTCCTGGCTGGCGCCGCTGCTGCTCGGCGTCGTGTTCGGGACAGCCTTCACGCCCTGCGTCGGGCCCTTCCTCGGGGCGGTGCTGGCGTTCGCCGCCGGCCAGGGCGGCGCCGGCACGGGCGCGCTGCTGCTCGGTGCCTACGCGCTCGGGCTCGGCGTGCCGTTCGTGATCGCCGCCCTCGCGGTGGCCGCGTCACCCGGGCTCGCCCGGCGGCTGTCGTACGCGTCGCGCCGGGTGGCGCTGGTTGGCGGCGCCGTGCTGGTCGTGCTGGGGATCGCGCTGGTGACGGGGGAGTACGGCCGGGTCGCGGGCGGGCTGGCGCGGTTCCTGCCGGCCGCGTCCGTGTGAGGCGCGCACGTACGCTGGGCGGGTGACCGCCGTGGAGAAGGAGCCGGGCCGGTTCCGCCGCGCCTTGAGCCGGCTGACGGCCGACGAGCAGGAGCTCGACGGGCAGGAGCTGCAGCAGGACGCGGTCATCGCCGGCGCCACGCACGTCGCCCAGTGCTCGGCCGGAGCGCCCGTCTGCGTCGCCGGCGAGCTGCGGGTCGTCGTGCTGCGGCCGCGGGCCGGCGTGCCGACCCTCGAGGCCGAGCTCTACGACGGGACGGGCACGGTGACGCTGATCTGGCTGGGCCGGCGGCGCATCCGCGGCATCGAGCCAGGTCGGGCGTTGATCGCGCGCGGCCGCCTCACCAAGCAGGACGGCCGACCCACGATCTACAACCCGTCGTACGAGCTGCGTGCCGGTGCCTGAGCCGGAGCCGGAGACCGTCTCGGGCGAGAAGCCGCTCGGGCCGGCACTCGTCGAGTCGCTCGGCGGCAAGCGCGGGCTCGTCGACAGTGGGCTCCCGGCTGTGGTCTTCGTCGGCGTCAACGCGCTGGTCGACATCGGCGCCAGCCGGTCAGTCGCGCTGCGGACCGCCATCGCAGCGGCCGTCCTCACCGGCGTCGCGATCGTCGTGCTCCGCCTGGTGCGCAAGGAGACCGTGCAGCAGGCGGTGTCCGGCTTCCTCGGGCTCGGGCTGGCGGTCTTCTTCGCGGCCCGGTCCGGCGAGGCGCGCGACTTCTTCAAGCCGGGGATCTACATCAACCTCGCGTACGGCGCCGTCTTCCTCGGCTCCGCGATCATCGGCCGGCCCCTGGTCGGCGCGATCTACGCCGCCGTCGACGGGCTCGGCGACACCTGGCGCACGGTCCGCCGGCTGCGCCGGGTCTTCACGGTCGCGACGGTCGGCTGGGCGCTGGTGTTCGGGCTGCGAGCAGGCGTCCAGACGTACTTCTACAACGCGGACCGCACCGATCTGCTCGCCGTCAGCAAACTGCTGCTCGGCTGGCCGCTGACCATCGGCGCCGTCGCGCTGACGATCGCGTACGTCCGCCGGTCCCACCGGCTCGCCGAGGAGTCGCTGGCGGACTGACGTCGGTCAGCCGCTGAGCAGGCCGTGCAGCTCGGTCTCCACGTCCGTGGTCGCGACCAGCAGCAGCTCGTCGCCGCCCTCGAGCGCGATGTCCGGCGCCGGGACGATGACGCGTCCCTCGCGCAGGATCGCGACCAGGGCGACATCGACCGGCCACGGCACGGTGCCGACCATCTTGCCGACCAGCGGCGCGTCGGCCGCGAGCGTCAGCTCGACCAGGTTGGCCTCTCCCTGCCGGAACGTCAGCAGTCGTACGAGATCCCCGACGGAGACGGCCTCCTCGACGACGGCTGCGAGCAGGCGCGGCGACGAGACGGAGACGTCGACGCCCCAGGACTCGTTGAACAGCCACTCGTTCTTCGGGTGGTTGACTCGCGCCACGACGCGGTCCACGCCGAACTCCGTCTTCGCCAGCAGCGACACGACGAGGTTGACCTTGTCGTCCCCGGTCGCAGCGACCATGACGTCGCACGTCTGGATCCGCGCCTCGACCAGGGTGTCGAGCTCGCACGCGTCGGCGAGCAGCCACTCGGCGCCTGGCAGGGAGTCGACCTTCAGCGCGCGCGCCTCGCGTTCGATGAGGAGCACCTCATGCCCGTTGCCGAGGAGCTCCCCGGCGATCGACCGTCCGACGTTGCCGGCTCCGGCGATGGCGACGCGCATCAGGACACGCTCTCGGTCGGGGCGGCTGCCAGCAAGCCGGTGACGGTGTCGATGCGCGACCACTCGACCATCACGTGCACGAGATCGCCTTCTTGCACCAGCGTCTGCGGCAGCGGCAGCATGCCGTCGCCCAGGCGCGTGAGCATCGCGACCCGCGCGCCGGTGACCTGCTCGAGCCGCGTGACCTTCTCGCCCACCCACTCCGGCGCGACAGCGACCTCCGCCAGCACGACCTTCCCGCTCGGGTCACGCCACTCGCTGAGCAGCCCCTCCGGGATGAGCCGGCGGATGACCTGGTCGGCCGTCCAGCGCACCGTCGCCACCGTCGGGATGCCGAGCTTCTGGTAGACGGCGGCGCGGTTGGCGTCGTAGATGCGCGCCACGACGTTGTCGATCCCGAAGGTCTCCCGGGCGACCCGCGCCGCGATGATGTTGCTGTTGTCGCCGCTGCTGACGGCGGCGAACGCGTCGGCGCGGTCGATGCCCGCCTCGAGCAGCGTGTCCCGGTCGAAGCCGATGCCGGTGACCTTCGCCCCCGCGAAGTCGGCGGCGAGCCGCCGGAACGCGCCCGGGTCGCGGTCGATGACGGCGACCGAGTGGCCGAGCTTCTCGAGCCCGCGCGCGAGGGCGGAGCCGACGCGCCCGCAGCCCATGATCACGACGTGCACGGCAGCGGCCTCTCGAGGGGAACGGCGAACGGATCGGGACGCTACACGCGGCGACCGCGCGCCTGTCGCGTCCCCGTAGGGTTGCCGTCGTGTCCAAGGCGGGGGACCTCACCAAGAGGCTGCTCATCGGGCGAGCCCTCCGCAGCGACCGGCTGGGCGAGACGCTGCTGCCCAAGCGGATCGCGCTGCCGGTCTTCGCGTCGGATGCGCTGTCGTCGGTGGCGTACGCGCCGGACGAGATCTTCCTGACCCTGTCGATCGCGGGGCTCGCGGCGTACAGCTTCTCCTGGAAGATCGGCCTCGTCGTCGTCGCGGTGATGCTGACCGTCGTCGCGTCGTACCGGCAGAACGTGCACGCCTACCCCAGTGGCGGCGGCGACTACGAGGTCGCGAACGAGAACCTCGGGCCGCGCTTCGGACTCACCGTCGCGGCGGCGCTGCTCGTCGACTACGTCCTGACCGTCGCAGTGTCGGTCTCCTCCGGCGTGCAGAACGCGGCGTCGGCACTCGGCTTCGTGCGCGGGCACGAGGCGCCGATCGCGATCGGCCTGGTGCTGCTGCTCATGGCCATCAACCTGCGCGGCGTGAAGGAGTCGGGCGCGGCGTTCGCCATCCCGACGTACGGCTTCATGTTCGCGATCATCGGGATGACGCTGTACGGACTGGGGCGGCACTTCTTCGGCGACCTGCCGATGGTGGAGAGCTCGACGCTGACCATCCGGCCCGAGAGCGGCTTCGAGCAGGGCTTCACCGGGCTCGGCGCGGCGTTCCTGCTGCTGCGCACGTTCTCCTCCGGCTGCGCGGCGCTCACCGGTGTCGAGGCGATCAGCAACGGCGTGCCGGCGTTCAAGAAGCCGAAGTCGAAGAACGCCGCGACCACGCTGCTGCTGATGGGCACCATCGCCGTCACGATGCTCATGGGCATCATCACGCTGGGCCGGCTGACGCAGCTGCGCTTCGCGGAGGACCCCGCGACGCAGCTGCTGCGCAACGGCGTCCCGGTGGGGGAGGACTACACCCAGCAGACCGTCATCAGCCAGCTCGCTCGGGCCGTCTACAGCGGTTTCCCGCCGGCGTTCTACCTGACCGTCGCCTTCACCGGCGTGATCCTCATCCTGGCCGCCAACACCGCGTTCAACGGCTTTCCGGTGCTCGGCTCGATCCTCGCCAAGGACGGCTACCTGCCGCGGCAGCTGCACACCCGCGGCGACCGGCTCGCGTACAGCAACGGCATCGTGCTGCTGGCCGTCTTCGCGATGGTGCTGATCCTCGCGTTCAACGCCGAGGTGACGCGGCTGATTCAGCTGTACATCGTGGGCGTGTTCATCTCCTTCACTCTGAGCCAGACAGGGATGGTCCGGCACTGGACCCGGCTGCTGCGCACAGAGAAGGATCCGGCGGCGCGCGGCCGGATGGTGCGGGCGCGTGTCATCAACGGCTTCGGCCTGGTGATGACCGGCACGGTCCTGGTGATCGTGCTGATCACGAAGTTCACGCGGGGTGCGTACATCGCCCTGCTCGCCATGGGCGCGCTGTACGTGCTGATGCGCGGCATCCGCGGGCACTACGACCGGGTGAAGCGGGAGCTCGCGCCGGAGGACGAGATGGTCGCGCAGCCCTCGCGCAACCACGCGATCGTCCTGGTGTCGAAGATCCACTCGCCGACGCTGCGCGCCCTGGCGTACGCCCGGGCGACCCGGCCGCACGACCTGACGGCGCTGACGGTGTCGGTGGACCCGGACGACGCGCGCGCCCTGCAGGAGGAGTGGGACCGGCGCGGGCTGCCCGTGCCTCTGACGACCATCGACTCGCCGTACCGGGAGATCACCCGGCCTGTCCTCGAGTACGTGAAGAGCATCCGGCTGCAGTCGCCGCGCGACGTGGTGACCGTCTTCATCCCGGAGTACGTCGTCGGGCACTGGTGGGAGCAGCTGCTGCACAACCAGAGCGCGCTGCGGCTCAAGGGCCGGCTGCTGTTCCAGCCCGGCGTGATGGTCACCTCCGTGCCGTACCAGCTGCAGTCGTCCGACCGACGTCGCGATCTTGATGAGGGGATCGCGGCCGGCGACGTGCGGCGACCGCCCGGCACGTGATCCTGACCCTCGGCGCGGTGGCCGCCGGCGGGGCGTGCGTTGCGCGGGCTGAGGACGGTCGCGTCGTCTTCGTACGGCACGGGATCCCCGGCGAGACCGTCCGGGTGGTGGTGACGGGGGAGTCGAAGTCGTTCCTGCGGGCGGACGCGGTGGAGGCGCTGGAGGCTTCTCCTGACCGAGTCTCGCCGCCCTGTGTGTACGCCGCGCCCGGGCGGTGCGGCGGGTGCGACTTCCAGCACGTCGCGCTGCCGCGCCAGCGACTGCTGAAGGCCTCTTTGGTGGAGGAGCAGCTGCGGCGGCTCGCCGGTCTTGACCTGCCGGTGGTGGTCGAGCCGGTGCCCGGGGACGTCGACGGGCTGCGCTGGCGTACGCGGGTGTCGTTCGGGGTGCGCGCGGACGGCAGGGCCGGGCTGCACAAGCACCGGTCGCGCGAGCTCGAGCCGGTGGACTTCTGCCTGATCGCGACCTCCGACGTGGAGGCGGTCGGGGCGGAGCGGCTGTCCTGGCCGGGCGCTGCCTCTGTGGAGGTGGTCGCGTCCGGGTCGCAGCGGGTCGTCGATGTGTCGGGGCGGATCCAGGACCTGCCGGACGTCGAGGCGGGGCTGGTGGTCAACGGGCGGCCGCGGCGCGTCCCGCACGGGGTGCGGCACTCCGTGCTGGGGCGCGCCTTCGACGTGGCCGCGGGCGGGTTCTGGCAGGTGCACCCGGGGGCGGCCTCGGTGCTCGCCGCCGCGGTGCTGGACGGGCTCGACCCGCGTCCTGAGGACACGGTCGTGGACCTGTACGCCGGGGTCGGGCTGTTCGCCTCGCTGCTGGCTGATCGCGTGGCGTCGGTGCTGGCGGTGGAGGGCGACGCGCGGGCGTGCGCGGACGCTGCGCGGAACACCTACGACCAGCCGAACGTGCGCATCCGTACGGCCGCGGTCGACGCTGCGCTGGTCTCGCGGCTACGACGCCCGTCGCTGGTAGTGCTCGACCCGCCGCGGGCCGGCGCCGGGCTCGAGGTGTCGCGCGCCCTGGTGGCACTCACGCCGCGCCGGATCGCGTACGTGGCCTGCGATCCTGCGTCGTTCGCGCGGGACCTCCGGGTGTTCCTGGACGCCGGCTGGACGATGCCGTCGCTGCGCGCGTTCGACCTGTTCCCGATGACCGAGCACGTCGAGCTCGTCGCCGTCCTGGAGCCCCCCGCCTGACCTTCGCTGGCCTGTCCCGTTCCGGCTTCGCTGTCCAGAGCGGGAGACACGCCGGTGCCGTCGACGGCGTGTCTCCCGATCCGCGCAGCGAAGGGCTGCGGGGCTGTGGACGAGCGGCACTGCGGGACGACGTGCAGCGGCAGGCTGCGCGCGTGGACCTGCCCGACGTGTTCTCGCTCCCGGACGCCCGCGCCTGCGGGATCAGCAGCCAGGAGGTGCGGACGCTCGTTCGGCGCGGGTGGTGCGTGCAGCTCCCGTACGGCGGGTACGCGCGGGCCGACGTCCTGCAGGAGTGCGAGGACGACGACCGCGCCCGCACCGCCTGCACCTGCGCGGCCGGCTGCTCAGCGCCCCCTCGCGCCTGGTAGCCGGGCACTGGTCCGGCGTCGTGGTGCACGACCTGCCGATGCTCGGAAAGGCACCCGGCGCGCCGGTGCTCACCTCCCAGAGCCCAGGCTCGTCGCGTAGTCGGCTGCTCAAGGTCGCGACGTTGCCGGCAACGGAGCGGACCAGCGTCGGCGGCATCCGCGTGACGACGGCCGACCGGACCGTCGTGGACATTGCGCGGCGGGCGTCGTTCCGCACTTCGGTGGTGACCGCTGACGCCGCCTTGCGAGCGGGACTGCCGGCGGGGGTGCTCCGGGCGACCGCGGAGCGCTGGGCAACGTGGCCGTACGGGCGGCGGCCGGTCGACGTGGCCGCGTTCGCGGACGCTCGCGCGGAGAGCCCACTCGAGTCGATCGGGCGGGTGGCGCTGCACCATCAGGGCGTCGAGCCGCCGGAGCTGCAGGTGGAGGTCTGGCTCGGCGGGCGGCTGCTCGGCCGCGTAGACCACCTCTGGGAGCGGCACCATTGCGTCGGTGAGGCGGACGGGATGGGGAAGTACGACGCGCCGGGGGCCCTCCGTGCCGAGAAGCAGCGCCAGGAGGCGCTCGAGCAGGCCGGCTTCGTGGTCGTCCGCTACGACTGGGACGACGCCTACCGGCGAGCGAGCGAGCTGGCGGACCGCGTGCGCGCTGCGTTCGTCACCGGTGCGCGTACCTCCCTCGACCCGCGGATCCGGCTGGTCCGTACCCGTCTGGCCGCTGCCGCCTGAGCCCTTCGCTGTCCAGGTCGGCAGACACGCCGACGACGCGCCCGGCGTGTCTCCCGATCTGGACAGGGAAGCCGGGGTCAGGGGTGCGGGAGGAGCATCCGCAGGGAGGCGGGGCGGATCGTGATGGTGCAGGGGAGCGTCGCCACCGGGTCGCCATCGGCGAACACCCGGAAGGGCCGGTCCGCCGACAGCTCCACGACCGAAGCGGGACGTACGGAGACCGACGGCTCGTCGACGTGCGTGCCCTTGAACACCTTGGGCAGGGCGCGCAGGAACGCCGAGCGGGACGTCGTGGACGTCGTCACCACGTCGAGCAGCCCGTCCTCCACCGAAGCATCGGGCGCCAGCTTCATGCCCCCGCCGTACCGGCCCGAGTTCGACACCGCCACCGACCAGCCGACGACCTCGAGCGGTGAGCCGTCGACGACGCAGGAGAACGTCGCGGGCTTCCACGACGCGACCGTCGCCAGCGAGCCGTACAGGTAGACCAGCTGCCCCAGCGGCAGTCGGGACGCCAGCACCCGCTCCTGGACGTCGCTGTCGAACCCGATCGAGGCGATCCCGAGGAACGCGGCCGACCCCGCGTACCCGACATCGACCGGCCGTTCCTCGCCCGACGACAGGACTGCGCACGCAGCGACGGCGTCCTGCGGGATCCCGACCGCGCGGCAGAAGTCGTTGCCGCGGCCGCCCGGCAGCACGCCCATGAGCCCGCCGTACGTCGACACCCTCCCGGCGACGCGACCGACGATGCCGTCGCCGCCCATCGCGACGACGACCCGG
>JBHENF010000111.1:0-9324 GCA_046262175.1 Mycobacteriales bacterium
GATCAGACGAGCATCCGCTCCGTCGGGTCGTCCACCAGGTCGCGCTCGCCGATCCCGTCCTGGTCGTCGGTCAGCCAGCGCCGCAGCGAGCGCGCCTGCAGCACCGTCCCGGCGCACCCGAGCACGAGCAGGGCGATCCACAGCGCGGACAGCCCGAACCCGATCAGCGCGCCGGACACCGCGGGCGCCACGACGAAGGCGACCGAGAAGGCCGCGCCCTGCGCTGCGTTGTAGCGCCCGCGCAGCCGGTCGGTCGCCAGCGCGTTCACGAGCGGCGCCAGCGTCGGCGCGAACAGCGTCTCGCCGAGCCCGAAGACCGCGCCGAACAGCAGCGCGACCGCGATCCGCGCGCCGCCGGACGGCAGCAGGCCGAGCGAGCCGAGCGTCAGCCAGCTGAGCCCCCAGACCACGCCGGTGAGAGCCAGCGCCGTCGACCGTCGCCGGCCGCGCAGCACCTTCAGCATCACGAGCTGCCCCGCCACGATGACGACGGTGTTTACCGCGAACACCAGCGCGATGACCGACGGCGACACGTGCCCGACCACCCGCGCGAACGCGGCGAGGCCCCCGTCGAGGGTCGCGTACCCGGTCAGCGCCAGCAGCAGCGACAGCACGCACACGCGGCGGAAGACCGGGTCGCGGAGCACCTCGCGGTACGACGGGTCGAGCTCACCGGCGACCGCGGCCCGGCGCGCCGCCGCGCGCGGCACCAGCGCGCACCCGAGGAGGCTGGTGACGGCGCTGCCGAGGTACAGCACGACGAACGTCACCGGCCGGTCCACGTCCACGACCAGCGACGCCAGGAGGGCAGCGCTGCCGATCGCGGCGTTGAGCAGCGTGAACTGCAGCCCGAACGCCCGCGCCTGCTCGTCGTTGCCCTCGACCAGCCCGCTCAGCAGGGCGCTTGATGCGGGAAACGACGGGCCCTGGCCGAGCCCGACGAGGAGCAGCGCGAGCGCCGCCGCGGGCACCGACGTCGCCGTGCCCAGCAGCACCGACGCGAGCGCCTGCAGCACCAGCGCGCCGCGCAGCACCCGCCGCGGCCCCACCCGGTCGATGAAGGCGCCCGCGACCGGAACGGCGGCCAAGCCCACGACACCCGGTACGGCGAGCAGCAGGCCGGTCGTCGGCAGCGCGATGCCGCGCACCTCGTGCAGCAGGATCAGCGTGAACGGCAGCGTGAGCCCGTTGCCGAACGCCGACACGGCGGTGCCGGCGATCTGGCGGCGTACCGCGGTGCTGAGGGCCACCCTCCATGGTCAGGGGCGTTCGTCAGCTCGGACGCAGCTCCCGGCTTACTGTGACCCATCTCTCCAGCAGCGCGCCGGCCCGACCGTCGTCCAGCGCAGCCGTGGCGCGCCCGAGCCCCGCCGCCAGCCGCGTCTCCAGCTCGCCCGAGCCCGCCTCGTACGCAGCGATCGCGGCCGCGGCGTTGAGCAGCACCGCGTCCCGGACCGGCCCGGCCGCGCCGGCCAGCAGGTCGCGCGCGACCCCGGCGTTGTACGGAGCGTCCGCGCCACGCAGGTCCGCCAGCGACGCCCGCCCGATGCCCACCGCCGCCGGGTCGAACGGGGCAGACGACACCTCCCCGCCCGCCACCGTCCACACCGTCGACGTCCCCGTCGTCGTCAGCTCGTCGAGCCCGTCGTCGCCGCGGAACACCAGCGCGTCCACTCCCCGCGCCGCGAGCACCCCCGCCATCACGGGCGCGAGCCGCGCGTCCGAGACCCCGACGGCCTGCGCCGCCGGCCGGGCCGGGTTGGTCAGCGGCCCGAGCACGTTGAACACGGTCGGCACGCCGATCTCGCGGCGGGGCAGGGCCGCGTGCCGCATCCCGGGGTGGAAGACGGGCGCGAAGCAGAAGGCAATCCCGGCGTCGGCCAGACACGGCCCGACCGCCGCGGGCGGCAGGTCCACGACGACCCCGAGCTCCTCGAGCAGGTCGGCCGAGCCGCACGCCGACGACGCGGCCCGGTTGCCGTGCTTGACGACCGGCACGCCGGCGCCCGCGACGACCAGCGCAGCCATCGTGGAGATGTTAACGGTGTGCGCGCGGTCGCCACCGGTGCCGCAGGTGTCCACGACGCGGCCCGGGACGTCGACGTGCGCCGCCTGCTCGAGCATCACCTCGACCAGGCCCGCCACCTCATCCGGCGTCTCACCCTTGGCGCGCAGCGCGACGGCGAAGCCCGCGACCTGCGCCGGCGAGGCCTCACCGGTCATCACCTCGCGCATCGCCCATGCGGTGTCCGCGGAGGCCAGCGCCTCCCCCCGCAGCAGCGCCGAGAGGACGCCGGGCCAGGTCTGCGACAACTCCCCTACCGGCTGCCGACGCGGCGCACGGGCAGCCGTGCCTCGCGGGCGCGCAGCAGGTCGCTCGCCGCGGTCGCGAGCGCGAACGCGTCGACGGGGTGCGGCAGCACGGCGTCCGCGAGGGACCACGTCGCGAGCCACGTGTCGTCCTTGCGCGCGATCAGCACCAGGGTCGGCGGGCAGTCCTTGAGCTCGTCCTTCATCTGCTTGGACAGCCCCATGCCGCCGGTCGGCCAGGCCTCGCCGTCGAGGATGACGAGGTCGACGCCACCCTTGTCGACGATGCGGACGAGGTCGTCGCCCTGCGCCGCCTCGACGTACTCCACCCGGCCGAGGTCGGCCGCGGGCCGCCGGCCGAGCGCCGTGCGGACGGTGTCGCGGACCTTCGGGTCGTCGCTGTAGACGACGACGGTGTGCGTACGGGAAGGGGCCTGCGCAGCCGTACCGCTCATGAGTCGAGCGTATCCGGCGCAGGTCGCAGCAGCCTCAGGACGCCGGCTCCAGCCGGTCCAGCCGCCGGTCCTCGCGGGCCGCCTCGCGCTCGCTCGCCCGCATCCACTGGCTGAGCGTGACGGCGAGGAACAGCAGCCCGACCAGGTCGCCGGACGCCCACAGCGCGCCGCCGCCGACCTGCTGCTGGAACACCGCGCCCTGCACCCCGCGCAGCGGCAGGTAGTGGGCGGCCGCGATCAGCCCGCGGCCGTCGTCCGGCACGCTCATGATCGCGACGCCGAGGAAGGCGTGGAACGGCAGCGTGGCGGCGAGCAGCAGCAGGCGGAACGGGTACGACGCGCGGCCCGGGATCGGGTCCAGCCCGACAAGTGGCCAGAAGAACAGGCAGCCGACGGCGAGGAAGTGCGCGTGCAGCAGCTCGTGCAGCCAGGCGTGCTCGAGCGTCGCGGGGTACCAGCCGGAGAAGTACAGCGCGAACGGGCTGCCGACGAACAGCAGCCACGGCACCAGCGGGAACGTCAGCACCCGGACGAACCGCGAGTGCAGCAGGGCGAGCAGCCCGCCGCGCCCGCCGGCCGGCAGCGTCCGCAGCGCGAGCGTCACCGGAGCGCCGAGCGCGAGGAACACCGGCACGACCATCGTCAGCAGCATGTGCTGGACCATGTGCGCGCCGAACAGCTCCTCGTCGTACGCGGCGAGGCCGGACAGCGTGGCGACCGCGAACACCAGCAGGCCGGCCCCGAACGCGACGCTGCGGCCGCGCGACCAGGCGTCGCCGCGGGCCGTGAGGCGGCGGACGCCGAGCACGTACAGCCCCGCCATGACCGCCAGCGCGAGCAGCGGGACGACCTCCGGCCGCGCCTGCGTGAACACCGTCCCCCAGCCGAACTCGGGCAGCTGCACACCCCCAGCGTAGGTGTGGTGCACACCTCCGGCGCGGCGGGCGACCCCGCGTGGAGAAGTTCTCCTGCGGCTGGCAGGATGCTCGACGTGGCTTCGACTTCCGTGCTGGAGAAGGTGCCGGCGCACGGTTCCCTGACGCGACCGAACATGGTCTCGATCGGGACGATCGTCTGGCTGTCGTCCGAGCTGATGTTCTTCTCGGCGCTGTTCGCGATGTACTTCACGATCCGGTCCGTGACCGGCGCCGACAACTGGCCGCCGGAGCACGTCGAGCTGGCCGTGGGCTACTCCGCGATCTTCACGACCATCCTCGTCCTGTCGTCCGTGACGTGCCAGATCGGCGTGTTCGCCGCCGAGCGCGGCGACGTCTACGCGCTGCGCCGCTGGTTCACGCTGACGTTCCTGATGGGCCTGACCTTCGTGCTCGGTCAGGCCAACGAGTACCGCCAGCAGTACAGCGAGGGCAACAAGCTCAGCTCCGACGGCTACGGCTCGGTCTTCTACCTGACCACCGGCTTCCACGGCCTGCACGTCACCGGCGGCCTGTTCGCGTTCCTCATCGTGCTCGGCCGCACGATGGTCGGTCGCTTCACGCCCGAGAAGGCCACCAGCGCCATCGTCGTGTCGTACTACTGGCACTTCGTCGACGTCGTCTGGATCGGGCTCTACGCCACGATCTACATCATCCAGTGAGTGGGAACGTGAGCAACAGCAAGCTCCAGAAGCTGTCCGGCTACACCGTCGTCCTGCTCGCGCTCGCGTTCGTCGGCGCGCTCTACACCGCGTTCGCCGCCCCGCACAGCCGCGCCGAGGACACGCCGGGGACGGAGCAGTCCATGGCGGTCAAAGCCGGCCGCGACCTCTACCTGCAGGGCTGCTCCACCTGCCACGGGCTCAACCTGCAGGGCGGCGCCGGCGGCCCCAGCCTGCTCGGCGTCGGTGCCTCGTCCGTCGTGTTCCAGGTCGAGAGCGGCCGCATGCCGCTGTACGCCGGGACGATCCAGGCGCCGCGCAAGAAGGCGAAGTACTCCATCCCGCAGATCGACCAGCTCGCCGCCTTCATCGACTCCAAGGGCGGCGGCCCGAAGCTCCCGAGCGGCAACCTCGCCGACGGCGAGCTGCAGCTGGGCGGCGAGCTGTTCCGCACCAACTGCGCGAGCTGCCACAACTTCGCGGGCTCGGGTGGCGCCCTCACCTACGGCAAGTACGCCCCGGAGCTCACCGAGTCGAGCGCCCGCGTCATCTACTCCGCGATGCAGACCGGCCCGGAGAACATGCCGCGCTTCAGCGACAACCAGCTGACGCCGGATGAGAAGAAGGCCGTCGTGCGCTACGTCAAGTTCATCACCAAGGGCTCGCAGCCCGGCGGCGCCGACCTCGGCCGCTACGGACCCGTCCCGGAGGGCCTGGTCATCTGGCTCATCGGGATCACCGCCCTCGTGGGCGTCTCCCTCTGGATCGGTGCACGCCAGTGACGTCTTCCACCGGGGGCCAGACCCCCACCAACGAGCCCCGCGGCGGCCAGACCTCGGCGGAGGCGGCCGGCTCGATCCGCGACCGCCTGCGCTCCCCCGACGACGCCAACGCCGACGGCACGAACCAGCGCGGCTCAGACGTCACCGAGGCCAGCTTCGCCAACACCGACAGCGCGGCGACGCTGGCCGCCAACCGCGGTGGCGACGAGGGCCAGCGGATCTCCGCCGGCACGCCGGCGGCGGCCTACGAGCTGCGGGCGGCCGACCTCGACGCGGCGGCCGAGCGCTCCGCGGAGCGCAAGGTCGCGGCGATGTTCCTCCTGTCGTTCCTGTCGGTCGTCGGCTTCGTCATCGTGTTCTTCGCCTCGCCGTACAGGTACGGCGAGACCAACAACGAGCTGTTCACGCCGCTGCTGGCCACGCTCATGGCGCTGGCCCTCATCGGCATCGGCGCCGGCGCCGTCAAGTGGGCGAAGACGCTCATGGGCGACGCCGAGATCGTCCAGGAGCGGCACTCCTTCGCCTCCAGCGACGAGGACCTCGCGGAGACCGGCCAGGCCCTGGGCGCCGGCCTGCAGGAGACCGGCCTCGGCCGCCGCAAGCTGCTGACCGGCACGCTGCTGCTCGGCGCCGGCTCGCTCGCGATCCTGCCGCTGCCGCTGCTGCTCGACCTCGGGCCGTACGCGCACAAGGAGCGCGCGCTGCGCGTCACCGCCTGGAAGAAGGGCGTCCGGCTCGTCCGCAAGAACGGCACCCCGGTCCGGCTCGGCGACCTGCAGATCGGGTCGCTCGAGACCGTCTACCCGGACGTGCCCGGCGGCGACCGGATGGCCGACACCCCGACGATGCTCATCCGCATGGAGCCGGGGCAGCTCAAGCCCCGCACCGGCCGCGAGGACTGGTCCGTCGAGGGCCACATCGCGTACTCCGTCATCTGCACCCACCTCGGCTGCCCGGTGAAGCTGTACGAGCAGCAGACGCACCACCTGTTCTGCCCCTGCCACCAGTCGACGTTCGACGCCGCCAACGGCGCGAAGGTCGTCTTCGGCCCCGCCGCGCGGTCGCTGCCTCAACTGGCGATCAGCGTCGACGAGGAGGGATACTTCGTGGCGCAGGGCGACTACACGGAGCCCGTCGGCCCCAGCTACTGGGAGCGGAACTCGGAGCGGAAGTCATGAGCGTCGTGAGCAACGCCGCCGGCAGCGTCGGCAAGGGCATCGACGAGCGGCTCGGCACGTCGTTCATCAAGAAGAGCCTGAACAAGGCCTTTCCGGACCACTGGTCCTTCATGCTGGGCGAGATCGCGCTGTACTCGTTCATCATCCTGCTGCTCACGGGCACGTACCTGACGCTGTTCTTCGACGCGTCGATGCGCGAGGTGCTCTACAACGGCAGCTACGTGCCGCTCAAGGGCATCCGGATGTCGGAGGCCTACGCGTCCACGCTGCACATCTCGTTCGACGTGCGCGGCGGCCTGCTCATGCGGCAGATCCACCACTGGGCCGCGCTGCTGTTCCTGGCGTCGATCGTGGTGCACCTGCTGCGCGTGTTCTTCACCGGGGCCTTCCGCAAGCCGCGTGAGCTGAACTGGGTCATCGGCACGCTGCTGCTGATCACCGGCATCCTCGAGGGCTTCGCCGGCTACTCCCTGCCCGACGACCTGCTGTCCGGCACCGGCCTGCGCATCGCCTTCGGCATCACCGAGTCGATCCCGGTGGTCGGCACCTGGGCGGCGATCCTGCTGTTCGGCGGCGAGTTCCCCGGCACGGCGATCATCGGTCGCCTGTACGCGGTGCACATCCTGCTGATCCCCGGCGTCATCCTCGGACTGATCACGTTCCACATGATCATGATCTGGTACCAGAAGCACACCCAGTTCCCCGGCCCCGGCCGTACCGAGAACAACGTCGTCGGCAGCCGCTTCTACCCGATCTACGCGGCCAAGGCCGGTGGCTTCTTCTTCCTCGTCTTCGGCGTCCTGGCCCTGCTGGGCGGGCTCGCGCAGATCAACCCGATCTGGCTGTACGGCCCCTACGACCCCTCGCAGGTGTCGGCCGGCTCGCAGCCCGACTGGTACATGGGCTTCCTCGACGGCTCGACCCGCCTGATGCCGAACTGGGAGATCCACGCGTTCAGCCACACGCTGCCGCTGAACGTGATGCTCCCGACGGTCGTCCTGCCCGGGCTGATCTTCACCCCGATGCTCGTCTACCCGTGGCTCGAGGCGCTGGTCACCAAGGACCACAAGATGCACAACCTGCTGGACCGGCCGCGCGACCGTCCCGGCCGCACCGCGCTCGGCATGATGTCGATCAGCTTCTACATCATCCTGCTGATCGCCGGCGGCAACGACATCATCGCCTCGATCTTCTCGATCAGCGTCCAGACGATCACGCACACCCTGCGCGTGGCCATCTTCCTGGTGCCGCCGCTGGTGTACGTGTTCACCAAGCGGTTCTGCCTGTCGCTGCAGCACTCCGACGAGGAGCTCCTGCACCACGGCATCGAGTCCGGCACGATCCGCCGGCTGCCGACCGGCGAGTTCATCGAGGAGACGGTCGCGGCGCCCATGGCGTACCAGGCGACCATTGCTCCCGGCGACCAGAAGGCGCTCGAGGCACCGGTGCACGAGCAGGGCCAGATCGGCGGCCACGGCGCCCTGACGGCGCCCGGCGCCAAGGGTTCGAAGGGCTTCTTCCGCGACAAGAACAAGCCGAAGGAGCAGCCGCGCCGCGAGGCCGAGATGCGCCAGCTCGAGACCAGCGGGAAGCCGCAGCGCCCCGAGCAGTAGGTCCTTCGTCCCGAGGCCCCGCTCCCCTGCTGGGGGCGGGGCCTCGTCGGGTCCCGATAGGTTCGACGGCATGAACATCCTCGTGCTGGGCGGCACCTCCTTCGTTGGACGCGCGATCGTGGAGGACCTGCTGGCCCGCGGCCACACGCCGGCCCTGTTCAGCCGCGGCAAGACGAACGCAGACCTGTTCCCCGATGTCGACCGGCGCGTCGGCGACCGGGACAGTGGCGACTACGGCGCGCTCGCGGAGGGCAGCTGGGACGCGACCGTCGACGTCAGCGCGTACGTCCCGCGGCACGTGGCGCAGGCAGGCGACGCGATCGGCGAGCGCGGCGGGCGGCACCTGTTCATCAGCACGGGCAGCGTGTACGACCGGACGCAGGCCGGTGACGGGCTGACCGAGGACACCCCGCGGCTGCCCGCGGAACGCAGCACCGAGGTCATCGACGGCGACACGTACGGGCCGCTGAAGGTGGCGTGCGAGGACGACGTGCTGAGCCGGTACGGGGACCGCGCCACGATCGTGCGCCCGGGCATCGTCGCCGGCCCCTACGACCCCACCGACCGCTTCACCTACTGGGCCCGGCGGCTTCGCCGCGGCGGCCGGGTCGCGGTGCCCGGGCGGCTCGACCAGCCCGTCCAGGTGGTCGACAGCCGCGACCTCGCGCGGCTCGTCACGCTGCTGCTGGAGGGTGACACCTCCGGCACCTACAACGCCGTCGGGCCGGCCGAGCCGGTGACGCTGGGGTCGCTGGTGACGGCGCTGAACGCAGAGGCCGAGCCCGTACAGGTAGCGGCCAGGCCCGGCTTCCCGCTCGTCCTGCCGGATACGTCGTGGGACGTGATGTTCCGCCGCAGCCGTGCCGCCGCCGACGCGGTGGGCATGCCGGCGACGCCACTGGAGCAGACCGCCCGCGACGTCCTGGCGTGGGACACCGAGCGCGGCCTGCCGCCGCTGGCGACCGACCTGACACCCGAGCAGGAGGCCGAGCTGCTGGCCAGTTCCTAGAGCAGGCTGTCCACCCGGTGGACGTCGCCACACGGCACGTCCAGCGCCGCGTGGTGCTTGCGCACGGACTCCTCGTCCGGCGCGTCGAGCAGGCAGTACACCTTGCCGTCCGGGTTGTGGAACAGCTCGATCTGCCGGACGCCGAACGCGTCGACGTCACGATTGCGAACCCCCTGCCCGATCGCCTCGATCGCCTCCGGCGGCAGCTGCAAGTCGTCGTGGTAGTCCATGAACTTCGGCATCGCATCCCCCTAGATGAGGACCCGGATGCTGCACCCGCCGGCGTCTCCCTGTCCAGGAGAGGCACACCGACTGATCGCGACGAACCCGACACGCCGGCACGAAGTGCCAGATGATCAGTCTGTGTGCGTTCTGGAACA
>JBHENF010000112.1:0-19278 GCA_046262175.1 Mycobacteriales bacterium
AACCCGCCGGCGCCGACAGCGATCGAGCCCAAGAAGACGACCCCGAAGAAGACCAGCCGCAGCGCGATCCGCGCTACGGCATAGTTGCCCTCACTCGCGAAGCAGCACGCGACGAGCTACACCACCCCACGGGACGCGATCGTCCTGTAACGCCTCATCTCGACGCGGGGCGTAGTGGCACCTCGTGCCATTCACGCCGTTCCGCACGCTCAGCCGCACTTTTAGCCGCAGGCGTCACAGACCGGTTTCCCGTTACGTCTACCGCCCAAGCATAATGGCACGGCCGTGCCATTCACGAGGGTATCCGTGTCAATCCGTGTCCTGGCATGTCCACGGATTCGCCTTGCCACTAAGCGTGTTTCGAGCGTCTGGCCGCAGGTCAGAACCGTCCCAGCACCTAGGTTCGAGTCCTGTTACGCCCACCCCGCTGCACGGTTCGCGCCCCCGGCCGCACCCTGCCATCCGGGAGGTGGACACGACCAGCGACGGGCTGGAGTAGCGCGATCACGCAGGGGTAGGACGGCGGCATGAACTTCCTCCTGTGGATCATCGCCGTCGTCATCGCCATCGTCGGCGTCGTCCAGCTGCTCCAGGGCCAGATCATCCTGGGGATCGTGCTGCTGGTCGTGGCCTGCCTCGTCGGACCCGGCGGCTACAGCATCTTCAAGGGCGGTCGCCGCAGCCGGGCCTAGTCAAGAGGCGGGTGCTCCACCAGGTATTCGCCGCGCGAGCACGCCGCCCGGCGTGCGCGGCGGACGTCCTGACCTAGCGCAGATCGAACTCGGCCCAGACGCGCTTGCTCAGCCCGCTGGACTCGACCCCCCAGCGGCTCGCCACCGCCTCGACCAGCAGCAGGCCGCGGCCCGACGTGGCGTCGTCGTCGGCCGGCGAGCCCTCGACGGGCAGCCGGTGGCTGCTGTCGGTGACGGCGACCCGGACCAGCTCCGGCAGCCGCTCGAGGGCCACCTCCAGCGCGTCCTCGCTGTGCCGAGCCGCGTTCGTGACGAGCTCGCTCACGACCAGCTCCACGTTCTGCTGCACCGCGTCCGGCACCTGCCACGTCCCGAGCAGTTGCCGCGCGAACCGGCGGGCCAGGTGCACTGACGTCGGCCGGGCCGGCAGCTGCCGCGTCACGGCAGACGTCGTCGGCGCCGACTCCGTCACCCGCGCCACCACCAGCGCGACGTCGTCGTACGCGTTGTCCGAGCGCACCTGCAGCAGCGTGTCGGCGAGCTCCGCCACGTCCGCGCCGCGGTCCGCGGACAGCGCGGCTGCCACGCGCGCGATGCCCTAGTCGATGTCGCGGCCGCGCGCCTCGACCAGACCGTCGGTGAACAGCACCACCGTCGCACGCTCGCCCAGGCGGGTCGTCGTCTCCGGCCACTGGTGCCCGGTGACGGGCACCCCGAGCGGTGGACCGATCTCGGTCGGCAGCGCGATGACGGCCTGGTCGTCGGTTGCGATGAGCGCAGGGGGGTGTCCCGCGCTGACGGTCGTCACCAGCCGCGTCGCCGGATGCACCTGCATGAATGCCAGGGTCACGATGCGGCCGAGCTCGAGCTGGTTCAGGAACGTGTTCGTGCGCTCCATGACCGCCGCCGGGGGCTGCCCGTCCAGCGCGTACGCGCGCACGGCCCCGCGGACCAGGCCCATCAGTGCGGCGGCGCCGAGGTCGTGGCCCTCCACGTCGCCCATGACCAGGCCGATCGCGCCGCCCGGCAGCTCGACGACGTCGTACCAGTCGCCGCCGACCTCGGCTGCGGTGTCGCTGGCGAGGTAGCGGGCGGCGACCGCGAGCCCCGCGGTGCGGGGGAGGACGCCGGGCAGCAGGCTGCGCTGCAGCGCCTTGAGGCTCCGCCGCTCCGCGTCGACCAGGCGCACCCGCAGCAGCGCCTGCGCCGTCATGGCTGCGGTCGTGGCCAGGAACTGCAGGTCCGCGACCGGCAGCTCGCGCTCCTCCGCGAACGCCACGACCAGCACCCCGAGGCGCTCGCCGCCGCTCACCAGGGGGAAGGCGGACACCGCCGGCTGCCCCGTCTCCCGCAGGTCGTCCGCGATGTGCGGGTAGCGCTCCCGCGCCTCGGCGAGGCTGCGTACGTGGACGGGGACGTCGAGGCGCCACGCGTCCGTGCCCGGCGTGGAGACCGCGAGCGGGTACTCCCTCCACCGCAGCATCATGTCCTCGTTCGCCAGCCGCAGGCCGAGCGACTGCACCACGTCGCGCTCCTGGTCGACGAGCAGCACCCCGCCCCCGGACGCGCCGACATGCGGAAGGCAGTCGGCCAGAACGGCGGCGGCGACCTCGTCGTACGTGCTCGCGCGCGCGAGTCGCTCCCCGGCCCGTACCAGCACCTCCGAGCGACGGGACGCGCGCTCGGCCTCGGTGACATCGCTGACGACGAAGACGAGCCCGTCGCCGACGGGTAGCGCCTGCTGGGAGTACCAGCGCTGCACCGTGTCGAAGTACCAGACCAGGATCTGGCGCTGGCGCGTCTCCATCGCGCGCACCGCCGCGTCGTACTGCGGCGATCCGACGACCTGCGGGAACACCTCCTCCCACACGTGCAGGCCGACGACCTCCTCGGCCGGCCGTCCGATGATCACGGCGGCGCCGGGGGAGACGTAGCGGTAGCGCCAGTCCGGGCCGATCACGGTCACGGCGTCGCCGAGCTGGTCCAGCAGCTCGCTGCCGCCCACCTCGTCCACCGACCAGCCCATGTGCGCATCGTGCCGCAACGGGATCGGCCGTTCGGGCGTTCTGCCGGAATCGACGCGGGTGCCGGCCGGTTGCAGCCTCCGACGCCATCCCCTGACCCGAGGAGTCCCGCATGCCCGCACGCACCGCACGTACCGCCTGGAACGGCGGCCTGGAGGACGGCTCCGGCCAGGTCGAGCTGACCAGCAGCAAGGTCGGCACGTACGACGTGTCGTTCCCGAAGCGTGCGGCCGACGAGGCCGGTGGCACGACGAGCCCCGAGGAGCTCATCGCGGCGGCGCACTCGTCCTGCTACGCGATGCAGTTCTCGGGTCTCGTCGCCGAGGCCGGCGGCACGCCGCAGTCCGTCGAGGTGACGGCCGACGTCAGCCTCGGCGCCGACCCGGCCGGTGGCTTCCGCCTCACCGGCATCAAGCTGACGGTCCGCGCTGAGGTCGAGGGCCTCGACGAGGCCGCCGTGCTGAAGGTCGCCGACGAGGCCAAGGCCACCTGCCCGGTCAGCAAGGCGCTGACCGGCGTGGAGATCACCCTGGACGCCGCGCTCGTCTGATCCGCACGGGAAACGGGTGGGAGCGCGCCGATAGGCTCGCGCTCCCACCCGTTCTCGCTGTCTGGAGCACCTCTCGTGTCCAAGCCGTCGTCCGCCCTGACCGTCGCGGCCGAGGGCGCGGGGCGGACGGCGGGCGAGCTGCTCGACCGCAAGGACGTCGCGGTCGCCCGGGTCAACGGCGAGCTGCGCGACCTCGCGCACGTCCTGGCTGAGGGCGACGAGGTCGAGGGTGTTCCGTACGCCAGCGAGGAGGGCCGGGCCGTTCTGCGGCACTCGGCCGCGCACGTGCTGGCGCAGGCCGTGCAGGACCTGTTTCCCGGCACCCTGCTGGGCATCGGCCCGCCGATCCGCGACGGCTTCTACTACGACTTCCTGCCCGAGCGGCCGTTCACCCCTGAGGACGTCGCCGCGGTCGAGAAGCGGATGGGCCAGATCGTCCAGCAGCGCCAGCGCTTCTCGCGCCGCGTCGTGAGCGAGGACGAGGCGCGCGAGGAGCTGGCGGGGGAGAAGTTCAAGCTCGAGCTGATCGGGCTCAAAGGATCTGCCCCGGAGGAGTCGGTCGAGGTCGGCGGCGCCGAGCTGACCATCTACGACAACCTCACCGGTGACGAGCGCACCTGGTCCGACCTGTGTCGCGGCCCGCACCTGCCGACCACCCGCGACATCCCGGCCTTCACGCTGATGCGCTCCGCGGCGGCGTACTGGCGCGGCGACCAGAAGAACGAGCAGCTGCAGCGGATCTACGGCACCGCGTGGGAGTCCCGCGACGCGCTGAAGGAGCACCTGCGGCTGCTCGAGGAGGCCGAGAAGCGCGATCACCGCAGGCTCGGCGCCGAGCTGGACCTGTTCTCGTTTCCGGACGAGATCGGCAGCGGCCTGGCGGTCTTCCACCCCAAGGGCGGCGTGCTCAAGCGCGTGATGGAGGACTACGTCCGGCAGCGCCACATCGAGGAGGGCTTCGAGTACGTCGGAACGCCGCACATCTCCAAGGAGGGCCTGTTCCACACGTCCGGCCACTTGCCGTACTACGCCGACGGCATGTTCCCGCCCATGGAGATGGAGGGCAGCGACTACTACCTGAAGGCCATGAACTGCCCGATGCACAACCTGATCTACCGGTCACGCGGGCGGTCCTACCGCGAGCTGCCGCTGCGATTGTTCGAGTTCGGGTCGGTCTACCGGTTCGAGCCGTCGGGCGTGATCCACGGGCTGACGCGGGTCCGCGGCTTCGCGCAGGACGACTCGCACTCGTACTGCACCCCGGAGCAGGCGCCCGACGAGGTCAAGCACCTGCTCACCTTCGTGCTGTCCCTGCTGAGCGACTTCGGGCTGACGGACTACTACCTCGAGCTGTCGACGCGCGACGACTCCAAGCCGGACAAGTTCGTCGGCACCGACGAGGACTGGGCGACGGCGACGGCGGTGCTGGAGCAGTGCGCTCGTGACACCGGGCTCGACCTCGTCGCGGACCCGGGGGGAGCGGCCTTCTACGGGCCCAAGATCTCGGTGCAGGCGCGCGACGCCATCGGCCGCACCTGGCAGATGTCGACGGTGCAGTACGACTTCAACCAGCCGAGGGGCTTCGAGCTCGAGTACCAGGCCGCCGATGGCTCGCGCCAGCAGCCGGTGATGATCCACGCCGCCAAGTTCGGCTCGATCGAGCGGTTCATCGGCGTCCTCACCGAGCACTACGCCGGCGCCTTCCCGGCCTGGCTCGCACCGGTGCAGGTCGTCGGTATCCCGGTGCACAGCGACTACAACGGGTATCTGCTCGACGTCGGCGAGCGGCTGAAGGCGGCCGGTATCCGGGTCGAGGTGGACACCTCCGACGACCGCATGCAGAAGAAGATCCGCAACGCCCAGAAGCAGAAGGTGCCGTACATGCTCATCGCGGGCGGCGACGACGTCGAGGCGGGCGCCGTCAGCTTCCGGTTCCGCGACGGGACCCAGGACAACGGCATTCCGGTGGACGAGGCCGTCGCGCGGGTGGTGCAGGCGGTCCGTGACCGAGTCTGAGGAGCAGCGCGGCGCCGGCATCCAGGACGCGTTCTCGCGGCTCTACACGCCGCACCGGATGGCGTACATCAAGGGCGAGGGCAAGGAGGGCTGCCCGTTCTGCGACATCCCGGCGCTGTCCGACGAGGACGGCCTCGTCGTGGCGCGGGGTCAGGTCTGCTTCGTCGTGCTGAACCTGTACCCGTACAACTCCGGCCACCTGATGGTCGTCCCGTACCGGCACGTCGCCGGCTACGACGAGCTGACGGTTGTCGAGACGACCGAGCTGGCGTCGCTGACGCAGCACGCCCTGCGCGCGATCCGGCACGCGAGCGGTGCGCAGGGCTTCAACGTCGGGATGAACCTCGGCGGCGTGGCCGGCGCGGGGATCGCCGCGCACCTGCACCAGCACGTCGTGCCGCGCTGGGGCGGGGACACCAACTTCATGCCGGTGGTGGGGCACACCAAGGTGCTGCCGCAGCTGCTGCCCGACACGCGCGACCTGCTCGCCCGCGCCTGGTCCGAGGTATGAGCCGGTCCCTGCACGGAATGCGCTAGGTCGCGGCCGACGCGGCACCTACCGCGTCTTGTACGGGGTTGGAGCGCCGTCGTGAGCGTGCGCGGCGTGTACGGACTGCGGTAGGTCGTGGCGCGGCCGGTACGTACCGCATCTCGTGCCGGGTTGGCTGGGTCAGCCGGCGAGCTGCGCGCGCAGCCGGTCGAGCTCGGTCTGCAGACGCAGGACGGTTGCGGCGTCGGCACGAGCCATCTGGACCGCGACCGGGTTCGCGGTCGGGACTGGCCGGGGGGAGATGTGCACCACCGCCGCGGGAACGTGCGGCGCGGCGGCGACGCCGAGCAGCACCGGCCGGGGAACGGCGGCAGGCACCACGACACAGGTCACCTCTACGTCATCGGCAGGGGCGGGCACCCGGTTGAGCCCGCGATCAGGCTGTGCCCGCGCCGCGGCGACACGGAGGAGCGGCATCACCGCGGCGTGATCAGGTCGGGCTGCGGAACGCGCGCGGGGCCGTACGCAGACACCCCGACGTGATCGTGCTGCGCCTACGCAGGCAACCCGACCTGATCGTGCCGCGCCTACGCAGGCAACCCGACCTGATCGTGCCGCGCCTCCGTGATCAGGCCGAAGAAACGGCCGCGCCTCACAACGGCCGCAGCTTCTTCGGCCTGATCGCCGGGGCGACTCAGCGCGGGGCGGGCTCGTGCCGGAGGTAGCGCCGGGTGTAGGTCCCGGTGCCGTGCGAGAGCGCCCGCAGCTCGTTCGCGTACGCGAGGAGCGCGGCCTCGGGCACCTCCGCCCGCACCACCGTCACGTCCTCGCCGGGATCGCTGCCGACGACGCGGCCCCTACGGCCGGACAGGTCGCTCATGACCGTGCCGACGAAGCCGGGCGGCACGGCGACCGCCACCTCCACGTACGGCTCGAGCACGGTCACCCCACCGGCGGCCACGGCCTCGCGCACGACCAGGGCCCCGGCCGCCTGGAACGCGGCGTCCGACGAGTCGACCGAGTGCGCCTTGCCGTCGACCAGCACCACCTGTACGTCCACGAGCGCCCGTCGCGCCGCCTCCGCTCGCACGCCCTTCTCGACGCTGCCGTGGAACTGGCTCGGCACCGCGCCGCCCACGACGCGGGTCGCGAACGCGATCCCGGACCCCGGCGGCAGGGGCGTCAGCTCGCAGGTGACGACGGCGTACTCGCCGTGGCCGCCGGACTGCTTCACGTGCCGCCCCGTCACCGTCACCGGTCCGGCGAGGGTCTCGCGCAGCGCCACCCGTACCGGCTCCGTCGACACCTCCGCGCCGTGCCGGGTCCGCAGCCGGTCGAGCAGCACGTCGGCGTGTGCCTGGCCGACGCACCACAGCAGGAGCTGCCCCGTTTCGCCGACCCGCTCGACGCGCACCGTCGGGTCCTCGGCGACCAGCCGCGCCAGCGCCGGCGCGAGCTCGTCCTTCGCCACCAGCGCGACCGGCAGCTGGGGCACGGGCAGCTCCCACGCCGCCACGAGCAGCGGGTCGTCCTTCGCCGACAGCGTGTCGCCCGTCTCGGCGGAGCTCAGCCGCGAGACCGCGACCAGGTCGCCGGCCGGGCCGTGCGAGACAGGTCGGAGCGCGGCGCCGAGCGGCACCGCGAGAGCGCCCACCCGCTCGTCGACGTCGTGCTCGGCGTGCCCGCGCGCGTGCCCGGAGACGTGTACGGCGACGTCGGGGCGCAGCGTCCCGGAGAAGACCCGCACCAGGGAGACCCGGCCGAGGTACGGGTCCGTCGTCGTCTTGACCACCTCGGCCACGAGCGGGCCGGCCGGGTCGCAGCTGATGGGCAGCGCGGGGGAGCCGTCCGGGCGCGACACCGGGGGGCACGGGTGCTCGAGCGGCGACGGGAACGCCTTGGTCAGCACCTCGAGCAGCTCGTCGGTGCCGAGCATCGTCAGCGGCGCCGCCGGCAGCACCGGGTAGAACGAGCCGCGCGCGACTGCTGTCTCGAGGTCGGCGACGAGCACGTCCTGGTCGATGTCGTCGCCGGCGAGGTAGCGCTCCATCAGCGACTCGTCCTCGCTCTCCGCGATGATCCCCTCGATCAGCGTGGACCGGACGGTCTCGATGAGCGGCAGGTGCTGCGGATCGGGGTCACGCTCGACCCGCGAGCCCGACGACCAGTCGTACACCCGCTGCGACAGCAGCCCGATCAGCCCCGCGACGCTCTCGTCGTCGGCGTGCATCGGCAGGTACAGCGGCTGCACCCCCTCCCCGAACACCCGCTGGCAGATCGCGACGGCGTCGTCAAAGTCCGCGCGCGGTCGGTCCAGCTGCGTGATCACGACCGCCCGGGGCAGCCCGACCGACGCGCACTCCTCCCAGAGCAGCATCGTCCGCGGGTCGACGCCGTCCGTAGCGGAGACGACGAACAGCGCGGCGTCCGCGGCGCGCAGCCCGGCGCGCAGCTCGCCCACGAAGTCGCCGTAGCCGGGGGCGTCGAGCAGGTTGACCTTCACGCCGTTGTGCTCGAGCGGCGCGACCGACAGAGACACCGACCGCTGCTGCCGGGCCTCGACCTCGTCGCTGTCGCTGACGGTGGTGCCGTCCTCCACCCGACCCGGGCGCCCGATGGTGCCGGCGCGGGCGAGCAGCGCCTCCACCAGCGTCGTCTTGCCGGCACCGGAGTGACCGACCAGGACGACGTTGCGGACCCGGTCGGGCGTACGGGGCTCGGGCGCGCGGCCGGCCTCCTTCTTCGTGCTCATGGCGCGAGCATCCTCCGCCCGCCGCCCACTAATGTCAGCCGCTCCTGATGGTCGACGAACGGACGGCGATGCTCAACCTGCGACCGGCGGTCGGCCGCGTCGTCGCACCGCTCGCCGGCTGGCTGCTGCGGGTGGGCGTCACGCCCGACATGGTCACCGTCGCCGGCACGATCGGCGCCGTCGTCGGCGCGTTCGCCTTCTTCGCGCGCGGCTCGTTCTTCCTCGGGACCGCCGTGGTGACCCTGTCGGTGCTCACCGACGCGCTCGACGGCGCGATGGCCCGGCTGCGCGGCGTCTCCGGCCCGTGGGGCGCATTCCTCGACTCCACGATGGACCGGATCGCGGACGCGTCCATCTTCAGCGCGCTGGTGCTCTGGTACGCCGGCGACGGCGACAGCGACGTGCTCCTGGCGCTCAGCCTGTTCTGCCTGGTGTCCGGCGTCGTGATCTCGTACGCGAAAGCGCGGGCCGAGGGGCTGGGCATGACCTGCAACGTCGGCATCGCCGAGCGGCTGGAGCGGCTGGTCGCGGTGCTTGCCGGCACGTTGCTGGCCGGGCTCGGCCTCGAGCAGGGGCTGGTCGTCGCGCTGGTGCTGCTCGCGGTGGTCTCGCTCATCACCGTCGGGCAGCGGCTCGTCGAGGTGCGCCGGC
This sequence comes from Mycobacteriales bacterium, assembly GCA_046262175.1. GTDB lineage: Bacteria > Actinomycetota > Actinomycetes > Mycobacteriales > SCTD01 > RYN-124. The sequence goes on from JBHENF010000112.1 coordinate 9,176, forward strand.
AGGCTGTGTCCTAGGTGCTCAAGACCGTCGCGGGGCTCCTCACCGGTCGCGTCAGCGACGCCTCGTACGCCGCCGGCTGGGCCGCCGTCCGTGCGCTGCCCGAGGGTGCCGCGGGCCGGCTCTTCGACGCCGGGGCGGACCTCGCCGCGCGACGCGGCGGCAAGGGCGTGGACCGGCTGCGCAGCAACCTGGCCCGCGTCGCTCCGGGCCAGGAGCTGACCCGCGCCGCGCTCCGGTCGTACGCCCGGTACTGGCGCGAGGTCTTCCGCCTGCAGGTCACGCCGGCCGAGCGGATCGTCGCCGGCACCGAGACCATCGGCGAGCCGGCGATCCGGGACCTGCTCGCCTCCGGCCGCGGCGTCGTCTTCGCCCTGCCGCACAGCGGCAACTGGGACATGGCCGGTGCCTGGTTCGGCGCCACTGGCGTGCGCTTCACCACGGTCGCGGAGCGGCTCAAGCCGGAGTCGCTGTACGACCGCTTCGTCGAGTTCCGCGAGTCGCTCGGCATGGAGGTGCTGCCGCTGACGGGCGGCGAGCGGCCGCCGTTCGACGTGCTCACCGAGCGGCTCGCGGCCGGCGGCGCCGTCTGCCTGATGGCTGACCGCGACCTCACGCCGCGCGGCATCGACGTGGACTTCTTCGGCGCCACCGCCCGGATGCCGGCCGGCCCGGCGAGCCTGGTACTCAAGACCGGGGCGGCGCTCGTGCCCGTCCACCTGTCCTTCACGGACAGGGGCTGGCGCATCCAGTTCTTCCCCGAGGTGCCGAGCAGCGACGTGCCCACGATGACCCAGGCGATGGCGCGCGACTTCGAGTACGGCATCCGCCGCTACCCGGCGGACTGGCACATGCTGCAGCGGCTGTGGCTCGACGACCTGGAGCCGCGCCGATGAGGATCGGCATCGTCTGCCCGTACACGTGGGACGTCCCGGGCGGCGTCCAGGCCCACGTGCGCGACCTCGCCGACAGCCTGCTCGAGCTCGGCCACGAGGTGTCCGTGCTGACCCCCGTCGACGAGCCCGAGGAGGCCGACCTCCCGGCGTACGTCGTCCCCGCCGGGCGCGCGGTCCCGGTGCCGTACAACGGCTCGGTCGCCCGGCTCGCGTTCGGTCCGCTGTCCCTGGCCCGCACCCGCCGGTGGCTGCGCGAGGGCGGCTTCGACGTGCTGCACATCCACGAGCCGACGGTGCCGAGCCTGTCGATGCTGGCCTGCTTCGCTGCCAGCGGCCCGATGGTCGCGACGTTCCACACCGCCACGACCCGGTCGCGTGCCCTCCAGGTGTTCGGGTCCGTCCTCCAGCCGGGCTTGGAGAAGATCACCGGCCGGATCGCGGTCTCGCCCGCTGCCCGGCGGGTGGTCGTGGAGCACCTGGGCGGGGACGCCGTGCTCATCCCGAACGGCGTGTCCGTCCGCAGGTTCGCCGGGGCGCGCCCGCTGCCGGGCCGGCCGGCCGTGCCGACGGTCACCTTCCTCGGCCGGATCGACGAGCCGCGCAAGGGGCTCACCGTGCTGCTCGAGGCGCTCTCGGAGCTCGTCGAGCTGGTGCCGGACGTCCGGCTCCTCGTCGCCGGCCCGGGCGACGTCGAGGACGTCCGCGAGACGATCCCGCCGTCGCTGCGCGACCACGTCGAGCTGCTCGGCCTCGTCAGCGACGCCGACAAGCCACGCGTCTACGCGAGCGGCGACGTCTACTGCGCGCCTAACACGCACGGCGAGTCGTTCGGGATCGTGCTGATCGAGGCGATGGCCACCGGTACGCCGGTCGTGGCCAGCGACCTCGAGGCGTTCCGCCGGGTGCTCGAGGACGGCCGGGCCGGCGTGCTGGTGCCGGTCGGCGACGCGGCCGGCTTCGCCTCGGCGCTCGCCGACCTGCTTGGGGACGCCGACCGCCGCAAGGAGCTCGCCGCCGCGGGGGAGGAGGCCGTCCAGCAGTACGACTGGACGACCGTCACCGCGCGGATCGTCGAGGTGTACGAGACCGTGGTGGCGGCCGTGCCGGTGGACGTCGACCACGCCGTGGACGCGTTCGCCGACGACCTCGCGCGCGGTCACTTCCCAGACGAGGAGGACGACGACCCGGGTCGGCTCACGTCCGCCCTGCGCCGCTGGCTCTCCCGTACGCCATGACCTGGGTGCTGACCGTCACGGCGGTCCTCGTCCTGCTCGCCGCCTACGTCACCTGGACGGCGGGGCGCCTCGACCGGCTGCACGCGCGCGTGGACGCCGCCTGGGCCGCGCTCGACGCGCAGCTCGTCCGGCGCGCCGCCGCGGCTCGCGCGCTGGTGCCCCTGGTCCCCGACCCGGCCGCGGAACCCCTTGACGTGGCCGCGCACGCGGCTCTCGAAGCGGCCGAAGAGGGCCGGGAGACGGTCGAGAACGACCTCAGCCGCGTCCTGCGCAGCGCGGTCCCGCTGCTGCCCCCCGGCGCCGACCTCGAGGAGCTGCGTACGGCCGCGAGCCGCGTCGCGCTGGCCCGCTCGTTCCACAACGCGGCCGTGAAGGACACCCGCACCGTCCGCTGGCGGCGGGTGCCGCGGCTGCTCCACCTGGCCGGGCACCGGGCGATGCCGACCTACTTCGAGATCGACGACACGGCTCTCGCGGGCTGAAGATCGGCACCGGCCGACCTACCGTGGTGGCCGTGAACCGCCGCCCCCTGCTCGCCCTGCTCATGACCGGAGTCGCGGCAACCGCCTGCAGCGGTTCGTCGACGCCCGCCGCCCAGCTGGCGGCCCCCAGCCGCAGCCCGTCCGCCAGTGCCAGCCCCAGCCCGAGCCCGTCGCCGAAGCCGCCCGCGCTCAACCCGCTGACCGGCGTCGGCCCGGTGCCGACCACGCCCGTGGTCGTCGTCAAGGTCGACAACGGCGGCCTCGCCCGGCCGTACCACCGCGGCCTCGGGCGCGCCGCCGTCGTCTACCAGGAGCTGGTCGAGAGCGGCGAGACCCGGTTCGCGGCCGTCTACACGGACGCGTCGACCGGCGAGGTCGGCCCGGTGCGCAGCCTGCGCGAGAGCGACATCGAGCTGCTCCGGCAGTACGGGAAGGTGCCGGTCGCGTTCTCGGGCGCCAACGCCGGCATCAAGGCGCTCATGGCGAGCGCCGTCCGGTCCGGGTACCTGCTCGACGCCTCGTACGACACCGTGCCGCAGGACTACCGGCTCGCCGAGCGGCGCCGGGACGCGCGCAACTTCTTCACGACGACCGCGGCCGTCGCCGCATCGCGGCCGGGGGCGCCGGCCCGTGACATCGGGTTCCGGTTCGGGGCCCTGCCGCCGGGCAGCGGCACCCCGACGAACGTTGCCCGTGCGGTCTACTCGAACTTCGTCACCGTGACGCTCCGGTACGTCCCCTCGAGCGGTCGCTGGTCGGTCACGCAGAACAAGCGGCTCATGCCGGGCGTCGCCCCCGCCAACGTCGTGGTGCAGCAGGTGCCGATCCGCACGACCCGGTTCGTCGACGTGCTCGGCCACCCCACGCCGTACACCACCACCGTCGGCTCGGGCGGCGCGACCGTGCTGCGCGACGGCAGGGCCATCAAGGCGAGGTGGCGCCGGCTGAGCCCGGACACCGGCACGCGCTACCTCGACGCGGCCGGCAAGGACGTGCCGCTCAAGCCCGGGCCGACGTGGGTCCTGCTGCTCCCGCAGGGTCGGCCGCTCACGCTCTCCTGACCTAGACTCGGGGTCTCTCTCCGACAGGCAGGTACCCCCCGTGAGCACCACCCCCGTCACCGGTTCGCCCCTCGTCAAGCGCGGCATGGCCGAGATGCTCAAGGGCGGCGTGATCATGGACGTGGTGACGCCGGAGCAGGCGCGGATCGCCGAGGACGCCGGTGCTGTCGCGGTCATGGCGCTCGAGCGGGTGCCGGCCGACATCCGCCGCGACGGCGGGGTGGCGCGGATGAGCGACCCCGACATGATCGACGGCATCCAGGCCGAGGTGTCGATCCCGGTCATGGCCAAGGCGCGTATCGGCCACTTCGTGGAGGCGCAGGTCCTGCAGGCCATCGGCGTCGACTACGTCGACGAGTCCGAGGTCCTCACCCCGGCCGACTACGCCCACCACATCGACAAGCACGCGTTCACGGTGCCGTTCGTCTGCGGCGCGACCAATCTGGGTGAGGCGCTGCGGCGGATCGCCGAGGGCGCCGCGATGATCCGGTCCAAGGGCGAGGCCGGCACCGGCGACGTGTCGCAGGCGACCGTCCACATCCGGACGATCCTCGGCCAGATCAAGAAGCTCGCCAACGCCGACTCCGCCGAGCTGTACGCGGCGGCCAAGGAGCTGCAGGCGCCGCTGGACCTGGTCCGCGAGACCGCCGAGCTCGGCCGGCTGCCCGTCGTGCTGTTCGTCGCCGGCGGTGTCGCCACCCCGGCCGACGCGGCGATGATGATGCAGCTCGGCGCGGACGGCGTCTTCATCGGCTCGGGCATCTTCAAGAGCGGCGACCCGGCCGCCCGCGCCCGCGCCTGCGTCGAGGCCACCGCCTACTACGAGGACGCGGAGCGGATCGCCAAGGTCAGCCGCGGTCTCGGTGAGGCCATGGTCGGCATCGCGACCGAGTCCCTCGGCGCGGCCGACCTGCTCGCCACCCGCGGCTGGTAGCCCGTACGCCCTTGATCAACAGGCACTTCTGCACGGTGGGCTGCCGTCGCAGCGTGCACAACCCCGTGTTGATCACCGCGTGAGCGCCCCGCGGGTCGGCGTGCTCGCGCTGCAGGGCGACGTCCGCGAGCACGTCCGGGCGCTCACCGAAGCGGGCGCGCAGCCGGCAGCGGTCCGCCGGCCGGAGGACCTCGCGCAGGTGGACGGGCTGGTCCTTCCCGGCGGCGAGTCCACGACGATCGGCACGCTGCTGGAGCTGTTCGGGCTGCTCGAGCCGCTGCGTGCGGCGGTACGCAGCGGACTGCCCGTGTACGGGAGCTGCGCCGGGATGATCCTGCTCGCTGACGAGGTGCTCGACGGGAAGCCGGGGCAGCCCACGATCGGCGGGCTGGACATCTCCGTCCGCCGCAACGCCTTCGGTCGGCAGGTCGAGTCCTTCGAGACCGACCTCGACTGGCCGGGGCTGTCCGAGGTGCACGCCGTGTTCATCCGCGCGCCGTGGGTCGAGCGCACCGGCGACGAGGTCGAGGTGCTCGCCACGGTCCCGGGTCGACCTGCCGCCGGTAGGGTCGTGGCGGTCCGCTGCGGGCCGCTGCTCGCGACGTCGTTCCACCCCGAGCTGACCGGCGACGCGCGCGTCCACGGGGAGTTCGTACGCATGGTGAAGGAGGCGAACCCATGAGCGGCCACTCCAAGTGGGCGACGACCAAGCACAAGAAGGCCGTCGTCGACGCCAAGCGCGGCAAGCTGTTCGCGAAGATGATCAAGACCATCGAGGTGGCCGCCCGCACCGGGGGTGGCGATCCGACGGGCAACCCGACCCTCGCCGACGCCATCACCAGCGCGAAGCGCGTCTCGGTACCCGCCGACAACATCGACCGGGCCATCAAGCGGGGCAGCGGCGAGCTCGGCGACGTCGCGGCGTACGAGGAGATCATGTACGAGGCCTACGCCCACGGCGGCGTCGCCGTCCTCGTGGAGTGCCTCACCGACAACCGGAACCGCGCGAACGCCGAGGTCCGCACCGCGATCACCCGCAACGGCGGCAACCCGGCCGACCCGGGCTCGGTGTCATACCTGTTCAACCGCAAGGGCGTCGTGCTCGTGACCAAGACCGAGGGGCTCACCGAGGACGACGTGCTGCTGGCCGTGCTCGAGGCGGGGGCCGAGGAGGTCAACGACGTGGGCGAGGCCTTCGAGGTCGTCTCCGACGCGACGGACACGCATGCCGTCCGGCTCGCGTGCACCGATGCCGGACTGACCGTCGACTCCGCCGACATCGCCTGGATGCCGACCGTGTCGGTACCGCTCGAGGAGGATGTCGCCGTCAAGGTGCTCCGGCTCATCGACGCCCTCGAGGACCTCGACGACGTCCAGAACGTGTGGGCCAACTTCGACATCAGCGACGAGGTGCTCGAGCGGGTCGGCTGACCCTGCCCGGGTAGGGACGCGGCGTGGCGATGACAGCGGAGACCGCCGGCGTCCCCTGTGCCGCGCACGACCTGGTGGTCATCGGCTGCTCCGCGGGCGGCGTCGAGGCGCTGCTCCAGCTCGTCCAGGCGCTGCCCGCCGATCTGCCGTGATGGAGGAGAAGCCGGTCAGCCCCTGACCCGCAGGTCGCACCAGACGGTCTTGCCGGCCGGGCCCGGCTCGACGCCCCAGCGCCGGCACAGGACCTCCAGCAGGCGCAGCCCGCGGCCGGTCGCCAGCTCGTCGCTGATGGAGCGCCTGGGCGCCGGCGGCCTGGTGTCGCCGTCCGAGACCCGGATGTGCAGCGTGTCGACGCCACCGCGCAGCACCAGCTCGCAGCGCGTGCCGGCGTGCAGGGTCGCGTTGGTGACGAGCTCGGACGTCAGCAGCATCGCGGTCTCGACGTCCTCGCGGCCGAGCAGCGGCGTGAGCGTCCGGGCGACGAAGCGGCGGGCCTGCGCAGGCGAGCGCAGGTCCCCGGGAAGCGTCAGGCGGGCGTCGAGCTCCATCTCGGGACAGATCCTGCCTGACCCGGATCGACGTCCGGCAAGGTGCTGCCGGCGAGGCGCGCCTCCCCGGGGAGGCGCCGGTGCCGCCGTACGCTCGCCGTCCGAACACCTGTTCTAGGGGGCCGTGTGCGCGTGCTGGGCGTCGACCCCGGCCTGACCCGGTGCGGCCTCGGCGTCGTCGACGGGCGGCCCGGCCGCGCGACGCTGGTCGCCGTCGGTGTCGTGCGCACGCCCGCGGACGCCGACCTCGGGCTGCGGCTCGTGGCGCTCGAGACCGCGTTCGAGGCCTGGCTGGACCTGCACCGCCCGGACGCGGTCGCCGTGGAACGGGTGTTCTCGCAGGCCAATGTGCGCACCGTCATGGGGACCGCGCAGGCCGGCGCGGTGGCCGTGGTGTGCGCAGCCCGGCGCGGGCTGCCGGTGGTGCTGCACACTCCGTCCGAGGTGAAGGCGGCTGTCACCGGCTCGGGCCGGGCCGACAAGGCGCAGGTGGGCGCGATGGTGGCTCGCCTGCTGCGCCTGGACGGGCCGCCGAAGCCCGCTGACGCGGCCGACGCCCTCGCGCTCGCGATCTGCCACCTGTGGCGGGCGCCCGCTCAGGCGCGGCTGGCAGCGGCGCTCGGATGATCGCCTCCGTCAGCGGCACCGTGACCGCCCTGCAGCCCGACGGCGTCGTCGTCCGGGTGGGGGGAGTGGGGCTCGCCGTCCAGACGACGCCGGGGACGCGCGCGCGGCTGCGGGTCGGTGACGAGGCGGTGCTCGCGACCAGCCTCGTGGTGCGCGAGGACAGCCTGACGCTGTACGGGTTCGCCGACGACGACGAGCGCGAGCTGTTCGAGCTGCTGCAGACGTCGTCCGGGGTCGGCCCACGGCTGGCGCAGGCGGTGCTGACCGTGCACACGCCCGACACGGTGCGCCGCGCGCTGCTCACCGAGGACCTGGCAGCGCTGACGCTCGTGCCGGGCATCGGGCGCAAGGGCGCCCAGCGGATGGTGCTCGAGCTCAAGGACAAGGTCATCGGCGAAGCAGCGGCGGCGCCCGCGGCCGCGCAGCCCGGCTGGCGGGACACGCTCGGGCAGGCGCTCGTCGGGCTCGGCTTCCCGCCCTCGGACGCCGACGCGGCGGTCGTACGCCTGGCAGAGGCGCACCCGGACGCCGGTGACGCCGATGTGCCTGCGCTGCTGCGCGAGGGCCTGGCCCTGCTGGGGAGGAACCGGTGACGTCCGAGGTCGACGCCGGCGCCGGCGACGACGAGCGCCTGGTGGAAGCCGCGCTGCGGCCGCGCCGGCTGGAGGAGTTCGTCGGGCAGGAGCGCGTACGGGAACAGCTGCAGCTGGTGCTGGAGAGCGCCAAGCGGCGCGGCCGGCCGCCGGACCACGTCCTGCTGTCGGGCGCACCCGGCCTCGGCAAGACCTCGCTCGCCATGATCATCGCAGCCGAGCTGGGCACCGGGATCCGCGTGACGAGCGGCCCGGCGCTGGAGCGGGCCGGTGACCTCGCGGCCCTGGTGAGCAGCCTGGTCGAGGGCGAGGTGCTGTTCATCGACGAGATCCACCGCATCGCCCGGCCGGCGGAGGAGCTGCTCTACGTCGCGATGGAGGACTTCCGGGTCGACGTCGTCGTCGGCAAGGGGCCGGGCTCGACCGCGATCCCCCTGGAGGTCGCGCCGTTCACGCTGGTCGGCGCCACCACGCGGTCCGGCCTGCTGACCGGCCCGCTGCGGGACCGCTTCGGGTTCACGGCGCACATGGAGCCGTACACCCCGGCCGAGCTCGAGCGGGTTCTCGCCCGCTCCGCCGGGCTGCTGGGCGTGGATCTCCGGCCGGACGGCGGCACTGAGATCGCCGGCCGCTCCCGCGGCACGCCCCGCATCGCGAACCGGCTGCTGCGCCGCGTACGCGACTTCGCCGAGGTGCGCGCGGACGGCGTCGTGACACAGGCGGTTGCACGGGAGGCGCTGGCGGTCTACGACGTGGACGAGCTCGGGCTGGACCGGCTCGACCGCGCGGTCCTGGACGCGCTCGTGCGCAGGTTCAACGGCGGGCCGGTCGGTCTGTCGACCCTGGCCGTCGCCGTGAGCGAGGAGCCCGAGACGGTCGAGGAGGTCGCCGAGCCGTTCCTCGTACGCACCGGCCTGATCCAGCGGACCAGCCGCGGCCGGGTCGCGACCCCCGCCGCGTGGGCGCATCTCGGCCTGCGGCCGCCGGGGCCGGTGGACGTCCTGCCGCTCGACCTCGGAGACGCGGGCTAGGAACCGCGCACGCACGTCCCCCGTTGGGAGGGGCGGCAGGTCCTAGACTTGCCCCGGTCCGTCCGACGATCTTCGAGGAGTGCGCGCGCCATGGCCCCGCAGGACCTGGTGCTGTTCGTGATCGCCGGGCTCGCGGCCTGGCTGCTCGTGGTCCGGCCGCAGCGAGCCCGCGCGCGGGCGCTCGCCGAGGTCCGCGGGCAGCTCGCTCCGGGCAGCCGGGTCATGACGACGGCCGGGCTGCACGCGACGGTGACCGCCGTGGAGGGCGACACCGTCCTGCTGGAGATCGCACCGGGAGTGCAGGCGCGCTTCGCGGCGTCGGCAGTCGTGCGCGTGCTCCCCGACCAGACGGCGGCCGTACCGCAGCAAGGCAGCCCCGCACCTCCCGACTGACCCCGCCGCCTGACCCCGGCGCGATACTTGACCTGACGCACCACGTCCCGCAACAGCACCGCGCACCCGCGTCCGGGTGCCGGTCCAGATCGGAGATCCCCTCCCGTGGCACGACCCGGCGCCTCCCGAGGCTCGCTGCACGTAGGCCGCTACTTCGCCGTTCTCCTGGGCATCCTGGTGCTGCTGTACAGCATCGTGTTCCTGGCCGGACCGAAGAACACGCCGCTGACCCCGAAGCTCGGCCTGGACCTCCAGGGCGGTGCGAGCGTCATCCTGCAGCCCAAGACCCAGCCCAAGCAGAGCCAGCTCGACACCGCGGTGGAGATCATCAACCGCCGTGTCAACGGCGCAGGCGTCGCCGAGGCCGAGGTGGTGACCCAGGGCAACAACATCGTCGTCTCCGTCCCCGGCGGCAGCCGCGACTCGATCCGCCGCCTCGCGACCACCGCGCAGCTGCGCTTCCGCGAGGTGCTCCAAGCCGAGGGCGGCAACCCGGCCGCGCCGCAGCCGAGCGCCAACCCGTCCGCGCCGTCGGTCACGACCACCATCGCGCCGCAGCCGTCCGCCGCTGCGTCCGCCAAGCCCAGCCCGGCCGGGCGCGCGCTGTCTGCCGCGCTGACCGCGGCGACCCCGTCGCCAGCCGCGCCCAAGGCCAGTCCCTCTGCCGCCCCGAAGCCCGCGGCGTCTCCGCAGCCCAGCGGCAGTGCCAGCCCAGGAGCGGCCGACGGTGCTCGCACCGGTGACGTCTACTCAGCCGAAGCCTTCACCGCCCTCGACTGCAGCAAGCCCGAGAACACCCGCGGCGGCGGCAACGACAAGCCCGAGCAGGAGATCATCGCCTGCTCCTCGGACGGCGCCGAGAAGTACCACCTGGC
>JBHENF010000113.1:0-11032 GCA_046262175.1 Mycobacteriales bacterium
AGGTCGCCTGGCTGGTACGGGAGCGCGATGACCTGCTGCAGTGGCTCGTCCAGAGCTTGAAAGAGGACGAGGACGCGTCGTACGCCGCCGGGCTTGCCTACGCCTGCATCGACGAGGGTGTGCCGATGCCGGCTTGGCGGACGGTGGAGCTGCTCGCTCTGGCGGGCCGCGAGTTCGCCTGGTACTTCGCCCGCGACGACGACCTCACGGTTCGCCTGTCCATGCGACGTCGCGAGCAGCTGGGCGAGGCCTTCGACGGACTCGCCGCTGACGATGCCGCGGACCCCTATCTGGCGAGCGTCGTCACCAACTGCGCGTCGGTGCTGCAGCGGTGCACCAACGACGCTCTCCGCAGCGAGCTGCACGACCTGCTCGATCCGTCAGGATGGGTCGACCTCGTCGAGCTGCAGAGCCAGATTCTCAACCTGTGCGCCGAGCTCGACCCGCTCGAGCACCTGCTCGACGACGAAGCCGCAGACGACACACGCGCCCTGCGGCAGGGACTTCTCGATGCCTACTACGCCCTCGATTGATCGACCAGGAGACGACGTTGTTGTTCGGAAGCGGCACGGAGCGGCGCCTCGACGCGCTCGCGGAGCAGGTCGACACGCTGGCGTCGGGGCTCGAGCGCATCGACGCTGCCCTCGTCGTGCGTGACCCGGGCAACGCCCGTTCCGCCGACGCGTACGACGGTTTGCGTCGCCAGGTCGCTGCGGCGGCTGGCGAGCGACGGCGACTCCTGGTCCAGCTCGCGCGCCTGGGTGCCGCTGTGGACCACGGCGCGTCGGTGGACGACGTGCGGTCCCTCGCTGAGGAGTGGGCGGCGGAGGCCGGGCTCGTCCGGTGGACGGACACAACCCGGGCTGACGCGTTCACGTTGCTCGGTGAAGGCGACGGTCCGGTCGAGCTGCTGCAGCCGGCCTGGATCGACACGGCTACCGACTCGGTGGTGCGTGAGGGCCGCGCACAGCGCTTGCCGTCGCCGGCACAGGTGCCGGCCGAACCGCGACCGGAACGCGCGGCCATCGCCGAGCTCGCCGCCGACGACGCCGGTGCACGCGCATGACCGCCGTCGGCATCGACTTCGGCACGACAAACTCCGTCGTCGCCAGGGCGAACTCGAAGGCTCAGACGGAGGTGCTGCCGATCGACACGCCGCCGGCGGACTGGGCCGAGATGGGTGGCTTCGACTGCGTGCTGCCGACCGTGATGTCGCTCGACAGCGGCAACCGCCCGCAGTTCGGATGGGCGGCCAAGTCGTCACCGCATCGACTTGAGGCAGTCAAGCGCCTGTTCAAGCAGGAGGAGAGTGCGGAGGTCGGCGGGCAGGTCTTCGTCGTCGAGGAGATCGCGACCATGCTCTTCGCGCATATGAAGAAGATGGCGCTCGAGTCGGGCGTCGACGCGGACAGAGCCGTGGTCACGGTGCCTGCCAACAGCCGTGGTCTCGCGCGGTACCGGACGAAGATCTCGGCTGGCATGGCGGGCCTGGACGTGCTGGCGCTCATCAACGAGCCCACCGCGGCGGCGATGGCGTACGGAGCCCGCATGGCAACCGATCAGCGCATCATGGTCGTCGACTGGGGCGGCGGAACGCTCGACGTCACGATCCTGCAGGCCGACTCGGGCGTGTTCATCGAGCAGGCGTCCAAGGGCATCCAGCAGCTCGGCGGGCTCGACTTCGACGGCCGCCTGGCGCAGCTGATCTCGGACGCCACGCCGCAGGCGGCGGGTTGGAGCACGGTTGACCGCGCTCAGTTCCGGCTCGATGTCGAGCAGGCGAAGGTGAAGCTGTCCAAGGCGGAGTTCGCGAACGTCCCCCTCCCCGGCGGGGGCTACCACCGGGTGACGCGCGGCATGTTCGAAGAGGCAGTGCGGGGACTGGTCGACCGGGTGCGACAGCCCATCGAGCAGACGCTGCGGGACGTCCATGGAACTGCAGGCGAGATCGACGTCCTGCTGCTCGTCGGCGGCACGTGCAACATCCCGCTGGTGCGGCAGCAGGTGGCGCAGATCGTGGGACGCGAACCCGCTGCAGGTGTGAACCCGATGACCGCGATTGCAGAAGGCGCCGCCATCGCTGCGGGCATCCTCACTGGCGACGTCCAGGACAACGACTTCTTCGTCGGGACCGAACATGCGCTCGGTACGTATGCGGTCACCCGTGACGAAAAGCGCTTCTCGACCATCATCCCGCGCAACCACAAGCTCCCGGCCAAGGCGAAGGACCTCTTCTTCCCCATGGTCGACGACACGGACTCGGTAAACCTCGAGGTCGTCGAGGGGGATCCGGAGTCGTCGCCCGACTCCGAGGACAACGTGACATTGAAGGCGTGGACCGTGGAGCTCCCCATGGGCCGGGACGCGAAGGAGCAGCGCGGCTTCTTCGTCACGTACGAGTACGACGTCGACGGCATCCTGCACGTGCACGTGGAGGACGAGCTGACAGGGGCCACGCTGCTGGACGAGGACGTCTCGTCCGGTGTCACGCGCGACAAGCGCGAGCTCGTGAAGATGTCGCAGCGGGCACGGGCGAGCGTGGACGGCGCGCCCGTGTCGACCTCGGCAGCAGCCTCCGCGGACCCCCGCGCTGTCGAGCTGCTGCTCAAGGCGCGGACCAAGGTGATCCCGTTTCTCGAGGAGGCGGACGCCGCTGCGTTCCGCGACATCGTCAGCGAGATCGAGGCTGCCGGGCAGACTCCGCCGCCGGCGCTGCTCGACGAGCTCGAGGCGGCGCTGAAGCCGTACTCGTACCTCTTCTGATGGGCACGACCCCGGCAGACCGCCGTAACCCGTACCTCGTCCTCGGGATCCCGTACGGCGCCACCGCCAAGGAGGCCAACCGCGCCTTCGCGCGGCGCAGTCGGGCCGCGAAGAAGGGCAACCTCCGCTACCCGGTCTACGACCTGACGTGGGCTTTGCACCAGATCGAGCAGGCCGAACTGGATCCGGCCTCGTCGCTGAGCTACTTCCGCGTTCCCGCCGATCCCACGGCGCTCGAGCTCGACGTTCCACTCCCCGTGCCCTCCGCGCGACCCATTCCGCGCACCACCGACGTCGACGTCGAGCGGGAGGTGGCGGCGTTGAAGGAACGCATCAGCCGCGACCTGTGCTGGTCGTTGCTGGTAGAGGCGTATGCCGAACCCGTCACCCACCGGAACTGGATGACGTCCACCGGGGGAACCTGATGGGCTGGCGCTTCCGCCGCAGCGTCTCCCTGCTGCCCGGAGTGCGGATGACGGTGACCGGTCGCGGCATCAGCCTCAGCGCCGGCGTGCCCGGGTTCCGCCTGACGCGCCGCGCGGACGGCCGCGTCCAGCGGACCGTGTCGATCCCGGGAACAGGCCTGTCGCACGTCGACGTCCTTGGAGCGCGGCCGGCGCGGCCTCAGCAGGCGTCGCGCAGCGTGCGCAGGCAGGTGGTCGGCGACGGTCGCTACGAGACGTCCGCACGGCCGCTGGCGCCGGCGGCGATCTCCTGGCTGCGTGGGAGGGCGGCTGTCGGTCCGATGCGGGCCGCGCTGCTCGACCAGGCGGGCGAGCGAGAGCTGCTCGTCACCGTCGAGGGCACTGTGGTCGGCTCGCTCGCCCCCCGTCTCAGTGCCCTGCTGCGTCCCGCCGTTCAGCACGCGGCTGCGACGGGTCAGCCGCTCGAGTACCCCGCACAGTTCGACGGCGACAGCCTCCGGCTCGACATCGCCTGACGCGCATGCGCTCAGCCGTCGGTCGCCGGACGCGACGGGTAGAAGAACTCGAGCGTTTCGGGCATGAACGGGCTGTGGCTGGACCATGACCTCGGGCGCTAGCCGGGCGGCGCGCTCGCGTTCCGTCGCGCGCTGGAGGCGGCGGGGTTCGCGGTGGAGCGGCACCACGCCTCGAGCTGACGGCGCACGTGGTGATCACCCGGCAGGTGACAGCTCGTACAGGGCAGCCGCGATGGACCGACGCGGGTTCGCGCCCGGCAGGACGGCTAGGACGCGGCGAAGCGCTTCGCGCGGGTGGTCGCCGGTGATGAGCGCGCCGTACGCGGCCGCTGCCACCGGCGTACGCGTGTGGGCGTGGACGCAGTGCAGGAACACGGTCTTGCCCTCGTCGCGCAGCTGCTTCACCGCAGCCGCGGTGTCGGCGAGCACCTGGGTGAGCGCGTTGTTCGCATCCTCCTTGTCGATGATCCAGACCTCGACGTGGTCGCGCGCATCCGCCGTCACCGGCGCCTCCTCCCGCCCGAGCCGGCACAGGCTCACGACGGCATCGGCGACGCCCGGCCGCAGCGCGCCGACTGCGCCGAGCAGGACGCCCGGGTCATCGGGGTGCGGCACGGTCGTCCGCCGGGAGCCGACGTACGACGGCATCCGCGCCACGGTCGGCCAGCCCTCCGGGTCCGGACGCCCGCCGCGGACGGTCAGCACGGCGAGGCGCGACAGGTCGCGCGAGCGCAGCCCGGGCCAGCCGTGCAGTACGCGTCGCCAGCGGGCGGGGACGGTGCTGCCGCCGTACGCCGCACCAGCGAGACCACCCGCGATCGCGGCCACCGTGTCGGTGTCACCGCCGGCGTGCACCGCCGTCTGCAGCGTCTGCTCGAGCGTGCTGCTGCGCACGATCGATGACCACGCCGTCTGAAGCGCGGTGACGACCCAGCCGTTGTTCGACGCGAAGAAGCCCGGCTCGCGCCGCTCGGCCTCGTCGACGAGGGAGGCCCAGCCCGCGTCGACGTGCGGCAGCCCGACCCGCAGGTCGAGCTGCCCCGTCCGCACCGCGTGATCGATGGCGATGCACCACAGGGCGCAGGCGTCGCCGGCCGTCGGGTCGAAGTGCGTCAGTGCGCTCACCGCGCGGGCCGCCTCGGCGATCGCTGCTCGGTCGCCCAGGTGCGCGAGCGCCACCGGCGACGTGCGCATCAGCGACCCGTTTCCCGCGGTGCGCCCGGTGAGCGCGTGCAGCTGCTCGCTGACCACCTCCATGCGCGTGGCGGCACCGGCGCCAGCTCCGGTACGGCTCAGGACCTGCCGGGTCTGCACGCCGATGTCGGGCGGGCCCGTGGCGTACCAGTCCAGAAACTGCTGGGCGATCGCATCCAGCGCCTCCTCGGTCCGCAGGTCGGCCCCACGTGCGGCCACCTCCGCGATCGCGCACGCCATCTCGGTGTCGTCCGACCACTGGCCCGGAGCGATGCCCCCCAGTCCGCCGCCGAGCATCTGCGCCGGCTCGTCGCCGCGCAGGCTCCGGCTGCCGTACTCGTACGGAACACCGAGCGCGTCACCGGCTGCGGCGCCGAGCAGCGCACCGACAGCGCGGTCAGTCTGCTTGCTGTCCATCGATCTGGTGCTCGTCCGGGAAGGGCTCATGCTTCACCTCCTGTTATCGTGCCAATGACGATAACCGGACCCGCCGACAGAACCGCGCCAGCGCGCTCCGACCGACTGGTCAGCGCGGAGCGGGTTCGGTGCCCGCCGCCAGCCGCGTCGCCAGCTGTGAGACGTCGTCCAGTACCCCTGTCGCCACCTCGATGATGAGGTCGTACGCCTGGTCGTTCGTGAGCGTCAGACGCAGGCCGTTCAGTCCGAGGAAGGCGAGCAGCGCGGCGACCGCGAGGCGCTTGTTGCCGTCGACAAGCGGATGGTCGCGGGCCAGCGACTGCGTCAGGGCGCCGGCCTTGTCGAGCAGCTCCGGATACACGTCGGCGCCGAACGCCCACGCCCTCGGCCGCCCCGCGGCTGCGGCGAGCAGCCCCACGTCCCGTACCTGGACGTTGCCGATCGTGCGGCGGGCGATGTGCAGCAGGTCCTCGAGGTCGAGGTAGGTCACTGACCCAGTCGCTCGAGGGCATCCGCGTAGCGCGGCAGCTCGCTATCCAGCACCTCGTCCAGGCGCGTGCGCTTGGCGCGACGTTCCACGTACTCCCGCACGGCTGCCCGGGCAACGTCCTGCATCGAACGACCCTCGGCCTCTGCCTGCTCGCGCAGTGCCCGGGCCTCGTCCTCTGTCAGCCGCAGTGTCATTGCCATGCGCGCGAACGGTATCACGGTGATACCGGGCGTCAGGTCGCCGGAACGACGGCTCGATCTGGTGTCCGTGGCAGTGTCGCGGCGTGCCCCGCCTTCTGCCGCCCTCGCCCGAGTGGGCGGAGGGCCGACACGGCGAGCGGGCAGTCTGGGAGGCGCTGCGCGACCAGCTTCCGGACGAGGTCGCCCTCCTGCACTCGGTCCTGCTGGTGGAGGAGGACCACGAGTACGAAGCGGACCTCGTGGTGGCGTGGCCCGGTGTCGGGATCTGCGTCGTCGAGGTGAAGGGCGGGCGGGTCGAACGGGACGACGCCGGCCGCTGGTGGCAGACGAAGGCGGGCCAGCCGCGGCGCCAGATGGGCAACCCGATGATGCAGGCGAGCGACTGCCGGCACGTGCTCCAGCGGTACCTCGGGCGGCAGCGGGTTGACGCGGCGCGGGCTCGTACGGCGCACGTCCTCGCCTTCCCGCACATGGCGCTGAGCTCCTCGTTCGAGGCACCCGACATGCCGCGGTCGCTGGTCCTGGACAAGGACGACCTGAAGGACGCGGCTGCTGCGCTCCGTGCCGCTGTCGAGCGGCACGGCGACGGGTACCAGCCGCTGACGCCTGACGGGCTCGAGCAGATGCTCACCCTGCTGTCCGCCCAGCTGCCGGGGCAGGCGTCGCTGCTGTCTCTGGCGGAGGAGCACGAGCAGCGCGTCGATCAGCTGACGCGCGACCAGGCGGCGGTCCTGGAGAACCTCAAGTACCACCGCCGGCTGTCCATCATCGGCGGCGCGGGCACCGGCAAGACCTGGCTCGCGCTCGAGCAGGCGCGGCGCCTGACGAAGGACGGCAAGCGGGTAGCGCTGATGTGCTACTCGCGCGGCCTCGGCCGCTTCCTGCAGCGGGTCAGCGCCACCTGGCCGAAGCCGGCCGCGTACGTCGGCCTGTTCCATGACCTCCCGCTGCAGTGGGGCGCCGAGACCGGTGCCGAAGATGACAGCGACTACTACGAGCGCCGGCTGCCGCTCGCCCTCGGGCAGCTGGCAAGGCAGCAGCCGCCGAAGGAGCTGTTCGACGCGGTCGTCGTGGACGAGGCGCAGGACTTCGGCGAGCTGTGGTGGCCGTCTCTGGTCGCCTGCCTGCGCGATCCGGAGCACGGCGGTCTGTTCGTCTTCCTGGACGAGGCGCAGCGGGTGTTCGCCCGTACGTCGCAGCCGCCGATCGGGAACGAGCCCTACGTCCTGACGTCCAACATCCGCAACACGAAGCGGATCGCGCAGGTGTTCGGCAGCCTCACGACGGACCAGGCGAAGTACCGCGGGCTCGAAGGGCCGCCGGTGCGTTTCGTGCAGTGCTCAGCCGACGACGCGGTGGAGCACGCGGACGCGGCCGTCGACGCGCTGCTGGACGAGTGGGAGGGCGGCCAGATCGCGCTTCTGACGACGTACCACCGCCATCCGGTGCACGCCCAGGCAGTGGAGCACCGCGGGCAGCAGGGCTACTGGGACGACTTCTTCAGCGAGGACGACGTGTTCTACGGGCACGTCCTCGGCTTCAAGGGACTCGAGCGACAGGTGGTGGTCCTGGCTGTCGACGGCTTCCGGGACCCGTCGCGCGCGAAGGAGATGCTGTACGTCGGGCTCTCCCGGGCCCGGACGCAGCTGGTGGTTGTGGGCGACCTGGAGCAGCTGCGGAAGGTGGGCGGCGATGGCGTCGGGAACCGCCTCGCAGCAGCCGAACAGTGGGCGGTCCGACAGCCCGAAACTGTCGTACCCTGCTGCCAATCTGGACCCCTAGGAGAGGGGTCGAGCGTGAGCTATACGCAGATGGCGCACTCCCACCTGCAGCGGATGCTGCGGGAGGGCATGGAGCTGGACGAGGTCCGGCAGGACAGCGACGGTGACTACCCGTTCCGGCACGGGACGGCGCTGTACTACCTGTCCGTCGGGCGCGGTGGGCACATGGTGAAGATCTGGTCGAACGTGGTGTTCGGCCTCAAGGGCACGGCCGGCGTGCTGCGCGAGATCAACGCGACGAACTCGCGGCTGATGCACTGCCGGATGTTCCTGTCGGGGACGACGCTGCAGGTCGAGGCGTTCCTGCCGATCCAGCCGCTGGTGCCGGGCTACCTGACCGCGGTGTGCCACGAACTGGGGGAGACCGCGGACAGCGTCGGCCAGCTGATGGCCGCCGTCCACGGCGGCAGCATCGCGTTCGACGACGAGATGGAAGCCGCTGATGACTGAGGGCGTGGCGTGCCCGACCTGCAGGTCGACGGCTGTGAAGCCGATCCTGTGGGGCTACGCGAGCGCGACCGCCTTCGAGGAGCTGGGTGAGACGGTGGTGTTCGGCGGCTGCTGCATCCCGGAGCGGCCGGCGGAGTACCAGTGC
This sequence comes from Mycobacteriales bacterium, assembly GCA_046262175.1. GTDB lineage: Bacteria > Actinomycetota > Actinomycetes > Mycobacteriales > SCTD01 > RYN-124. The sequence continues at coordinate 8,381 of JBHENF010000113.1, forward strand.
GAGCGGTGCGGCGACGAGTTCTGAGGGTTCGCCTGGAACCGCGGAGGCGTCCACAACCTCTTGCGCAGCAGGCGAGTTCGATCTAGAATCGAACGTACGTTCGAACGCGGGAGGTGCAGGTGAAGGTCGATGCGGACTTCTCGCTGCTGTCTCCCGTCGTGCGGACGCTGGTCGAGGCGGCGGTGGCACTGCGGGAGGTGGCGCCGGCCGAGGTGCACGGCACAACGGCGCTGGAGGACACGCGCGCGTTGCTGCTCGTCAAGGAGCAGCTCGAGACTCACCTGCTGCAGCGTCTGCGCGATATCGAGCTGCGGCAGCTGCACGAGCTCGACGCGATGCCGTCGGCCGGCACCTGGATCGAAGCGCAGACGACGAGCGTCGACCGGCGGCAGGTGGCGTTGGCCCGGCGGCTGGATCGGCTGCCGGCGGTACGACGGGAGCTCGACTCGGGGCGCCTTTCGGTGCTCTCCGCGCAACGGGTCGCGCTGGCGGTGGAGCGGGTACGAGGGTTCTTGGACCGGCCGGACGGGTTGATCGACGGCCTGCCCGCGGAGGACGTCCTGAGTGCAGTGCTGCTGCGCGGGGTGCCGCAGCTGTACGGCGAGGCGCTCGGCGGGCTGTCCGACGACGACCTGCGACTGCGGCGGCTGCTGAGCGAGATGGTCACGCTGCAGGGCTCGGGCGCGTCGCAGGTCGCACGCGTCGAGGAGGCGTTCGTCGCGCTTGCGGCGCGGGTGGAGAGCCGGTCACTGCGGCCGGCGCTCGAGCAGCTGGTGGACGCGCTGCTGCCGCAGCAGCTCGAGGACCGTTCGGCGCGCGCCCACGCGCGGCCCGGACTGGCGCTCCACCGCAATAGCGACGGCACCGGATGGCGGCTCGAGGCCGACCTGGACGACGAGACGGGCGAGCTGCTGCACACGACCCTGACCGCGGCCATGGCAACCGATCCCGAGAACGTTGACGACAGCTCGGCCGCGGCTGGCCTGCGCGGGGTGGAGGATCCGGCCGTCCGTGCGTCGCTGCCGGCACCGCGCCGCGCGTGGGAGCGGCGGCACGACGCGTTGAAGACGGTGCTGCGCGACTGGCTGGGCAGCGGGGTCGCGGGTTCCCGCGGCAAGGTGGTGCCGCACCTGCTGGTCCGCGTCAGCGTGGACGCGCTGGCCGGCGTGCCGGGTGCACTACCCGCGGTGGGGCGTTCGGGTCACGCCTTGCCTGCGTCGTTGGTGCGACGGTGGTCCTGCGACAGCGCGATCACGCGGTTCGTGATGGGGCTGGGCAACCAGGTACTCGAGATGAGCCATACGGCGCGAACGCTCAAGGCGCACGAGCGCAAAGCGAAGCTCATGGAGACGGGAGACGTCTGCCAGGCGGCGGGGTGTCATCCGCCGCCGGGGACGCCGCTGATCCCGCACCATCCGGAGGCGTACGCCCGAAGCGGGCTCACGAGCTTCTACGACACGGTGATGTTCTGCGACCGGTCGCACGACGACCTGCACGTCGGCGGTAAGACGCTGCTGCTCAAGGACGGCAGGCTGCTCGGGCCGGATGGCTGGGTGAGCCGGCTCGCGTCTTGACCGACGCGCTCGGCCGCTCGGACGGCGGTACGGTCGCGGCCGGCCTGACCAGGGAACGCGCGTGGACATCCTCGACCTGGCGGACAAGCTGTGGACCGGTGAGGTGTCCGTCGAGGACGCCCACCCGTTCTCGCTCATCGGTGAGGCGCAGGAGGTTGCCGACGGCGTCGCGTTCGTGCCGTCGTTCGCCAACGTCAGCGCGTTCCGCACCGATGACGGGCTCGTCCTCGTCGACACGGGAAGCGCGCCGCTGGCGCAGCACGTCCACACCACGTTGCGCCGGTGGGACGCCTCGCGGCTGCACACTGCGGTCTATTCGCACGGGCACATCGACCACGTCTTCGGCGTACCCGTTTTCGAGGAGGAGGCGGCGAGCAATGGCTGGGCGGCGCCGCATGTCGTGGCCCACGAAGCGCTGGCGGCCAGGTTCGACCGGTACGTGCTCACCGCCGGCTACAACGAGATCGTCAACCAGCGGCAGTTCTCGATGCCCGACCTGCGCTGGCCGCGCGAGTACCGGTATCCCGACCAGACCTACCGGCAGGAGCTGACCCTCGAGGTAGGTGGGACCGAGCTGCAGCTGCAGCACTGCCGTGGCGAGACCGACGACCACACCTACACGTGGATCCCGTCGCGGAAGGTGCTCTGCTGCGGCGACCTGTTCATCTGGGCGTCGCCCAACGCGGGCAACCCGCAGAAGGTGCAGCGGTACCCGCGCGAGTGGGCGGCCGGTCTGCGCGCGATGGCGGAGCTCGGGGCGGAGCTGATGCTGCCGGGCCACGGCGTACCCGTCGTCGGCGCGGACCGCATCTGGCAGGTGCTCACCGACAGCGCCGAGCTGCTCGAGCACCTGCACGACGAGACCGTCGCGATGATGAACGCCGGGGCGCGGCTCGACGAGATCGTGCACACCGTGCGGGCACCGCAGCACCTGCTCGACCGCCCGTACCTGCGCCCGGTCTACGACGAGCCGGAGTTCGTCGTCCGCAACATCTGGCGGCTGTACGGCGGCTGGTGGGACGGCGACCCGGCGCACCTCAAGCCGGCGCCGGCGCGAAGTCTGGCGCAGGAGCTGGCG
>JBHENF010000114.1:0-4139 GCA_046262175.1 Mycobacteriales bacterium
GTCCGCTTCTACGTGGCCCACCAGGTCGAAGTCATCGTCCGGCGCACGCGCTTCCAGCTGCGCAAGGCCGAGGAGCGCATGCACATCCTGCGCGCGCTGCTGAAGGCGCTCGACCAGCTCGACGCGGTCATCGCGCTCATCCGCGGCGCGGAGTCGGCCGACGCGGCCCGCGGGCAGCTCATGGCGCTGCTCGAGATCGACGAGATCCAGGCCGTCGCGATCCTCGACATGCAGCTGCGCCGGCTCGCCGCCCTCGAGCGGCAGCGCATCATCGACGAGGCCGCGGAGCTCGAGGCGAAGATCGCCGACCTGAACGAGATCCTCGCCAACCCGACCCGGCAGCGGCAGATCATCGGCGAGGAGCTCGCCGAGATCGTCGAGCGGTACGGCGACGAGCGGCGCACGCGGATCGTCCCGTACGAGGGCGACATGAGCGCCGAGGACTTCATCCCGCAGGAGGACGTGGTCGTCACGGTTACCCGTGGTGGCTACGCGAAGCGCACGAAGACCGACCTGTACCGCCAGCAGCGCCGCGGGGGGCGCGGTGTGCAGGGCGCGCGGCTGAAGCAGGACGACATCGTCGAGCGCTTCTTCGTGACCAACACGCACCATTGGCTGCTGTTCTTCACGAACATGGGGCGCGTCTACCGGGCCAAGGCGCACGAGCTGCCGGAGGCGGACCGCAACGCCCGCGGGCAGCACGTGGCCAACATCCTCGCGTTCCAGCCGGACGAGCACATCGCGCAGGTCATCGACATCAAGGACTACGGCGTCGCGCCGTACCTCGTGCTCGCCACGAAGAGCGGCCTGGTGAAGAAGACGTCCTTGCGCGAGTTCGACAACGGCCGGTCCAGCGGCCTGATTGCGATCAACCTGCGCGAGGGCGACGAGCTCATCGCGGCCCAGCTCATCAGCGCCGAGGACGACCTGCTGCTGGTCAGCCGCCAGGCCCAGTCGATCCGCTTCCGGGCCGACGACGAGGCGCTGCGGCCGATGGGACGGGCCACGTCCGGGGTCATCGGGATGCGCATGCGCGGCGACGACGAACTGCTGTCGATGTCCGTGGCGCGGGTGGACGACGACCTGTCGTTGATGGTCGTGACCGACGGCGGGTTCGTGAAGCGGACGCCGCTCAGCGAGTACCGCCTGCAGGGCCGCGGCGGGTCGGGCATCCTCACGGCGAAGCTGGAAGAGCGGCGCGGCTCGCTCGTGGGCGCGATGGTCGTACGGTCTACCGACGAGCTGTTCGCGATCACGAGCAGCGGCGTGGTGATCCGGGTGTCGGTCGAGCCCGTGCGCCCGACGTCGCGCAGCACGATGGGTGTGAAGCTGATCAGCCTGAGCGGGGGGAGCACGGTCGTGGCCGTGGCGCACAACGGGGAGGCGACCGACACCGAGGTTGACGCTGCGGTGGACCGCCCGGAGCCCGCGCAGCCGGCCGGCGATGCTGAGCCCACCGCGACGCCGGACGCCGAGGCGTGACAGGGCCGGACGGGCGCGCCGTCTCGTCGGAGGCGGGGGCTGTCGACGCTCCGACCGCGCCGCAGCTGAAGCCAGACCCGGTCACCGAGCCGGTGGCGCCGGTCGTCGAGACTGCGCCGCAGCCTGCCCCTCCAGCCCGGTCCGCCCCTGCGGACACCCAGCCGCAGCCGGCGCTCCCGAGCACCCAGCCGCAGCCGGCGCCCGGCGTACCGGCGCGGCCGGCGCCGCTCCCGCCGCCGCGGGCGGCCGCCCCGCAGCCTGCGCCTGCCCCCCGAGGCCCGGCCCGCCAGCCTGCGCCCGCCGCCGCGCAGGCGCGGCCGGTGACCCGCGGCCGGCGCGCGCGACTGACCCTGCGCCGGATCGATCCCTGGTCGGTGTTCCTGTACTCCGTCGTCGCGTCGATCTTCCTCGGCCTCGCGCTGCTGGTCTGCGTCGGGGTGCTCTACTCCCTGCTGTCCAAGCTGGGGGTCCTGGAGTCGGTCAACACGCTGATCGGCGATGTCACCACGGATCCGTCCGACACGGCCGCACCGCCCAACGTGCTGAGCGGAGGGCGGGTCATGAGCATCGCGGCCGTCGTCGCGGCGGCAGACGTGGTGCTGCTGACGGCGCTCGCCACCCTCGGCGCGTTCCTCTGCAACCTGTGCGCCTCGCTGACCGGCGGCATCGAGCTCACCCTCGGTGACCGTGAGTAGCCGTACGGCCACGCTCGGCTCCTACTGAGCGTCGTGTACGCTCGCCGATCGTGCCGGAAGGCGTACTGGGGCCTGTAGCTCAGCTGGTTAGAGCGCATCCCTGATAAGGATGAGGCCGGAGGTTCAAGTCCTCCCAGGCCCACCCCCCGTACGTTCGGCGAGACCCAGGAGTGCTCATGGCCCGCAAGCGTCCGGTCCTCCTCCTCGCCCTGCTGGGCGCCGCCCTCGCGGTGGTGCGCCGGCAGAGGGCGTCGCGCGCCGAGAGCGACCTCTGGACCGAGGCCACGTCGGCGCCCGACCTGCGCTGACCCCCAGGGGTTCAGCCGCGGGGACATAGCTCAACTGGCAGAGCACCGCGTTTGCAACGCGGGGGTTGGGGGTTCGAGTCCCCCTGTCTCCACTTCTCGCACTCGGCGCAACCCTCCCGCTGGCCAATTGGGGCCATGTGGAGGCTCATCCCGGCGGCCATGCCTGCCGACAGACGAACCAGACGGGAACGACCGTCTGCGTGTTGGCGACGGCTGAGGCGCTCGCAAGGGGGAGTCAGGCCCGGTCGCGCCGGGTCGAGGAGCTTGTCGCATGCGTCGTTCTGGAGTCGGCCGCCGGTCCCGTACCCGGCCACTCGTCGCCCTGGTTGTCCTGACCGCCTGGCTCGCCACCATCGTGGTCACCGGCGCCACGGCCTCCATCGCGGCGCTTCCCGCTACCGAGGACCCGACGCTCACCGGCCCCTCCGTCGGTTCCACCCTCACCCCCAGCTACGCGATCTCCGGCGTGCCGACCGGGAGCACGGCCGAGTGCGCCTGGGTCGCCGGCACGGCATCGCCCGCCGCCGGCGCTTGGGGCGCCTGCCAGGACGCCTATGTCCCGACCCTGCCGCCGACGGACGGCAGCTACGGGATCTGGGTGCGCAGCACCCGCATGGTCGACGCGGCCACGACCGTCGACGTCGCGGTCACGGACAACACGACGGCGACGCCGACTGCGACGCTGTCCCCGTCTCCGACCACGACCCCCAGCCCGGACTACAGCCCCGGCACCTCGATCACGTACCTGCTGCGCCAGTCCGCGGTGACGGTCACGCAGACGACCGGACCCGTCAGTGGCAGCCGCGGCCCCGCGAACGTGTCCTGGACCTTCGACGGCGAGGGCTTCGCCGTCACCTGCACCCTCGACAGTGACCCGACGGCAACCGCATGTGGCGCCGGCAGCCCCTTCCCGGGTGCGGCGCTCTCCGAGGGTGCGCACACGGTGGTCGCGACGGCGTACGACGGGACGAAGGTGATGGGCTCCCTCACCGTCACCTACACCGTCGACACCACCCCGCCGGTGATCACGATCACCGGACCCACCAGCGGCACCGCATCCACCGTGAGCTGGGGCGTGTCGCTCAACGAGCCCGGCACGACCACCTGCTCGGTCTCGCCCACCCCCACCTCGCCGCCCGCCGGCTCCTCCTGCGACGCGTACGCGACGACCGTCCTCCCGGCGGAGGGCAGCTACACCCTGACGGTCACCGCGACGGACAGCGCCAACCTGACGTCCCGGCAGACGGCGACGTACGTCTACGACGCCCCGCCGGCGAAGGCGACCATCACCGCGCCTCCGTCCCCGGGCAACGCGACGACCGTCTCGTGGACGGTGGTCTCCCAGACGCCGTCACAGGTCCACTGCGACCTGACCGGGCCGGGCGGCTACAGCAGCACGCCTGCCTGCCAGCCGGGCACGTTCACCTTCAGCAGCAACCTCGCGGCGAACGGGCCGGCGGTCGAGGGCGTGTACACCCTGGCGGTCGACGTCACCGACGGCGGCGGCACCAGCACGACGACGGCGACGTACGTGCTCGACTCCACCCCGCCCACCATCTCGATCTCCCCGGTCCGGCAGAGCTCGACGACCGCGGCAGCCTCCTGGGCCGTCACGGTCGCGAACGGCGGAGGCGCGCCCACCTGCGTCCTCACG
>JBHENF010000115.1:0-12409 GCA_046262175.1 Mycobacteriales bacterium
GGGCTGCGCGAGCACCTGCCCCGGATGCCGGAGTACGTCGCGCACGCGCAGGCCTTGGCGGCCGCCATTGCGGAGGTCGCGGAGGTCGTCGTCATGCCGCAGACGCCGCTGTTCCACGTGCTGCTGCCCGGCGAGCCCGACGCCGTGGAGACCGCGATGCTGGACGTCTCGGCGGCAAGCGGGGTGTACCTCGGCGGCGGGCGGCCGGGGCCGCGGCCGGGGGTGTGCGTCCAGGAGCTGTACGTCGGCGCGGCCGTCCTGGAGGTGTCGCCCGAGGAGGCGCGCAACCTGTTCGCCCAGGTGCTCAGCCGCCTCGGCTGAGTCCCGGGCGGTCAGGTGCCGGGGAGCGCGACCGTCACCGGTGTCACCCCCGCCAGCCGGCGCCACCGGGCCGCTCGTACGGCCGTCTCGGCCAGCGACCCGATGGCGAGCTGCCGCAGCGCCGCGTCGTCCGTACCGCCGACGACGTCGCGCCACCGCTGCCCGACCCCCTCCTCGAGGCGCACCGCCAGCGCCAGCGCGGCGGCCCGGTCCGTGACCGTCACGTCGTACGCCGGCAGCGGCACAGGCGCGTCCACGCCCAGTCCCCCGAGCGCCGCGACCGCCCGATCCCGGCGCGCGCGGTGCACGTCGTACGCCTGCACCGCGATCCGCCGCGTCGCGTCATCCAGCCGCGCCCCGAGCACGCCGTACCCGTAGACCGCCGCGTGCTCCGCCTCCACGACGGCCTTGAGCAGGCCTGCGGTGCTCATGCCAGCGCCACCGGATGCGACGCCTCGCTCGCCGCCAGCGACGCCAGCACCGCAGCCAGCGGCCGTGACGCGCGCAGAGCGTCGGCGGCGTGCGCCGCCGCCGCGGCCCGCTCGGCCGGCACCGGCTGCGGGTCCGGGTGCGGCGGCCGTACCGACGGCAGCGCGGAACCCAGCGCGCGCAGGTGCTCGACGTGCTCGGCCCGCAGCGCCGCGTGCACGGGTGAGGGCGGCAGCGCGTCGTACAGCGCCACCAGATCCACCTCCCGGGCCACTGCGGCCGCGCGCAGAGCGACGTCCGGGTCCACCGGCGCGGGTCGCTCGGCCGACGAGCTGCAGGCGGCGACGGGTGCTGCGGCGAGCCCGGCCAGCAGCGAGCGGCGGGACAGGGCGGCGCTCATCGGCGACCACCCAACCATGACTAAGGTTCGAGCAGCACGACCCACAACAGCAGAGGAGGAGCGGCCCGTGACCGTCTCCGCTGCGCGCCTGACGGAGCTGCTGACGCCGGTCGTCGCCGAGACCGGCGCCGACCTCGAGGACGTCTCGGTCAGCAAGGCAGGCAAGCGAAGCGTCGTGCGGATCGCCGTCGACCGCGACGGCGGGATCGACCTCGACGACGTGGCGGACATCAGCCGGGTCGTCTCCGACGCCCTCGACGAGCTCGACGAGCAGGACCCGAGCGCCCTGGGCGACTCGTACGTCCTCGAGGTCGGCTCGCCCGGCGTCGACCGGCCGCTGACCCACCCGCGGCACTGGCGGCGCAACGTCAAGCGCCTCGTCACGGCCACTCTCGGCGACGGCAGCACGGTCAGCGGGCGGCTCACCGACGCGGACGAGCAGCGGGTCGTGCTGGACGGCCGGGAGATCCCGTACGCCGACCTCGTCACGGGGAGCGTGCAGGTCGAGTTCGCCCGGAAGGAGGAGGACGACGCGTGAAGATCGACATGGCCGTCCTGCGCAGCCTCGAGCGCGAGAAGGACATCTCGTTCGACCTCGTGGTGCAGGCGATCGAGACGGCGCTGCTCACCGCGTACCGGCACACCGAGGGCGCCCAGCCGCACGCGCGGGTCGAGCTCGACCGCACGAGCGGCGAGGTGGTCGTGCTGGCGCAGGAGCTGGACGAGTCGGGCGTCGTCGTGCGGGAGTACGACGACACACCGGAAGGCTTCGGCCGGGTCGCCGCGAGCACCGCCAAGCAGGTCATCGTCCAGCGGCTGCGAGAGGCGGAGAGCGAGATCTCCTTCGGCGAGTACGCCGGCCGCGAGGGCGACGTCGTCAGCGGGTTCGTGCAGCAGGCCGGACAGCGGCCGGGCGCGGCGCCCAACCGCAACGTCATGGTCAAGCTCGGCGCGCACGAGGACGCCGTCGAGGCCGTGCTGCCGCCGGCCGAGCAGGTACCGGGCGAGGTGTACGCGCACGGCATGCGGCTCAAGTGCCGCGTCATCTCGGTCGCCCGCGGCCAACGCGGGGCGCAGATCACGGTCAGCCGGACCCACCCGGACCTCGTACGCGGCCTGTTCGCGCTGGAGGTGCCGGAGATCGCCGACGGCTCGGTGGAGATCGCCGCGCTCGCCCGCGAAGCCGGGCACCGTACGAAGATCGCCGTACGGACGAAGGTGGCCGGGCTGAACCCGAAGGGCGCCTGCATCGGCCCCGTCGGCTCGCGCGTCCGCAACGTGACGACCGAGCTGCACGGCGAGAAGATCGACATCGTGGACTGGTCCGACGACCCGGCGACGTTCGTCGCGAGCGCGCTGTCGCCGGCGCGGGTCAGCAGCGTGACGGTCGTCGACCTCGCTCAGCGCTCGGCCCGGGTCGTCGTGCCCGACTACCAGCTGTCGCTCGCGATCGGCAAGGAGGGGCAGAACGCCCGCCTCGCCGCCCGTCTCACCGGCTGGCGGATCGACATCCACAGCGACACGGAGACTCCAGCGGGTGAGCGGCCGTAACCGGCAAGCGGCGCAGGGCCCGACCCGCGGTAGACTCGGACACGGCTCGCCGACCGGGCCCGGTGCGCACCTGTGTGGGTTGCCGGGAGCGGGAGGCGAAGACCGCCCTGCTGCGCGTCGTCAGTGACGGGGACCGACTGGTCCCGGACCCTGGCGGCCGCTTGCCGGGACGAGGGGCCTCCGTGCACCTCGACCCGCGTTGCGTCGACCTCGCCGAGAAGCGGCGGGCGTTCCCCCGGGCCCTGCGCACGGACGGACCGCTCGACCTCTCGCTCCTTCGGGAGACGGTGCGGGAGGCGCTGGGGAACCGCAGCACCGACCCGACAGAGAGCAGTTCTTCGATGAGCCCTCGATGAGCCCGTCCAGATGAGCACGCCCATGCAGTAGCACCGAGGCCAGGGACCGACCCGGCCTGAGAAGGAGTCCAGTGCCCGGCAAAGCCCGCGTTCACGAGCTCGCGAAAGAGCTCGGTCTCGAGAGCAAGAACCTCCTGTCCTGGTTGAAGGAGAACGGGGAGTTCGTCAAGTCCGCGTCCTCCACCATCGAGGCGCCCGTCGCCCGCAAGGTGCGCGAGGCGTTTCCCGCCGCGCCTGCCGCGGCCGCCGCGCCGGCGAAGGCGCCGGCGAAGAAGGCCAGCCCCGCTGCCCCGTCCGCGCCCGCGCCTGAGGCCCCCGCTGCCCCGGTCGCCGAGGCGCCCGCCGCTGCGGCGATGCCGACGCGGCCCGCGCCGGCGCCCGGCCCGCGGCCCGGCAACAACCCGTTCTCGTCCCCGGCCGAGAGCAGCCCGACCGGTGGCGGCGGCATCACCATGCCCCCGCGCCCGCCGGCAGCGCGCCCGACGCCGGGCATGGCCCCGCGTCCCGGCAGCCCCGCGGGGATGCCGCCGCGCCCCGGAACGCCCACGCCCGGCATGCCGCCGCGTCCGGGCATGCCTCGGCCCGCGGCCGCCGGTCCGGCCGGTCCCCGTCCCGGACCCGGCATGTTCCCGCCCCGCCCCGGCGGCCCGGCCGGTCCCGGCGGGCCCGGCGGTCCCCGTCCCGGTCCCGGCACCTTCCCGGCCCGCGCGGGTGGTCCCGGCGCCCGTCCCGGCATGCCCGGCGCCCGTCCCGGTGGTGCCCCCGGTGGCGGTGCCCGTCCCGGTGGCGGCGGCTACGGCGGCGGTGGCCCCAGCGGTCCGCCGCGTCCCGGTGGCTTCGGCGGCCGTCCCGGCGGTGCGCGTGGTGGCGCCGGCCGTGGTGGCGCAACCCCCGGCGCGTTCGGCCGGTCCGGCGGCGGCGGTCGTCCCGTACGCGGTCGCAAGAGCAAGAAGCAGAGGCGTCAGGAGTTCGACAACCTCGCCGCCCCGTCGATGGGCGGTGGCGTCAGCCGCGGCAACGGGGAGCTCGTACGCCTCCCGCGCGGCGCGTCGCTCGCCGACTTCGCCGACCGCATCAACGCCAACCCCGGCTCGCTCGTGCAGGTGGTCTTCACCGAGCTCGGCGAGATGGTGACCGCGACGCAGTCCTGCACGGACGAGACGTTGCAGCTGCTCGGCGCGCACCTCGGCTACGACGTCAGCATCGTCAGCCCCGAGGAGGAGGACGCGGAGCTGCTCCAGCGCTTCGACCTGTCCTTCGGCGAGGAGTACGGCGACGAGGCGACCCTGGTCGCGCGCCCGCCGGTCGTCACGATCATGGGGCACGTCGATCACGGAAAGACCAAGCTGCTCGACGCGATCCGCGAGACGGACGTCGTCAAGGGCGAGGCCGGCGGCATCACCCAGCACATCGGCGCCTACCAGGTGCACCACCCGGTCGAGGGCGGCGTGCGCGAGCTGACCTTCATCGACACCCCGGGCCACGAGGCCTTCACGGCCATGCGTGCACGTGGCGCCAAGGTCACCGACATCGTCGTGCTCGTCGTCGCCGCTGACGACGGGGTCAAGCCGCAGACCATCGAGGCGCTCAACCACGCGCAGGCCGCCGAGGTCCCGATCGTGGTGGCCGTCAACAAGGTGGACAAGGAAGGCGCCGACCCGGCGAAGGTGCGCGGTCAGCTGACCGAGTACGGCCTGGTCGCCGAGGAGTACGGCGGCACGACGATGTTCGTTGACGTGTCCGCCAAGGCCGGCACCGGGCTCGAGGAGCTCCTCGACGCGATCCTGCTGACGACGGATGCGGCACTCGAGCTGTTCGCCGACGCCGGCGTCGACGCGCAGGGCATCGCCATCGAGGCCCGGCTCGACAAGGGCCGCGGCCCGGTCGCCACCGTGCTCGTCACCCGCGGCACCCTGCGGGTCGGCGACTCGATCGTCGCCGGTGACGCCTACGGCCGCGTCCGCGCCATGCTCAACGAGCGCGGCGAGAACGTCACCGAGGCGAGCCCGGGACAGCCCGTCCAGGTGCTCGGGTTCACCAACGTGCCCGGTGCCGGCGACAACTTCCTCGTCGTCGCCGAGGACCGCACCGCCCGGCAGATCGCCGAGCAGCGGCAGGCGCGCGAGCGATCCGCGTCCCTCGCGCAGAGCCGTGGGCGTCCGACCCTCGAGTCGCTGTTCGAGCGGCTGAAGGAGGGGGAGAACACCCAGCTCAACCTCATCCTCAAGGGCGACGTGTCGGGCTCGGTCGAGGCGGTGGAGGACGCGCTGCTCAAGATCGAGATCGATCCCGAGGTCTCGCTCCGGATCATCCACCGCGGCGTCGGCGCGATCACCGAGAACGACGTCACCCTGGCGTCGGCATCGGACGCGGTCATCCTCGGGTTCAACGTGCGGGCCGAGGGCAACGCCCGCGAGCTCGCCGAGCGCGAGCACGTGGACGTGCGCTACTACTCGGTCATCTACGCGGCGATCGACGACGTCGAGGCGGCCCTCAAGGGCATGCTCAAGCCGATCTACGAGGAGGTCCAGCTCGGGACCGCCGAGGTGCGCGAGGTCTTCCGCGTACCGAAGATCGGCAACGTCGCCGGCTCGATCGTGCGCAGCGGCCTCATCCGCCGCAACAGCAAGGCCCGCCTGCTCCGCGACGGCGTCGTCGTCATCGACAACCTCACCGTCGAGTCGCTCCGCCGCTTCAAGGACGACGCGACGGAGGTCCGCGAGGGGTACGAGTGCGGTATCGGGCTCGGCAGCTTCAACGACATCAAGAACGAGGACGTCATCGAGACGTTCGAAATGCGGGAGATCCCTCGGGGCTAGTGCTTCCGGTGGTGGCTTGCTCGCGCGCTGAAAAGATAGGCGCGCTACGCAAGCCACCACCTCCGCACCGCGAAGGGGCTCCAGCATGTTCACGGGCTCGCTGGCGTTGGACTTGCTGCTCGGGGACGTGCACTCGCTGAAGCAGAAGCGGTCGGTGATCAAGCCGATCGTGAGCGAGTTGCATCGGAAGTACGGCGTGAGTGCGGCGGAGGCGGGTCATCTGGACCTGCACCGGCGGGCGCTCGTCGGGGTGGCGGTCGTCGCGGCCGACGCCCGGCACTGCGTCGAGGTCCTCGACGCGTGCGAACGGCTCGTCGCCTCGCATCCGGAGGTGGACGTGCTGTCCGCGCACACGAAGCTGCATGCAGAGGAGGACGACTGATGGTCGACGTCGCACGGGCGCGCAAGCTCGCCGTACGGATCCGCGAGGTCGTCGCGTCCACGCTCGAGATGCAGGTCAAGGACCCGCGGCTCGGGATGGTCACGATCACCGACGCCAAGGTCACGCCCGACCTGCGCGAGGCGACGCTGTACTACACCGTCTTCGGCGACGCGACCGCGCAGCAGGAGAGCGCGATGGCGCTCGAATCGGCTAAGGGCGTCCTGCGGGCGACGGTCGGCAAGCAGACGGGCGTGCGCTACACGCCGTCGCTCACGTTCATCGCCGACGTCGTGCCGGAGACGGCCGGCCGGATCGAGGAGCTGCTCGCGAAGGCGCGGGCGGAGGACGCGAAGGTGCACGAGCAGGCCGAACGCGCTGAGCCCGCCGGCGACGCCGACCCGTACAAGGCGCCGCGGGTGGCGGTCGACGAAGACGAAGCCCACGACGAGGACGAGGACGAGTGACCGAGCAGGACTGGGCGGCGGCCATCCGGCTGCTCGAGGACGCCGACGAGGTCGCCCTGCTGTGCCACGTGGGGCCGGACGGCGACGCGCTCGGCTCGATGCTGGGGCTGGGCGCGGCGCTGCGTTCCAAGGGCACTCGCGTCGTCGCCTCGTTCGGCGACCCGGAGGTGAGCGTGCCGTCGGCGTACTCCTACCTACCGGCGCAGGACCTGCTCGTCGCGCCCGAGGACTTCCCGGTGGCGCCGCGCCTGCTCGTCACCTTCGACACCGGCAGCGCCGACCGGCTCGGCTCACTTGCCGACCGCCTCGACACCGCGGGCGCGACCATCGTGCTCGACCACCACGCGAGCAACACGCGGTACGGCACGGTCAACGTGGTCGAGCCGACCGCGGCCGCGACCGCCGTCCTCGTCGCCGACGTGCTCGAGCGGCTCGGGATCCCGCTCACCGCCGAGATCGCCGCGCCGCTCTACACCGGGCTGGTGACGGACACGGGGTCGTTCAAGTTCGCCGCGACCACCCCGGCCGTGCACGAGCTGGCCGCCCGGCTGCTCCAGACGGGCATCCGGCACGACCTCATCAGCCGGTCCATCTGGGACACGACCTCGCTCGCGTACGTCCGGCTGCTCGGCGAGGCGTGCGCCCGTGCGCAGCTCGATCCCGACGCGGCAGGCGGGCTCGGGCTCGTCTGGACGGCCGTGTCTGCGGAGGATCTCGCCCGGTACGGGCTGGAGATGTCGGACGTCGAGGGCGTCATCGACGTCCTCCGCAAGGCAGCCGAGGCCGAGGTCGCCGTCGTGCTGAAGGAGGAACCGGCCACGGGCGCGCTCCGGGTCTCGACCCGCAGCAAGGGCCTCGTGGACGTCGGGAACGTGTGCGTCGGGCTCGGCGGCGGCGGCCACCGCTTTGCCGCCGGCTACACGTCGTACGCCGACGTCCCCACGACGCTCCGCGCCCTGACCGCAGCCCTGCAGGCAGCGCCGCACCTGCCGACATGACCGCGCCGGACGGGCTGCTCGTCGTGGACAAGCCGACCGGCTGGACCAGCCACGACGTCGTCGGGCGCGTCCGGCGGCTGGCCCAGACCAGGAAGGTCGGCCACGCCGGCACCCTGGACCCGATGGCCACCGGCGTGCTCGTCCTCGGCATCGGCAGGGCGACCCGCCTGCTCGGTCACCTCAGCCTGACGGACAAGACGTACGAGGCGACGATCCGGCTGGGGGTCACCACCGTGACAGACGACGCCGAGGGCGACGTGCTCGAGACGCGCGACGCCTCCGGGATCGGGGACCTGGCGGCGGAGCTCGCAGCGCTGACCGGGGAGATCGACCAGGTGCCGTCCAGCGTTTCAGCGGTGAAGGTGGACGGCGTCCGCTCGTACGCCCGCGTCCGTGCCGGCGAGGACGTCGTGCTCAAGAGCCGCCGCGTCACCGTTTCCGAGCTCGTGCTCCTCGACCGGCGGGGCGACGACGTCGACGTCCGGGTCAGCTGCTCGTCGGGGACGTACGTGCGGGCCATCGCCCGCGATCTGGGCGACGCGCTCGGCGTGGGCGCGCACCTCACGGCGCTGAGACGCACGCGGGTCGGGCCGTTCGAGCTGGAGCAGGCGCGGACGCTGGACCAGGTCGCCGAGCAGCTCGACGTGCTGTCGCTCGACGACGCCGTGGCCGCCGGCTTCCCGCGGCGCGAGCTCACGGCGGAGGAGGCCGTCGCCTTGTCGTACGGCAAGAAGTTCGAGCCCAGCGGCCGGCCGGGCACCCTCGGCGCCTTCGACCCGGACGGTCGCTGCGTCGCCCTGCTCGAGGACCGGGACGGCCTCGCCCGCCCGACGGTCGTCTTCCGGCCGGCCTGACTCCCGGCCGCTCCCGGACGGGAGCGAGCGTCTCTGGCACCCTGGGCGGATGCAGCGCTGGCGCGGGGTCGAGGGCGCGCCCTCCGGGTGGGGCCGGTGCGTGGTGACGATCGGCGTGTTCGACGGCGTCCACCGGGGCCACCAGCAGATCATCGGACGCGCCGTCGAGGCCGCGCGCGACAAGGGCCTGCCGAGCGTCGTGCTGACGTTCGACCCGCACCCGATGGAGATCATCCGGCCGGGCTCGCACCCGGCGCTGCTGACCAGCACCGGCTACAAGGCCGAGCTGCTGGAGGCTCTGGGGGTCGACGTCATGTGCGTGCTGCCGTTCACGCCGGAGGTGCGCCGGCTGAGCCCGGACGAGTTCGTCCACGAGGTGCTGGTCGAGCGGCTGCACGTCAGCGAGGTCGTCGTCGGCGACAACTTCCGGTACGGCGAGAAGGGGGCCGGCGACGTCGCCGCCCTCACCGCGTCCGGCCGCCGCTTCGGGTTCACCGTCGACGGCGTCGCGCTGCAGGGCTCGGCGGACACGACGTACAGCTCGACGTACGTCCGCTCGCTCGTGGACGCGGGCGACGTGGCGGAGGCCGCCCGGGTGCTCGGGCGCGACCACCGGGTGGAGGGCGTCGTGGTGCGCGGCGACCAGCGCGGCCGCGAGATCGGGTACCCGACCGCCAACCTCAGCCCGCTGCCGTGGAGCGCCATCCCGGCCGACGGCATCTACGCCGGCCACGTCGTGCGCCGCAGCGAGCTCCTGCCGGCGGCGATCAGCATCGGCAGCAACCCGACGTTCGCGGGCCGGGAGCGCCGGGTGGAGGCGTTCGTCCTCGACTTCTCCGGCGACCTCTACGGCGCCCGGGTCGGCATGACGTTCGCCAGCCGGCTGCGCCCGATGCTGAAGTTCGACACCGTCGAGGCACTCGTCGCGCAGATGGACCAGGACGTCGCCCGCACGCGAGAGCTGCTGGGCGTTCACCCGCCCGGGTGAGCAGGAGCGCGTCCGAAAGGCCCGATGGTTCCTGTGACGAGGGGACGGAACGTGGCCACAATCCTGGTGATCGACGACGACGCTGCGGTGCGCAGCATGGTCGAGGACGTGCTGTCGCTCGAGGGCTTTGAGGTGCACTGCGCCGAGGACGGGTTCGCCGGGCTGCGTGCGGTGGAGTCGGTACGGCCGGACTGCGTCGTGCTCGACGTCATGATGCCGGGCCTGGACGGGCACGCCGTCCTGCAGCGCATCCGCTCCGGCTCGGGCCGCCACCTGCCCGTGGTGATGCTCACAGCCGCCGCCGACGACAACCAGGCGTGGCGCGCGTGGTCGGAGGGCGTGGACTACTTCCTCGCCAAGCCGTTCGCGCCCGAGGAGCTGCTGCGCTACCTGGACTACCTGTTCGCCGGGACCCCGGCCGTCGGATGAGCGACTGCTAGTCTTGCCGTACGCCGGTAAGCCCGGCGGTGTGTCTTTCTGCCCGGGTGACGAAGACCCTGGGCGCACACGGCAACCCGGAGGACGACTGTGGCTCTCGACACCGCCACCAAGCAGAGCATCATGGCGGAGTACGCCACGGTCGCCAACGACACGGGCTCGCCCGAGGTCCAGGTCGCGATGCTCACTCGGCGCATCCTGGACCTGACGGCCCACCTGAAGGAGCACAAGCACGACCACCACACGCGTCGCGGCCTGCTCCTGCTGGTCGGACGCCGTCGTCGGCTCCTGAAGTACCTGGAGAAGACCGACATCAACCGCTACCGCTCGCTCATCGAGCGGCTGGGTCTTCGCCGCTAGACGTTCGACAGGGAGTGCCCGCTTCGGGCACTCCCTTCGTCGTAGGGGCAACCGCTCGTACGACAGCCAACGAGCCGGAACGCCCGGGAGCAGCACCCCGGACCCGGTCCTCGGGAGTGGCAGTCGACCAGACAGATCACTGGCCGGCCGCTTCCACTGATGACCGAGTCCCGCTGACAGCCCGCGGCAGCGGCTCGCACTGAAGAGGAGAACGCCCATGGAGGGCGAGAGCAACATCTACGGCAGCGAGTTCGCCGAGGCCGTCATCGACAACCCGGGTGGGGCCAAGCGCACCATCCGCTTCGAGACCGGACGGCTGGCCAAGCAGGCCGCCGGCTCGGTCACCATCTACATGGGCGACACGCTCGTGCTGTCCGCCTGCGCGGCCAGCAAGCGGCCCAAGGACAACCTCGACTTCTTCCCGCTCACGGTCGACGTCGAGGAGCGCATGTACGCGCTCGGCAAGATCCCCGGTTCGTTCTTCCGCCGCGAGGGCCGGCCGTCCGAGGACGCGATCCTCACCTGCCGCCTGACCGACCGGCCGCTGCGCCCGTCGTTCAAGAAGGGGCTGCGCAACGAGATCCAGATCGTCTCGACGGTCCTCGCGCTCGACCCCGAGCACCTGTACGACGTGCTCGCCATCAACAGCGCGGCCTGCTCGGTGCTGCTGTCCGGCCTGCCGTTCACCGGCCCGGTCGGCGCCACCCGCGTCGCGTGCGTCAACGGCGAGTGGATCGCCTTCCCGACGCTGCCCGAGCTCGACAACGCCACCTTCGACATGATCGTCGCCGGCCGGCTGCTCGAGGACGGCGACGTCGCGATCATGATGGTCGAGGCCGAGGCCACGAAGGACGTCTTCGAGGTCATCAACGGCGGGGGCACCGTCCCGACCGAGGACGTCGTCGCCGCCGGTCTCGAGGCCGCCAAGCCGGCCATCGCGGCCGTGTGCAAGGCCCAGCTCGAGCTGCAGGCGAAGAGCCCGAAGACCCCGCTC
This sequence comes from Mycobacteriales bacterium, assembly GCA_046262175.1. Taxonomy (GTDB): domain Bacteria; phylum Actinomycetota; class Actinomycetes; order Mycobacteriales; family SCTD01; genus RYN-124. Next base: position 11,355 of record JBHENF010000115.1, read on the forward strand.
GAGTTCCCCGTCTTCCTCGACTACGACGACGACGTGCTCAACGCGGTCACGGCGCAGGCCGAGAACGACCTCGCCGAGGCCATGACCATCGCCGGCAAGCTCGAGCGCGAGGCGCGCCAGGACGAGATCAAGGCCGCCACCCTCGAGGCCGTCGGCCCGAAGTTCGAGGGCCGCGAGAAGGAGATCAGCGCCGCGTTCCGCTCGCTGACCAAGACCCTCGTCCGCCGCCGGGTCGTCAAGGACGGCGTCCGCATCGACGGCCGTGGCCTCGAGGACATCCGCCAGCTCGCCGCCGAGGTCGAGGTCTTGCCCCGCGTCCACGGCTCGGCGCTGTTCGAGCGCGGCGAGACCCAGATCATGGGCGTCACCACGCTGAACATGGCGCGCATGGAGCAGATGGTCGACACCCTCAACGTCGAGAACCGCAAGCGCTACATGCACCACTACAACTTCCCGCCGTACTCCACCGGTGAGACCGGCCGGGTGGGCTCGCCGAAGCGCCGCGAGATCGGTCACGGCGCACTCGCCGAGCGGGCGCTGCTGCCCGTGCTGCCGAGCAAGGCCGACTTCCCGTACGCGATCCGTCAGGTGTCCGAGGCCCTCGGCTCCAACGGCTCGACGTCCATGGGCTCGGTCTGCGCGTCCACGATGTCGCTGCTCAACGCCGGTGTGCCGCTCAAGGCGCCGGTCGCCGGCATCGCGATGGGCCTGATCTTCGAGGGCGGCGAGTACGCCACCCTGACCGACATCCTCGGCGCCGAGGACGCGTTCGGCGACATGGACTTCAAGGTCGCCGGCACCCCGCAGTTCGTCACCGCGCTGCAGCTGGACACCAAGCTCGACGGCATCCCGTCGTCGGTCCTGGCCGCCGCGCTGCAGCAGGCCCGCACCGCCCGCCTCGCGATCCTCGAGGTCATGAACGAGGCGATCGACGAGCCGGACGAGATGAGCCCGTACGCGCCGCGCGTCCTCACGGTCAAGATCCCGGTGGACAAGATCGGTGAGGTCATCGGCCCGAAGGGCAAGATGATCAACCAGATCCAGGCCGACACCGG
>JBHENF010000116.1:0-9573 GCA_046262175.1 Mycobacteriales bacterium
CCACCGGCCGATCCCGTCCAGCTCCTCGGCTGGTGTCGCGGTGAACAGCATCCCCTCAGCGCGCGAGCAGGACAACTCCACCAACGCGCCCAACCGCTCCGGCGACAGCGCCGTCGGCACCGCACGCGACGACCACTCCCGGGCCGAGGTGGAGGAGGACATACACCGACAGTAGAGACAGGGTCCGACAGTTTGCGGTGTTCGAAAGTGGCTGTGCAGCAAGGTTTTTTGCTCGCAGAGGCCGCCGCAGCAGCGTCACCGCGGCGCGGTCACCGCGGCCGTCGGAGCGGCCGCCGCAGCAGCGTCACCGCAGCGGGGTCGCCGTCACGGGGCGGCCGCCGACTCCCCGTCACTACAAGCGCCCCCGTAGGAATCAGCCAGCGCCCGCGCCACCAGAGCGACGTCCGCGTCCGCCACCTCGCCGGGGTACTCCGGCAGCAGGTCGTCCCAGACGACGAGCCAGGAGCCGTACAGCTGTGACTGGCCCAGGGGGCGGGCGAAGAACCAGACGTGCAGGTGCGCGCCGCCGTCGCCGAGCCGGTAGACGTGGGCGCGCGCGATGTGCGGCAACGCCTGGATGTGCCGGGCGAGGTGCACGGTCAGCACGCCCAGCTCGGCCGCGCGCTCGTCGGGCAGGTCCGCGAGGTCGTGGTGATCGCGCGGGTGCAGCATCAACGCCAGCGGGACGCCGACGCCCGAGACGCGCGACAGCCGCCAGTGCTCGTCCCGCCAGATGCCCTCGTCCCGGCGGCGGCACGAGCCGCAGTCGGCCGGGTCCTCGCCGTGCCGCGGCGGCTCGGGCAGCACCGGCGGTCGCAGCCGCGCCACGGTCAGCCCGTCCTGCTCGAACGGGCTGATCTCCCAGCCGGTCATCCGCGACAGCGGCAGCCGCTGCTCGGCATCGGCGGCCGCAACGGCGGAGGCGTAGAACTCGTCTGGTGTGAGGGGCACCCGCCGAACCTAGGGCCCTGCGAGAACTCAGCGCTAGAAGAACTCCTGCGGCGTGTAGGTGCCCCACACCTCGCGCAGGGCGTTCGACACCTCGCCCACCGTCGCGAGCTCCCGCAGCGCCTCCCGCATCGGGTAGAGGACGTTGTCGTTGCCCTCGGCGGCCTTGCGCAGGTCGGCCAGGTGCCGCTCGACGGCGGCGTTGTCCCGTCGTGACCGCAGCACCCGCAGCCGCTCGCGCTGGTCGGCCTCGATTGCCGGGTCGACCCGGAGCGGCTCGTACCTGTCCTCCTGCTGCGACTGGTACCGGTTCACGCCCACCACGACGCGCTCGCCGCTGTCGATGCCCTTGCTGACCTCGTACGCGGACCGCTCGATCTCGCTCTTCTGGAAGCCCTTCTCGATGGCGGCCACGGCGCCGCCCATCTCCTCGATCTTGTCCATCAGCTCCCGCGCGCCGGCCTCGACCTCGTCGGTCATGGCCTCGACGACGTACGAGCCAGCGAACGGGTCCACCGTCGCCGTCACGTCGGTCTCGTAGGCCAGCACCTGCTGCGTCCGCAGCGCCAGCGTGGCCGCCTTGACCGTCGGCAGCGCGATCGCCTCGTCGTACGAGTTCGTGTGCAGCGACTGCGTCCCGCCGAGCACCGCCGCGAGCCCCTGCACGGCCACCCGGATGAGGTTGACCTCCGGCTGCTGCGCGGTCAGCTGCACGCCGGCGGTCTGCGTGTGGAAGCGCAGCATCATCGACTTCGGGTCCTTGGCCCCGAACTCGTTGCGCATCACGTCGGCCCAGATCCGGCGCGCGGCGCGGAACTTCGCGACCTCCTCGAGGATCGTCGTGCGGGACACGAAGAAGAACGCGAGCCGAGGCGCGAACTCGTCGACGTCCTGCCCCGTCGCGATCGCCGCGCGGACGTACTCGATGCCGTCGGCGAGGGTGAAGCCGACCTCCTGCACAGGCGTCGCCCCGGCCTCGGCCATGTGGTAGCCGGAGATCGAGATGGTGTTCCACTTCGGGATCTCGGCCTTGCAGTACTTGAAGATGTCCGTGATCAGCCGGAGCGACTGCTGCGGCGGGTAGATGTACGTCCCGCGCGCGATGTACTCCTTGAGCACGTCGTTCTGGATCGTGCCGGTGAGCTTGTCGCCCGGGATCCCCTTCTCCTCCGCGACGAGCGCGTACAGGAGGAGCAGCACCGAGGCCGGCGCGTTGATCGTCATCGACGTCGACACCTGGTCGAGCGGGATCTGGTCGAACAGGATCCGCATGTCCTCGAGCGAGTCGATCGCCACGCCGACCTTGCCGACCTCGCCGCTCGCGACCGGGTCGTCGCTGTCGTAGCCCATCTGGGTCGGCAGGTCGAATGCGACGCTCAGCCCGCCGGTTCCCTGAGCGACCAGGTGCCGGTAGCGCTCGTTGGACTCGCGAGCGGTGCCGAAGCCGGCGTACTGGCGCATCGTCCACGGCCGTCCGGTGTACATCGACGGGTAGACGCCACGCGTGTACGGGTAGGAGCCGGGCTCGCCGAGGCGCTCCTCCAACCCGGGCGCGACATCGGCGCCCCCGTACAGCGGGGCGATCTCGAAGCCGGACTCGGACGCGCGTGCCATGCCCCGGATGCTAGGCGGGTGCAACGCACGATGATCCCCCGGATGCCGAGGGTGACGCTGTCGACAGGTGGGTAGGGGCGGGTTTGTGAGCACCCGATCCGTCGAGCGCACGGTCGCGGGCAGGTACCGCCTGCTCGAGCGGCTGGGCTCCGGGGGCATGGGCACGGTGTGGCGCGCGGAAGACGCCGTCCTGGGACGGGACGTAGCGGTCAAGGAGGTGACGTTCCCGAACGGCGTCACCGACGAGGAGCGCGAGGTTCTGCGCGAGCGCACCCGTCGTGAGGCCCGCGCCGCCGCACGGCTCGACCACCCGAGCGCCGTCACCGTCTACGACGTGGCGGAGGAGGACGGCACGCCGTACCTCGTCATGGAGCTCGTGGAGGCCCGCACGCTCGCGGAGGTCGTCCGCAGCGACGGCCCGCTGAGCCCCCGCGACACGGCGCGCATGGGCGTTGCCGTCCTCGGCGCCCTCCAGGCCGCGCACGCCGAGGGGATCGTCCACCGCGACGTCAAGCCGGGCAACGTGCTGCTCCGCCCGGACGGCCGCGTCGTGCTCACCGACTTCGGCATCGCCACCTTCACCGGCGACTCGAGCATCACCTCCACCGGGCTGCTGCTCGGCTCCCCCTCGTACATCGCTCCCGAGCGCGCCCGCGGCGAGCAGCCCGGGCCGCCGTCGGACCTCTGGTCGCTCGGCGCCACGATGTTCACCTCCGTCGAGGGGCGCGCCCCGTACGACAAGGGCGAGCCGCTGCCCACCATGACCGCGGTCGTGACCGGCGACCACGCCCCCTTCGTCGCCGCCGGGCCGCTCACCCCTGTGCTCGAGGGCCTGCTCGAGAAGGACCCCGCGCAGCGGATGACCGCGGCGCAGGCTCATGCGGCTCTCACGGTGATCGCCGACAGCGAGCCGACGGCAACCGTGACCGAGCCGGCCGTTGCGCCGACCTCCAAGCGCGCGGAGCGGACGACGGCGCTGAGCCTCGGCGACGTCGCCGAGGAGGTGCGGCAGGAGGAGCAGCCGGCAGCCGCAGCGGCCGGACCGACGAAGCCCGCGTACGTCCCGCCCGCCCGCACCGGGGCGCCGGCCAAGGCGGGGTCGCGGACCCCGTTGCTGATCTCCGCAGTCGCGCTGGCGCTGGTCGCCGCCCTCGGCGTGCTGCTCGCCTCCTCGCTCCGCGGCGGCTCGGGCGGCACGGGCAGCACCGGCGCGACAGCGGCCGACCCGAAGGCGTCGACCGGCAGCGGCACGACGGCCAACGGCTCCAACAGCTCGGGCTCCAACGACAGCTCGGGCTCCAACGACAGCAGCAGCTCGGGCGGCGGCGACAGCCCGAGCGGCGTGGCGGCGGTGCCGGCCGGCTGGCAGACCTCCTCGCACGACGGCTGGACCGTGGCTGTTCCCGCGTCCTACCGCGAGAGCCGCTTCAAGACGTCCCGCCAGTACCGCGACCCGGCCACCGCTCGGACCCTGCGGGTCGAGACCGGAGACGGTAAAGCGGACGCGGTCGCCGACCGCGAGCAGCAGGCGGCGTACTTCGCCAAGAACCACACCGGCTACTCGCAGATCCGGATCGAGAAGGCCAGCTATCGCGGCTACGACGCGGCCGACTGGGAGTTCACCTACGTCGACGGCGGGACGCCGCTGCACGTGATCAACCGGGTGTTCGTCGTTGACGGCGTCGGGCACTCGCTGTACTTCCAGGTGCGCGCCAGCGACGACTGGTCCGCGGCCCGCGCCGTGTTCGACAAGATCACCGCGTCGTTCGTCCCCAAGGGCGCGTGACCCGGTTCACCCGGTCCCGCCGCGCCGGGACCTGCTGCCCTCGTTAGAGTTGGCCGGTCCGGCAGCTGCCGGCGATGGTCTCAGCGAGGAGGCTGTCCGGGATGCCCAAGGCACCGGCAGGCACGCTCTACCGCGGGCGCGAGGGCATGTGGTCGTGGGTCGCCCACCGCGTCACCGGCGTCCTGATCTTCTTCTTCCTCTTCGCGCACGTGCTCGACACCGCGCTGGTACGCGTCTCCCCGGACAGCTACAACCGGGTGATCGACACGTACAAGACGCCGTTCGTCAACCTCATGGAGGTCGGCCTCGTCGGCGCCGTGCTCTACCACGCGCTCAACGGCGTGCGGGTCATGCTGATCGACTTCTGGTCCAAGGGCGTGCGCTACCAGCGCGAGATGACCTGGGCGATCCTCACGATCTTCGTGCTCGTGATGGCGCCGGGTTTCTACTTCATGACCAAGCACACGCTCGAGTCGCTGTTCGGCAGCACGTCGTGACGACGTCGTCGCTCGGCACCGTGACCGCCGGCTCGATCGCGCAGCCGGACCAGCACGACAACCTCGTCATCGAGGCGCCGCGCAACCGGCGCAAGAGGCCGTCCGGCAGCCGCTCCAAGACCAACTTCGAGATGTACGCCTGGATCTTCATGCGCATGAGCGGCCTGCTGCTGTTCGTGCTCGTGCTGTGGCACCTGCTGATCATGACGGTGCTCGACGGCGGCGTGCAGAAGGTCAACTTCGCCTTCGTCGCCGGTCGCTGGTCCTCGCCGTTCTGGCGCACCTGGGACCTCGCGCAGCTCTGGCTCGCGCAGCTGCACGGGACCAACGGCCTGCGCGTCATCATCAACGACTACGCCGAGCGGGACGGCACCCGGTTCTGGCTGAAGATGCTGCTCTACATGTCGTCGTTCCTCGTGCTGCTGCTCGGGACGCTGGTCATCTTCACGTTCGACCCGAACCTGACGTAGGAGCAGCGGCGTGCAGTTCCACAAGTACGACACGGTCATCGTCGGGGCGGGCGGCGCCGGGATGCGCGCCGCCCTCGAGGCCGGCAAGCGCTCCCGTACGGCCGTGCTGACCAAGCTCTACCCGACGCGCTCCCACACCGGCGCGGCGCAGGGCGGCATGTGCGCTGCCCTGGCCAACGTCGAGGAGGACAACTGGGAGTGGCACACCTTCGACACCGTCAAGGGCGGCGACTACCTCGTCGACCAGGACGCCGCCGAGGTGATGTGCAAGGAGGCCATCGACGCGGTCCTCGACCTGGAGAAGATGGGCCTGCCGTTCAACCGCACGCCCGAAGGACGCATCGACCAGCGCCGCTTCGGCGGGCACACGCGGAACCACGGCGAGGCCGCCGTCCGCCGCTCCTGCTTCGCGGCCGACCGGACCGGCCACATGATCCTGCAGACGCTGTACCAGCAGTGCGTGAAGGAGCAGATCGACTTCTTCAACGAGTTCTACGTGCTCGACCTCGCGCTCAACGGCGGGGTGACCGCCGGCGTCGTCGCGTACGAGCTGGCGACCGGCGAGCTGCACGTGTTCTAGGCGAAGTCGGTGCTGTTCGCGTCCGGCGGCTTCGGCAAGGTCTTCAAGGTCACGTCCAACGCGCACACGCTGACCGGCGACGGCATGGGCATCGTCTACCGCAAGGGCCTGCCCCTGGAGGACATGGAGTTCTTCCAGTTCCACCCGACCGGCATCTGGAAGATGGGCATCCTGCTCACGGAGGGCGCCCGCGGCGAGGGCGGCATCCTGCGCAACAAGGACGGCGAGCGCTTCATGGAGCGGTACGCGCCGACCATCAAGGACCTCGCGCCGCGCGACATGGTCGCCCGCGCGATCTACACCGAGATCCGGCAGGGCCGCGGCTGCGGACCGGCCGGCGACCACGTGTTCCTCGACCTGACACACCTGCCGCCGGAGCAGCTCGACGCGAAGCTGCCGGACATCACCGAGTTCGCGCGCACGTACCTCGGCATCGAGCCGTACACCGACCCGATCCCGATCCAGCCGACGGCGCACTACGCGATGGGCGGCGTGCCGACCAACATCGACGCCCAGGTTCTGCGCAACAACACCGACGTCGTGCCTGGCCTGTTCGCGGCCGGCGAGGTCGCCTGCGTGTCGGTCCATGGCGCCAACCGGCTCGGCACCAACTCGCTGCTGGACATCAACGTGTTCGGCCGGCGCGGCGGCATGTCCGCGGCGGCGTACGCCAACAGCCACGACTTCACGGAGATGCCACCGAACCCGACGGCCGACGTCGAGGCACTGCTGGCCCGGCTGCAGGACGGCGGCGGCACCGAGCTGGTCGCGGCGATCCGCGACGACCTGCAGGAGACGATGGACACCAACGCGTCCGTCTACCGCACCGAGGCGACGCTGAAGCAGGCGGAGATCGACATCGCCGCGCTGAAGGAGCGCTACCAGCGGGTCGGCGTCAGCGACCGCGGCAAGCGCTACAACACCGAGCTGCTCGAGGCCGTCGAGCTGGGCTTCCTGCTCGACCTCGCAGAGGTGCTGGTGGTCTCGGCGCACGCGCGCAACGAGTCGCGCGGCGGGCACTTCCGCGAGGACTACCCGACCCGCGACGACGTCAACTTCATGCGCCACACGATGGCGTACCGCGAGGGGTCGGGGCTGCAGGCGGAGATCCGCCTGGACTACAAGCCCGTCGTGCAGACCCGCTACCAGCCGATGGAACGGAAGTACTAGGCATGACCGTGGTCGAGGAGCGCGCGCCCGAGGACCAGTCGCCGGTGGCCGACCACCTGCGAACGGTGACGATCAAGGTCCGCCGGTTCGACCCCGAGGTGGACCCCGAGGCCAACTGGCAGGCGTTCGAGGTGCCGGTGGAGAAGGGCGACCGCCTGCTGGACGCCCTGCACCAGATCAAGTGGTACCAGGACGGGTCGCTGACGTTCCGCCGGTCCTGCGCGCACGGGGTGTGCGGGTCGGACGCGATGCGCATCAACGGCGTCAACCGGCTCGCGTGCAAGGTGCTGGTGAAGGACCTCGGCGACGAGATCCTGGTCGAGCCCATCAAGGGCCTGCCGGTCCTGAAGGACCTCGTCGTCGACATGGAGCCGTTCTTCGAGGCGTTCCGGTCGGTCAAGCCGTTCCTCATCACCGACGGCCGCGAGCCGACGCGCGAGCGGCTGCAGTCGGCGCAGGACCGCGCGCGCTTCGACGACACCACGAAGTGCATCATGTGCGCCGCCTGCACCACCTCGTGCCCGGTGTTCTGGAACGACGAGAGCTACTTCGGACCGCAGGCCATCGTCATGGCGCACCGGTTCATCTTCGACAGCCGCGACGACGGCGGCGAGGAGCGGCTGGAGATCCTCAACGAGAAGGAGGGCGTCTGGCGCTGCCGGACGACCTTCAACTGCACGGACGCCTGCCCGCGCGGCATCGAGATCACGAAGGCGATCCAGGAGGTCAAGCGCGCCTTGATCTTCCGCCGCATCTGACGGTCCGGGCGCGAACCTCCCGTCGGCTCACCCGCGCATGCGGCGGCACGATCTGCGGTACGTGGCGCCCGCCCGGCGACCCACCGCACTTCGTGCGCCGTCGTCGCTTCTCCGCACGCTCAGCTTGGCTGCACAAGGAGCGGTACGTCCGGACGCACCGGGGACCTACCGCACTTCGTGCGGCGCACCGTCGTGGTCAAGCGCGGCGCGCCGCGGCCCTCCGGTCCGCAACCCCCCGCCACCGAGGAAGATCAGCACTGTCGCGAGCGCCAGCTGGATCACCGTCAGCACCGCGTGCACGACGAGGAAGCCAGTAGGCCCGTCGTCGAACGAGCGCGAGTCGGTCCAGATGTTGTGCAGGAACGTCGGCCAGACCAGCCACTGGAACAGCCCGGCAGCGAGCAGGAACCAGGCGGTACGGCGGGTCACATCGGACAGTGTCGTTCAGAGCGGACGGCACCCCCCGTCGAGTACCGTCGGCGAACCATGCGGACTCCTCCTCGCCGACTGGCGCTGCTGCCTGCGGTGCTGCTGGCCGTCAGCCTCGGCGCGAGCCCGGCGGCCGCCGACGAGATCCCCGTACCCGGACCAGGCACCAGGGTCGCGGCCGGCGCTCCGGCGCTTCCGGCCGGCCTGTCCCCGACCTCGTTCCTCGTGGCCGACCTCGACACCGGGCAGATCCTCGCGGCCAAGGACGCGCACCACCGGCTGCTGCCGGCCAGCACGCTGAAGGTCCTCACCGCGCTGACCCTGATCCCGCGGGTCGACAAGGCCAGCAAGATCGTGCCGACCTACGACGACGTGGCCATCGAGGGCAGCCGCGTCGGCCTGCTCGAGGACGTGAAGTACCCGGCGTACCAGGTGTTCCGCGCGATGCTGATGACGTCGGGCAACGACGCCGCGAACGCCCTGGCCACGAACTCAGGTGGGCAGCAGGCGGTCGCAGACCTGATGAACGGTGAGGCCGCCCGGATCGGCGCCACCGACACGCACGCCGTCAACCCGTCCGGCCTCGACGCGCCGGGGCAGCTGTCGACGGCGTACGACCTCGCGCTGATCGGCCGCGAGGCGATGCGGCTGTCGGACTTCCGGCAGTACGTAGGCACCAAGCGCTCGACCATCCTCGGCCGGATGGGCAAGCCCCTGCGCATCACCACCCACGACAAGCTGCTGTTCAACTACGACGGCGCGATCGGCATCAAGAACGGCTACACCGTCAAGGCCGGCGCGACCTACATCGGCGCCGCGACCCGCAACGGGCACAGCATCATCGTCACCGTCCTGCACGCGAAGGCGCGCGTGTGGCCGGAGGTAGCGAGCCTGCTCGACTGGGGCTTCGCTGCCGAGGCAGCGGGCGCGACGCCGGTCGGACAGCTGTACGAGCCGCCCGGTCCACCGCCGGTGCCGGCCGGCGATCCGGCGACGGCGAAGGTCGTCCCCGCCGCGCGGACCGAGCCCACGCAGGGGCTGTCCGCGCTGCCGGTCAGCGTCGTGCTGCTGACGGCGGGCGGAACAGCGCTCGCGGTCCTGCGCCGGCGCACCCGCCGCGCCTAGTACAGCCGCTAGGAGTACCGCCGCAGGACCTGTTGCGCCGTGCGAGCCGCGTAGACGCCCACGGCGATCAGCGTCATCCCGATCGCAGCCGCGCCGGCCTTGCCGGCCAGCCGGACGGCGGCCTCACCCTTCAGCCCGGCGACGGCGGGTGCGGGCGCCGGTGCAGGCACCGGGTCGAAGCGGGACGGCTCGGCGG
>JBHENF010000117.1:0-5987 GCA_046262175.1 Mycobacteriales bacterium
CGATCCCGTCCTTCCGCGGCGCGTTCGTCAGCCGGCGGCCGAGCGACGTGCTCGCCGAGGCCCGCTGGCTCGCCGACAGCGGCGTGCGGGAGCTGGTGCTGGTGAGCGAGAACTCCACGTCGTACGGCAAGGACCTCGGCGACCTCAAGCTGCTCGAGACGCTGCTGCCCGAGCTCGCGACGATCGCCCCGCGGGTGCGGCTATCCTACCTGCAGCCGGCAGAGATGCGCCCGACGCTCGTCCAGACGCTGACGTCCACGCCCGGTGTCGTGCCGTACTTCGACATGAGCTTCCAGCACGCGAGCGGCCCGGTGCTGCGGCGGATGCGGCGCTTCGGCGACACCGAGCGCTTCCTCGACCTGCTCGCGCAGATCCGCGCAGCCGCGCCCACGGCCGGCGTCCGCAGCAACGTGATCGTCGGCTTCCCCGGCGAGACCGAGGCCGACGTCGCGGAGCTGGAGCGGTTCCTGAGCTCGGCGCGGCTCGACGCCATCGGCGTGTTCGGCTACTCCGACGAGGACGGCACCGAGGCGGAGCACCTGCCGGACAAGGTCGAGCCGGCCGAGGTCGAGCGGCGGGTGCAGCGGCTCACCGCGCTGGCGGAGGAGCTGACCGCGCAGCGGGCGGAGGAGCGCATCGGCGAGACGGTGGTCGTGCTGGTGGAGCAGCCCGACGGCGAGGGGCGCGCGGAGCACCAGGCGCCCGACGTCGACGGCACGACGTTCGTGCGCGGCGACGGCCTGCGGGTCGGCGACCTGGTCCGCGCGGTCGTCGTCGGCACCGAGGGCGTCGACCTGGTGGCTGAGCTGGTGCGTTCCCCGGCCACCGTGTGAGCACGACCCAGGGGCCGGGGGATCCGGCGACGGCGCCGGTGGCGCGCGTCAGCAACCTCAACATCGCCAACCAGCTCACGGTGCTGCGGCTCGCGCTCGTCCCCGTGTTCCTGCTGTGCCTGCTGTACGACGACGGCGCGTCCAAGGGGTTCCGGATCGCTGCCTGCGTCGTGTTCGCGCTCGCGTCGTACACCGACTGGGTCGACGGCCAGCTGGCGCGCAGCCGCAACCTCATCACGTCGTTCGGCAAGCTCGCCGACCCGATCGCCGACAAGGCGCTCATCGGCGCGGCGCTGATCGGCTTGTCGGTGCTGGACCTCCTGCCGTGGGCGGTGACCATCGTCGTGCTCGTGCGCGAGGTAGGCGTGACAGCGCTGCGCTTCTGGGTCATCCGGCACGGCGTGATGCCGGCGAGTCGCGGCGGGAAGCTGAAGACGCTGCTGCAGGGGCTGGCGATCGCGCTCTACCTGCTGCCCCTGTCGGGGATCCTCGGCACGGGCCGCGCTCTCGTCATGGCGGCCGCCGTGGTGGTGACGGTGGTGACCGGGATCGACTACGTGGCGAGGGCTCTGACGCTTCGGCAGACCAGCGACCGGGCCGCGATGAAGCGCGCGCGCAAGGCGGCTCGGTGACGCTGACCGCTGCGGTCGTGGCCGTCGGCGACGAGCTGCTGCTGGGCGACACCGTCAACACCAACGCCGCATGGCTGGGCGGTCAGCTCGCCGCCGTGGGCGTCGAGGTGGTTGCCTCGGCCATGGTCGGCGATGACCTGCCGCGGCTCGCCGTCGTGCTGCAGCGCGCGCTCGAGGACGCCGACGTGGTCCTGGTCTGCGGCGGGCTCGGGCCGACCAGCGACGACATCACGCGCGACGCGGTCGCCGCGGCAGCGGGCGTGCGGATCGACCGCGTGCCGGAGCTGGAGGACGAGCTGCGGGCGCGCTTCAAGGCCTTCGGGTACGACATGCCGCCGGAGGTGCTGCGCCAGGCCGACGTACCCCGCGGCGCCGCGGTCCTGGCCAACCCGGTGGGCACGGCGCCGGGGCTGCGCCTCGAGGTGCGGGACCGGCTGATGTACGCGCTGCCAGGGCCGCCGCACGAGCTGCAGGCGACGGCCGAGCCGGTGCTGGCCGAGCTGCGCGAGCGGTCGGGCACCGTGGTCGTCACGCGAACGGTGCACACCGCCGGCCGGGGCGAGTCCGCGGTCGCCGGCGTGGTGGAGCGGACGGTCCAGGTGCCGGACGGGGTCGCACTGGCGTACCTCGCGGGTGGCGGCATCACGCGCGTGCGCTTCACCGGGAGCGACGACGCGGTGCTGACGCCGCTCGCGGACGCGGTCGCCGCGGCGCTCGGGGACGCGGTGTGGGGACGCGACGACGACCGGCTGGACGAGGTCGTGCACCGTCTGCTGGCGGCGCGCAACGCGACCGTCGCCGTGGCGGAGTCGCTCACGGGCGGGCTTCTCGGTGCGGCGCTGTCGCGGATGCCCGGCTCGTCCGCCACCTTCCGCGGGTCGGCCGTGGTCTACGCGACCGACCTGAAAGAGACGCTCGCGGGCGTGCCCGGCCCTCTGCTGGACACGGCCGGTGCGGTGTCGCCGGAGGTCGCCGCGGCGCTGGCGGCCGGCGCGCGCGAGCGGCTCGGCGCGACGTACGGGATCGGCGCGACCGGGGTGGCGGGGCCGGCCGAGCAGGAGGGTCAGCCGGTCGGCACCGTGCACGTCGCGGTGGCCGGCCCCGACGGCGGTGCGGTCCGCAGCATCCGGCTGCCCGGCGACCGCGAACGCGTCCGGCTGCTCGCCGTCACGGGCGCACTCGACCTGCTGCGGCGCACGCTGGCCGTTGCGCCCTGAGCGGACGCCCCTGTGCCGAGCCGCCCCGTCGCGAGTAGCGTTGGCGCCACGACGAGCAGGGAGGTGGCGGGCATGGCGGTTCTTCGTACGCTGATCGGCGAGTCCCTGCGCACCACGCGGCTGCGCCAGCAGCGCACCCTGCGCGAGGTGTCCGGCGCGGCCCAGGTCTCCCTCGGCTACCTGTCCGAGGTCGAGCGCGGGCAGAAGGAGGCCTCGTCCGAGCTGCTCGCCAGCATCTGCCGGGCGCTCGGCGTGCGGCTGTCCGACGTCCTGCGCGACGTGAGCGAGACGCTGTCCGTGCTGGAGCCTGCGCCTGACCGCGTCCTGGAGCCGGTCGGCGCCGACGCGCCGGTGGCGTCCGTGCACCGCATCAGGGACGTCGTCGCCGCCGCCTGAGCGTGACAGCATGGCCTCGTCGTCTGACGAGGGGGAGAGTTGGCGGGTCGTAACCGGGTGCCGTTGGTCGTCGCCGTGGTGGTGGGCGTGGTCGCGGTGCTCGCGGTCCGCAGCGCCACCTCCGGCGGCAGTGACTCCGCGGGCGGTGCCGGCGACCTCGGGCCGTCCGTCAGCCCCAGCGGCTGCGTCACCCTCGCCGTCACCGCGTCCAGCGAGAAGGCGGCGCTGCTGTCCGCGATCGCCGACGACTACGCCAAGGACGACGGCGAGGCCGGCGGCAGCTGCGCTCGCGTGATGGTGACCAGCAAGGCGAGCGGTGGCGCGGCGACCGCCCTGGGTCGCGGCTGGGACGAGCGGGTGGACGGGCCGCGCCCGGACGTCTGGTCGCCTGCCTCCCAGAGCTGGACCGGCCTGCTCCGCCAGGCCACGACCTCGCGCGACGCGCCCGACCTGGTCGGCGACGAGAAGCTGCCCGGCATCGCCCGAACGCCGCTCGTCATCGCCATGCCCAAGCCGATGGCCGAGACGCTCGGCTGGCCGGCCAAGCCCATCGGCTGGAGCGACATCCTCGCCCTCGCGAAGGACCCCACGGGGTGGGCGAAGTACGGCAAGCCGTACGGCGCGTTCAAGCTCGGCAAGACCAACCCGAACTTCTCCACGTCCGGCCTGCACGCGACGATCGGCGCGTACTTCGCCGCGACGCAGCGCTCGACGGACCTGAGCGCGAAGGACCTCACGGACCCGAAGGTCGTCGCGTACGTCAAGGCGGTCGAGGGCTCGGTCGTCCACTACGGCGACACGACGCTGACGTTCCTGTCGAACCTGCAGAAGGCCGACGACGCCGGCCAGGGCTTGTCGTACGTGAGTGCCGCAACGGTCGAGGAGAAGTCGGTCTGGGACTACAACCAGGGCAACCCGACCGGAGACCCCAAGACGCTGGGCAAGCACCCGAAGCCGCGCACGCCGCTGGCCGCGATCTACCCGAAGGAGGGGACGCTGTTCAGCGACAACCCCTTCGTCGTGCTGAAGGCGCCGTGGGTGGACGACGCGAAGCGGGCGGTCGCCGCGGACTTCCTGACGTACGTCCAGTCGAGCAAGGCGCAGCAGCGGTTCACCGAGGCGGCGTTCCGTGACTACCAGGGCAAGCCGGGCAGCCGGATCAACCCGGGCGAGGGCATGCTGCCGGACCAGCCCAAGGCGGTCATCGGTCCGCCCGCACCGGCCGTGCTGGCCGGGGTGAAGGACTCCTGGGAGCGCAACCGCAAGCGGGCGAAGGTGCTGCTGGTGCTGGACGTGTCGGGCTCGATGGGCGAGCAGGTCGGGTCCGAGGGCGCGACCAAGCTCGACCTGGCGAAGAAGGCGGCCGCGTCGGCCGTGGGCCTGCTCGCGCCGGACGACCAGCTGTCGCTGTGGGTGTTCTCGACCGAGCAGGACGGCAGCAAGCCGTACCGCCAGCTGGTGCCGTTCGGGCCGGCGTCGACGCAGGCCGCTGTCGCCCGACGGATGATCGCCGACCTGCAGCCCGAGGGCGGGACGGGGCTCTACGCGACCGCGCGAGCTGCGAACAAGGCACTGGCTGCGTCGTACGACCGGACGCGCATCAACGCGGTGGTGCTGCTCACCGACGGGCGCAACGAGTTCCCCGACGACAACAACATCGACTCGCTGACCGACGAGCTCGACAACGAGGACGCGGACCGCACCGTCCGGGTCTTCCCGATCGCGTACGGGGACGACGCCGACATCGGCGAGCTGACGAAGATCGCGGACGCGACGCGGGCGGCGGCGTACGACGCCTCCGACCCGGCCTCCATCGACAAGGTGCTGACGGCGGTGCTCAGCAACTTCTGAGCCCGGCGCTGTCGCCTTGCCTGCTGATCATCCCCGCCGCTTCCCCGCACACAGACTGATCCACGCCGGCTCGCCGCGCCGCTGAAGCGGTCGACGACGATCAGTCTGTGTGCGTTCTGGGGCGAGTGGGCTCCGCCCGGGACCGCTCCGTCGCCGGGCCGCGTGGGGGAGACTCGCCGGGTGAGCCTGTCCGACGAGCTGCGCGACCCGTGGGGGCTCGTCGCCGGCGGCGTCTCCGGCGGCATGGCCTGGGCCCTCGCCGGCGCCACCCTCGCCTCCGGGCCCGCGATCGCGCTGGGTGTCGGGGTCGGGGCCGTCGTGCTGGGGGTCAAGGCGGTCAGCGGCCTCCTGGTCAACCGGGAGCCCGCGCGCCCGGGTCTGGAGATCCCGCGGCCGCCGCGCGGCAGCGCCGCAGCCGGCTGGCTGCGCCGCGCCGAGGCGGCCGTACGCAGCCTCGACGAGATGGCCGCGACGACCACCGCTGGCCCCACCGGCCTCGCCGTCTCCAGCGCGGCGGACGAGGCCGGCGACACGCTGACCGACCTCAGCCGGGTCGCCGCGCAGGTGACCGCGGTGGAGAGCGCCCTCCGCCGGGTCGACGTCCACGGCCTGGACGCGGAGGCGGCCCGGCTGGAGGCGGCGGCGCACCGCGCGCGTACGCCGGAGGTGGAGGCCGAGATCCGGCGCTCCGCCGCAGCGGTCCGCGACCGGCTCGAGGTACGCGACCGGCTGCGCGGGGCGCGCGAGACGCTGCTCGCCCGGATGGAGGCCGCGACGCTCGGCCTGGAGGGCCTCGGCGCGCGCCTTGCGGAGGTGCTCGCGCTGACCGCCACCACCGGCGGTGTCGACACCAGCGCCGCCCAGATCAGCGACCTGGCGCTCGAGCTCGAGGGGCTGCGGGCGGGTCTGGCCGAGACCGAGGCGCTGTCGCGGCGGGCGCTGGACGCGGCGCCTGACTAGCGCCCCGCGGCCGGCGGTTGCGGGGCAGGATGTCTGCGTGCAGGCCCAACGCTCCCGCTCCCGGCTCACCGCCACGGCGGTCGCCACCATGGCGGGAC
>JBHENF010000118.1:0-9240 GCA_046262175.1 Mycobacteriales bacterium
TGGCCAGGGCGGTGGGGACGCCGACCGCGAGGGCGGCGACCACGGCGATCGGGACGAGGACGGCGGGACGGCGCAGGCGGGACACGGTGCGGGCGGGCCTTCCGGGAGAGCGGTGGGTGGTAGCAACAAGCCTGTCGAAAACCCCTGCAGACGAGGAGGAACGGCGCGATGCGCGCACGTTACCGCCGCAGCTCCGCCCTGGCGGCAGTACTCGCCGGAGTCGCGTTGACCAGTGCTGCGTGCGGCGGGAGCTCGAGCCCGACCGCCGCTCCGTCGCGATCCCCCGCCGCAACCGTGTCGTCGCCGTCCGCCTCCCCCGCGGCCGACCCCGCGGCGGTGAAGGCCAACGAGCTCGGTCAGGTGCCGGTGGTCATGTACCACCAGTTCGTCGCCCAGCCGCGCGGCGTGTACGACCAGACGCCGGCGCAGTACCGGGCCGAGCTGGAGGGCCTGTACGCGCACGGGTACCGCACGGTGACCGCCGCGGCCTTGGTCGCGGGCACGATCGACCTCCCGGCGGGCGCGAAGCCGGTGGTTCTCACGTACGACGACTCGACGGTGTCGCAGTACGGCGAGCTGCCCGACGGCAGCATCGACCCCAACAGCGGCGTCGGCATCCTGCTGGCGGTCGCGAAGGCGCACGGCGACGACCACCCCGTCGGCACCTTCTACGTGAACGCCGACCCGTTCGCCGGCAAGGACGCCTACCTCGGCAAGCTGGTCGCGCTGGGCATGGAGCTCGGCGACCACACCGCAAGCCACGCCAACCTCAAGCAGCTCGACGACGCCGGCGTGCAGGCGGAGATGCGCGCGGGCCTAGCTGTCATCACGAAGGCCGCGCCCGACGCGAAGGTCACGACGATGGCGCTGCCGCTCGGCGTCCGCCCCCGCAACAAGGCCCTCGCCGCGAAGGGCGACGGGTACAGCTTCGCCGGCGTGATGGCGGTCGGCAGCAACCCGGCGCCGTCCCCGTACAGCGCGACGTTCAACCCGATGTACGTGCCGCGCATCCGCTCCGGCATGCGCACGGGCGACCAGGCCTTCACGAGCACCGACTGGTTGCCCCAGCTGTACTCGGGCAAGGTGACGACGTACGTCAGCGACGGCGACCCGGGCCATGTGTCCTTCCCGAAGGCGTCCGCCGGCCGGCTGAACCCCCGCTTCGCGAGCCTCGCTCGCCCGTACTAGGAGTGCCTTCCACGTGGAGTTCCGCAACCTCGGCCGCAGCGGCCTCAAGATCAGCGAGATCTCGTACGGCAACTGGCTGACCCACGGCTCGCAGGTCGAGGCCGATCAGGCGACCGCCTGCGTCAAGGAGGCGCTCGAGGTCGGCATCACCACGTTCGACACCGCTGACGTCTACGCGCAGACCAAGGCGGAGTCGGTCCTGGGCGAGGCGCTCAAGGGCGTTCGGCGCGAGTCGTACGAGCTGTTCACGAAGGTCTACTGGCCGACCGGGCCCGGCAAGAACGACCGCGGGCTGTCGCGCAAGCACATCCTCGAGTCCTGCAACAACTCCCTGAAGCGGCTGCAGACCGACCACATCGACCTGTACCAGGCGCACCGGTTCGACTACGAGACGCCGCTGGAGGAGACGCTCCGCGCGTTCGACGACCTGGTCCGCGCCGGCAAGGTCATGTACGTCGGCGTCTCGGAGTGGAAGGCGTCCGAGATCGCGCAGGCGCTCGAAATCGCCGACCGGATGGGCTTCGACCGGATCGCGTCCAGTCAGCCGCAGTACTCGATGCTGTGGCGTGTCATCGAGTCCGAGGTCGTCCCCCTGTGCGAGAAGGAGGGCATCGGGCAGATCGTCTGGAGCCCGATCGCGCAGGGCGTCCTGACGGGCAAGTACCTGCCGGGCCAGCAGCCGCCGGCCGGCTCCCGCGCCACCGACGAGAACGGCGGCGCCAACATGATCAGCCGCTGGCTGAACCCGAAGGTGCTGGAGAAGGTGCAGCAGCTCAAGCCGATCGCCGAGGAGGCCGGTCTGACGATGGCCCAGCTTGCGGTTGCGTGGGTACTCGCGAACCCGAACGTGTCGTCCGCGATCGTCGGTGCCTCGCGGCCGGAGCAGGTGCGCGACAACGCGGCGGCGGCCGGCAAGAAGCTGGAGCCGGAGCTGCTCACGCGGATCGATGAGGTGCTCGAGGGCGTCGTCACCACCGACCCGGCGAAGACGGAGAGCCCCAAGGCCCGGCCCTAGCCGGGCATGTCCAGCGCCATCGGACCGTAGACCTTCCGGTCCCCCTCGAAGAGGGTCACCTGCTGCACGCCGGCGTCGAGCAGCTCGCGCCACGTCTCGCCGATGAAGCTCTCGGCGTCGGACTGGCTCGGGAACTGCTCCGGCTCGGCCACGCCCTCCGGCTGCACCGTGCTGCCGTCGGGTCCCTCGTAGCGCCACGTCCAGGCCATGCCGGTCCTCTCGTCGTTCGGTGTGCGGCAGGCTAGGCGGGTGAGCGTCGAGCGGCCTGTACGGGTGGAGGGCGCCGCGCCGCAGCTCGGTCGGCTGGGCGCCGCGCTCGAGTGGCTGGCCGCCGCTCAGGGCAGCTGGCCGCCGCGGGCGCCCCGGCATCCGCGCGCCCTCGACGTCGCCTGCGGGGACGGGCTCGCCGCCGGCCGGGCCGAGGCCGACGCCCTCGCCGACGCGGGCGCCGACCTGCTGATGCTCTCGTCCTCGGCCGACCCGGTTCCGGGACTGGTCTCCGTGTGCGCGCTGCTGGACCTCGAGCCGGTGATGGCGGTCGGCACAGCGGCCGACGCCGGCTGGGCCGCGCGCCTGGTCGCGGTGCGGGACGGCCTGCGCGCGGCGCGACAGCACGTGGGCGACCCGGAACGGCTGGCAGCGGACCCGGTGCTCGGCCGGCTGGTGGGGCTGCTGGGGCAGTCGGCCTTACGCAAGACCCCGGTGGTGCTGGACGTGTCGGCCGCGGTCGCGGGTGCGGCGCTCGTCGCGGAGCGGCTCGAGCCCGGCGCGCGGCACTGGTGGCTGGCCGGGTCGCAGCCGCCGGGCACGGCGGCCCGGCTCGCGCTGGCCGATCTAGCGCTCGAGCCGCTGCTGGACCTGGGGCTGGCGGTCCCCGGCGGCGGCCGGATGGCCGCGAGCCTGCTCACGCAAGCGGTCGAGCTCCTGGCGGCGCCGCCTCCATGATCATCGCCGCGTGCGGCACCGCCTGCGGTCGGGCGCCGGCGGTCGCTCACACGGCGATGATCAAGCAGGCGCGGGGTCACCGGACGTTGCTCGGCACGAACGGCGGCTTCACGACGCGGACCGTGGTCGTACGGCCCCGCACGTCCAGCGCGAGCTCGTCGCCCTCGGCCACCGACGGGTCGAGCAGCGCCAGGCCGATGCCCACCTTGCGCGTGGGCGAGAACGTCCCGCTCGTCACCTCGCCCACCGGCGCGCCGTCGCGGGTGACGGTCATGTGCGCGCGCGGAATCCCGCGGTCCAGCGCCTCGAGCCCCCACATCAGCCTGCGCGGACCGCTCTCACGCTCGGCGAGCAGAACGTCGCGCCCCCAGAAGCGCTCCTTCTTCCAGCCGACCGCCCAGGTCGCTCGCGCCTGCACCGGCGTGATCTCGAGCGACAGGTCCTGCCCGTGCAGCGGGTAGCCCATCTCCGTACGGAGCGTGTCTCGGGCACCGAGGCCGCACGGGACCGCGCCGGTCGCGACCACCGCGTCCCACAGGTCGCCCGCGTCGTCCCAGCGCGGCAGCAGCTCGTACCCGAGCTCGCCGGTGTACCCGGTCCGGCACACGACGACGTCGCGCCCCTGCCAGGAGGCGGCGGTGAAGCTCATGTAGTCGTGCGACGTGGGGAGGCCGAGCTCGGTGAGCACCCGCGTCGACTGCGGTCCTTGGACCGCCAACACGGCGAGCGTCGTGTGCAGGTCCTCCACCTCGATGCCGCCGCTCGCGTCAGCGGCGAGCCGCGAGACGACCCGCGAGGAGTTCGCCGCGTTGGGGATGAGGAAGACCTCGTCCTCGCTGCGGACGTACTGGATGAGGTCGTCGACCACGCCGCCGCTCGCCTCGTCGCAGCAGAGCGTGTACTGCGCCTGCCCGATCCCGACCTTGCGCAGGTCGTTCGTCAGCCGGTCGTTGACGAAGTCGACGGCGCCGGGGCCGCGGACGACGCCCTTGCCCAGGTGGCTCACGTCGAAGACGCCGACGGCCTCGCGTACGGCGGTGTGCTCCTGCAGGACGCCGGCGTACTGGATCGGCATGTCCCAGCCGCCGAAGTCGCCCATCTTGGCGCCGAGCGCGACGTGCCGGTCGTGCAGCGGGCTGTGCTGGAGGTCGCTCACGCCGCCGAGCCTAGGGCGGTCCGGAGGCGTTCCACGTCATCGGGCGTGACCCACGCGGCGGTCGAGATCCGCAGCGCCGGGCGGTCCATGTCGGCGGATCGCGTGGTCGGTACGGGCGTCGTGATGAACCCCTCCGCCAGCAGCCGCGCGCGCAGCGGAGCAGGGTCGCCACCGACGAGCGTCGTGATGCCGGTCGGTTCGTCCACCGGCTCGACGACCGTCCATCCCGGCAGGTCGGACAGCTGCGTGCGGAGCTGGGCGGCGATGCCGTGGACGACCGGCAGCAGTTCGGGCGTCCACTCGTCCAGCGCGACCGCCAGGCCGACCCGCCCGGCCACGTGCGCCTCGTGGACGTCGAGATGGGCGGCCCCGGTGGCGCCCGGCAGCGGCGCGACCGGCAGGTCCAGCTCGTACGCCGGGTCAACGGCGAGGAAGCCGATTCCGCGCGGTCCGCACAGCCACTTGCGCGAGGTGCCGACGTACGCCGCGCAGCCGGTCGGCACCGGCGTCTGGCCGAGGCTCTGCGCCACGTCGAGCACCACCGGTATCCCACAGCCGGACAGGTCGGGCTGGACGATCCCGCGCTGGCTGGCGATCTGCGGCAGGGCCAGCAGGTCGAGCCCGGCCGGCACGTCGGTGACCCGCCCGAGGTCGTCGACCGGCAGCTGCACGACGTCCCAGCCGCGCAGCGCCGCCTGCCGCCGCAGCACGTACGCGTTCGGCGCGTACTCACTGCCTACCGTGCCGACCCGCGACCGAGGCGGCAGCGGCCAGGCCTGCAGCAGGGTCACGAAGGCAGCGCCGGCGCCCTCGCTCCACGCGACGTCCGCGCCACAGAGCAGGCCGCTCAGCGCCCGGCGCGCTCCGGCGAGCTGCGTCGCCGCCGCGTCCTCGGCGACGTAGCCGCCGAGACCGGCCTCCGCGCGCAGGTGCGCGACCTGCGCGTCCAGCACCGCCGTAGAGACTCGCCCGCAGGCGGCCACGTCGAGGTGGACGGAGGGTGTGGGCAGGCGGTCGCGCACCCACCGGTCAACGCTCATGGCCGCCATACTTCCGTGGCAGGGTGCGCTCGTGACGACGACGCTCGTGGTGATGGGCGTGTCCGGGTCCGGCAAGACGACCGTCGCCCGAGGCGCCGCGGAGCGGCTCGGGGGGGTGTTCGCCGAGGGCGACGAGCAGCACCCGGCAGCGAACGTGGCGAAGATGGCCGCCGGCACGCCGCTGACCGACGAGGACCGGTGGCCGTGGCTGGCCGAGCTGGCCCGGTGGATCGGCAGCCGGGAGGCCGCGGGCGAGAGCGCGGTCCTCACCTGCTCGGCGCTCAAGCGGTCGTACCGCGACGTGCTGCGTGACCGGCACCCGTCGGTGCGCTTCGTCCACGTGACGGTGTCGCCGGACGAGCTCCGACGGCGGCTGGAGCAGCGGACCGGTCACTACATGCCCGCGTCGTTGCTGGACAGCCAGCTCGCTGCGCTCGAGCCCCTGCAGCCGGACGAGCCGGGGCTGGTGCTGCCCGGCGACGGCCCGGTCGGCGAGGTCGTGGCGGCGCTGGCCGGCTGGGTAGGGTCGCTGCCTGTGACCTCCCTCTCGCTGGCCAGCGGCAACCCGACGTCCCTGAAGGTCGACGCGCTCGTCGTCGGCATCGCGAAGGGGCCTAAGGGTCCGGCGCTGACGCCGGGCGGCGGAGATGTCGGAAAGACCCTCGGCAAGGGCTTCCTTCCGGCGCTGCAGGGACTCGGCGCCACCGGCAAGGCCGAGGAGGTCACGCTCGTCGCGACCATGAGCGGCAAGGGCCCGGCTGTCGTCGTGGCCGTCGGCCTGGGCGAGAACAAGCCCGCGTACGACGGCGAGGCGCTCCGGCGCGCAGCGGGTGCTGCGGTGCGGGCGCTGGCGGGGACGAAGAAGGTGGCGTTCGCGCTGCCTGTCCCGGACGCGGACGCGGTGCGGGCCGTCGCGGAGGGCGCGGTGCTGGGGGCGTACGTCTTCAGCAAGTACCGCACGACCAGCGCTGCAGAGCAGAAGTCGCCGGTGGCGGACGTCGTCGTGGTCGTGCCGGACGCGAAGGACAAGGCGACCAAGGCGGCGCTGCGCCGCGCTGAGGTCGTGGCCTCCGCCGTCTGCCTGACCCGTGACCTCGTCAACACCCCTCCGTCGGACCTGCACCCGGCCGAGCTGGCCGACGTGGCAAAGGCGGAGTGCGGCGGCGCGGGCGTCACGGTCGAGGTGCTCGACGAGAAGGCGTTGAAGAAGGGCGGCTACGGCGGGATCCTCGGCGTCGGCCAGGGCTCGGCGGCGCCGCCGCGGCTCGTGCACCTGTCGTACAAGGGTGGGCGCGGCGCGAAGAAGAAGGTCGCGCTCGTCGGCAAGGGCATCACCTTCGACTCCGGCGGCCTGTCGCTCAAGCCTCCTACCGCGATGGAGGAGATGAAGATGGACATGGGCGGCGCCGCCGCCGTCCTCGCCACCATGCGGGCCGTCGCGCAGCTCGGGCTGGCGATCGACGTCGAGGCGTGGGTGCCCATGGCCGAGAACATGCCGAGCGGCGCCGCGATCCGCCCGTCCGACGTGCTGACGATGAAGAACGGCCTGCGCGTCGAGGTGACGAACACCGACGCCGAGGGCCGGCTGATCCTGGCCGACGCCATCGCGCGCGCCTGCGAGGACGGCCCGGACGTGGTGCTCGACGTGGCGACGCTGACGGGGGCGCAGCTGATCGCGCTCGGCGCGCGTACGACCGCGGTCATGGGCAACGACGACGCGCTGCGCTCCACCGTCGTCGAGGCGGCGAACCGGGCCGGCGAGCCATCATGGGCCATGCCGATGCCGGCTGAGCTGCGCAAGGGGCTCGACTCCGACATCGCCGACATGGTCAACAGCGGCCCCCGCGAGGGAGGGATGCTGACCGCCGGGATCTTCCTGCAGGAGTTCGTGACGGAGGGCGTCCAGTGGGCGCACCTGGACATTGCCGGGCCGGCGTACAACAGCGGCGAGGCGTACGGCTACACCCCGCACGGTGGCACCGGCGCGGCCGTCCGGACCTTCGTGCAGGTACTCGAGGACCTCAGCGCGTAACGCCGGGGGCGAAGCGGGCGATACACCTCGCAAGTCCGTCCCCCACGCTCGGAGGTACGCCGTGCTCGACAAGCTCCTTTCCGCCGCCGCCACGAACGTCAAGCTCGTGCTGGCCGCCGCCGCCGGCGCTGCTCTGGTCGCCGGCGGTTCCGCCGTCGCCATCTCGAACGTCGCCGACAGCGACACCCCGACCGGCACGACCTCCTCGCAGAACCTGCGCGGCACCGACCACGCCAGCGAGCAGGGCAAGGCGAACCGCAGCGACACCGCCACGGTCGGCATCACGCTGCCCGCGCCGAAGCCGGCTGAGGGCGACAAGCCGGACGAGCCCAAGACCGAGGCGAGCCACGGCGCTTGCGTGTCGGCCGCCGTGCACAAGGCGCAGGAAGGCACCGCGACCGGCAAGGCCCGCGGCGAGGCCATCTCGGCCGCCGCCAAGAGCTGCGACAAGCCCAGTGACGCCACGAAGGTGACCACCTCTGGCGACACCGACTCCGACGAGGCGAAGGACTCCGACGAGGCCAAGGACGCCGACGACAACGACGCTGACGAGGCCAAGGACTCGGACGAGGCCAAGGACGACTCCGACTCCGACCACGCGTCCGAGAGCGGCAAGAACAACCGCGGCGGTCACGGCAAGGGCTGACCTTCCCGCTCGACGTAGCCCCGACCGCCTTCCTCGCGGCCGGGGCTTCGTCATGTCCGGAGTCATCAACAGCGGGAAACCCGCGCGCCCCGCTCAGGGCGGATGGACGCGTGTTGATCAGGCCGCAGGTTCGGGCCACGGACGCACACACACTGATCACCAACGGGCCGCCGCGCCGCTGGCGGCGCGCTCAGTGATCAGTTCGTGTGCGGAACGGGACGCGTGGTGCGAGCGGGGCGGCGGACGCGGTCAGACGGAGGGGCCGGCTCCCGGTACCCCGACGTCGCCGGCCGCCTTGCGCCGCGCCGTCCACTCGCGCATGCGCGCCGGGTAGCCCGTCGCCGCCACGTCGTACACCGGGATCGCGAGCTTCGAACCCAGCGCGAACGCCGCCTTGGGCGAGTCCACCCGCCGCCGCGTCCACTCGCCGTCGCCGGCGACCAGGACGAGCGTCGTCGTCGTGTTCATCGTCGCTGGCTCGACGAACCCCTCGACGCCGCGGCGGCTGCCGGCGAACGCCTCCAGGTGGTCCACGTCCGCGGACTGGGCCTGCCGCGGCGTACCGGGCTTCTCCCGGCGCAGCCGGTCGCGCAGGCCCATGCGTCCTCCCCGGGAATGCGGCAGGGGCGGTCGCACCCTGTACCTCTCAGGTGGAAGGATGCCATCTCAGGACAGCACGTCGGATCTGCGAGGAGCAGCAGTGACCCAGCCAGCGGCCGAGAACGGCCCCGTCGACCTCGTCGTGCTCGGCGGTGGCAGCGGCGGCTACGCGGCCGCCCTGCGCGCCGCCGAGCTCGGCATGAGCGTCGTCATGATCGAGCGCGACAAGGTCGGTGGCACCTGCCTGCACCGCGGCTGCATCCCGACCAAGGCGCTCCTGCACTCGGCCGAGACCGTCGACGTGATCAAGGAGGCGGCGCAGTTCGGCGTCAACGGCACGTTCGAGTCCGTCGACATCGCCGCCGTCAACGCGTACAAGGGCAAGGTCGTCGAGGGCCTCTACAAGGGGCTCACCGGCCTGGTGAAGAGCCGCAAGATCGAGACCGTCCAGGGCACCGGCAAGCTCGTCTCCCCCACCGCTGTCGAGGTGGACGCGCACGCCGCTGTCGGTGTGCTCGACCCGCTCGAAGCGCGCGCCGAGCTCCTGCTTGATGCCGCGCTTGCGGAACGCGCGCTCGAGCAGCTTCGAGGACGACTCCTCCTCGAGCGGGACCAGGT
>JBHENF010000119.1:0-7653 GCA_046262175.1 Mycobacteriales bacterium
CTGCATGGTCAGCACGTCCCGGTAGAACGCGGCGAGGTCGACCAGCGCCCGGTCCAGGGCGTCCCGCGATGCGCGCGTCCCGCGGCTCTTCTGCTTGCGCTCCAGCTCCTTCAGCGCGCCGGCCCCACCGCGCGGCGCCGAGCCGGTGTAGCCCTTGCCGGTCGCACCTCCGCCGAGGGCGGTCGACAGCGAGTCCTTCTCGTCAGCGTCCCGGCCCTTGGTCAGCCGGCTGGACTCGGCTGCTGCCGCGTCCACCAGGTCCTTCGCCGCCTGCAGCGCCGAGCCCACCCCCTGCAGCGAACGCGGCAGCGCCAGGACGTCACGCCGCTCCCGTCGGGCCTCCTCGTCGCGGGCCAGCCGACGGGCTCGGCCGACGTGCCCCTGCGCCGCCTGCGCGGCGAAGGCCGCCATCGACGGGTCGATCCCGTCCCGCCGTACGAGCACGTCGGCGACGGCGGCGGCCGGCGGCGTGCGCAGCGGCACCAGCCGGCAGCGCGAGCGGATGGTCGGCAGCAGGTCCTCGACGCTGGGCGCGCACAGCAGCACGACGCCCCGCGGCGGTGGCTCCTCGATCGCCTTGAGCAGCGCGTTCGAGGCGTACTCCTGCATCCGGTCGGCGTCCTCGATGACCGTCACCTGCCAGCGGCCCGCGGTCGGGCGGCGGGCGGCGTGGGCGACGATCCGGCGCACCTCCTCGACCCCCAGGCTGAGCCCCTCCGGTACGACGACCGCGACGTCCGGGTGCGTGCCGCCGAGCGCCTGCCGGCAGACGGCGCAATGGCCGCAGCCCTGCTCGTCGCACTGCAAGGCGGCGGCGAACCCCCGGGCCGCGACGGACCGGCCGGAGCCGGGCGGGCCGGTGAACAGCCAGGCGTGCGTCATCGCCGCTGTGCCCTCCACGTCGCCGGCGACGACGCGCGCCGCGGCGGCAGCGGCCGCGCGCAGGACCTCGACGGCCGGGTCCTGCCCCACCAGGTCGTCGAAGACGGTCACGACAACACCGGTGCGACCTCGCGCGCCGGCAGCAGCCCGGTCAGCCGGGCCCGGACCTCCGCCTGCGTCACCTCCGGCGGCTCGGCCGCGGACAGCACCAGGTACCGGTCCGGCTCGAGCTGGGCGAGGTCGAGGAACCCCTCGCGCACCCGGCGGTGGAACGCCAGCGACTCCTGCTCGATCCGGTCCGGCGCACCCTCGCCGCGCGCGCGAGCGAGGCCCACCTCCGGCTCGACGTCGAGCAGCAGGGTGAGGTCCGGGCGCAGCCCCTCTGTCGCCCACCGCGACAGCTTCGCGACCTCGTCGCGCTCGAGCTGCCGACCGGCGCCCTGGTAGGCGAGCGAGCTGTCGACGAACCGGTCGGTGATGACGACGGCGCCGCGGCGCAGCGCCGGCAGCACCACGCCGGCGACGTGCTGCGCGCGGTCGGCGGCGTACAGCAGGGCCTCCGCGCGGGGTGCCAGCCCGCCGGTCGCCGGGTCGAGCAGCAGGTCGCGGATCCGCTGCCCGGCAGCGGTCGCGCCCGGTTCGCGGGTGAGCACGACCTCGTGACCCTGCTCCTCCAGCCACGTCGCCAGCAGCCGGGCCTGCGTCGACTTCCCCGCCCCCTCGCCGCCCTCGAGCGCGACGAACACGCCGTCGTACGACGGTGTCACCGGCGACCGCTTGAACAGGGCCAGCAGGTCGGTCCGCAGCGGCACGCCGGGCCGGTCGTCCATCTGCCGGTACGACACGACGCCGACAGCCATGGCGAGCAGGCCGCCGACGAACAGCGTCACCGAAACGCCGTTGAGGGTGACGGTCGCCGTCCCCACGTGCACCTGGTGCCGACCGATGGACCCGGAGATGAACGGCGTCGTGCCGGTGACCAGCAGCAGGTCGATGCGCATCAGCGACTGGACGAGGCCGAACATCCGGCCGCGCAGCTCGTCGGCCACCTCACCGCCGAGCAGGGTGAGGCCGATGACGTACGCGAGGCCGGCGAATGCGCCGACGAGCAGCGTGGCGACGGTGGCGAGGAACAGGTTCGGCACCAGCGCCATGAACGTCAGCGACGCGCCGGCGCCGACGATGGACGGGCCGAAGAACCGGCGCCGGGACAGCCCGCCGATGAGGCGCGGGCCGAGGGCGACGCCGCCGGCGATGCCCAGGAAGATGCAGCCGAACAGCAGGCCGTACGCAGCGTCGCCGCCGCCGAGGATCGCGGCGAACAGCTTGCCCTGCGCGATGATCGCGCCACCGGCGGCGAGCGCACCGAGCATGCCGACGAGCAGTCCGCGGGCCAGCGGCTCGCCACGCATGAAGCTGACGCCCTCGCGCAGGCTGGCCAGCAGGCTCGGCGAGTCGGGGTGCCTGCGCTCCGCCTTGTCCTTGGGGCTCGGGATGTCGAGCCGCAGGATCGTCAGCGCCGAGAAGAGGAACGTCGCCGCGTCGACGTACAGCGCGAGGTCGACCGGCTGCGTCGAGAAGTACGAGAACCCGCTGCCGAGCGCGCGTGACACCAGGCCGAGCGCCGCGAAGACCGCTGCCGCGATCGGCGCCGTTCCGTACGTCGCGATGAGCGAGACCTGGTTGGCGCTCTCGAGCTTGTCGCGCGGCACCAGGTTGGGGACGGACGCCTCCTTGGCGGGGATCCAGAACAGGCTGAGGGACTCGATGAGGAAGGAGGCCGCGAGCAGGTAGACGAGCGAGTTGCTCAGCGGGATGGAGACGAACAGCGCGAAGCGCGCCACGTCGCAGACGACCATCGTGCGGCGACGGTCGAACCGGTCGGCGAAGGCGCCGGCGAGCGGGCCGAAGAGCACCGCCGGCAGCAGGCGGAACACCAGGACGCCGCCGGTGGCGTACGCCTTCGCGGTGAAGCCCTCGACGAGCTGCGCGGCCAACGCCGTGGTGGCGAGGAAGCCGAGCCAGTCACCGAAGCTGGACAGCACCAGCGCGGTGTAGAGCTGGCGGAACGGGCGGATCGACAGCACCCCCCGCGCCTTGCCCAGATCGGGGTGCGGCAGGCCGTCATCGGTCGCTGCACGGTCCACGCGTCGAGCGTACGTGCGGCTACTTCTTCTTGGCGGCGGCCTTCTTCGCGGGGGCCTTCTTCTTCGGCGCCGCCTTGCGGGCCGGGGTCTTCTTCACGGCCGGTCCCCGCGCCCGCCGCTCCGCGAGGAGCTCGACAGCCCGCTCGTCGGTCAGCGTCTCGATGTCGTCCCCCTTGCGCAGCGAGGCGTTCGTCTCGCCGTCGGTGACGTACGGGCCGAAGCGACCCTCCTTGACCACCATGGGCTTGCCGCTCGCCGGATCGGTGCCGAGCTCCTTCAGCGGCGGCTTTGCGACACCCGCGTTACGTCCGCGCGCCTTCGGCTGGGCGAGCAGCGCGACCGCGTCCTCGAGGGTGACCGTGAACAGCTCCTCCTCGGACGCGAGCGACCGGGAGTCCTTGCCCTTGCTGATGTACGGGCCGTAGCGACCGTTCTGCGCGGTCACCTCCTCGCCCTCGAGCTCGCCCAGGACGCGCGGCAGCGTCAGCAGCTTCAGCGCCTGCTCGAGGGTGATGGTCTCGAGCGACATGGACGCGAACAGCGACCCGGTCGGCGGCTTGTCCTTCGAGCCCTCCGGCAGGGCCAGCGTGACGTAGGGGCCGTAGCGGCCGGACTTCGCCACCACGTCGTAGCCGGTGACTGGGTCCGCGCCGAGGACCGTGTCGCCGCTCGGCGCGGACGCCAGCTCGAGCGCCAGCTCCGGCGTCAGCTCGTCCGGCGCGAGGTCCTCCGGCAGCGACGCGCGCAGCTCGCCGACCTGGACGTACGGCCCGTAGCGACCGACCCGTACGACCGCCTCGGTCCCGTCAGCGGTGCGCCCGATCGGGATGGAGTTGACCTCGCGGGCGTCGATGTCGTCGAGGTTCTCGCCGACGAGCTTCTTCAGGCCGCCCTGCTTGGCGAGGCCGCCCTCCTTGCCGTCCGCGGAGCCGAAGTAGAAGCGGGTCAGCCACGCGACGGAGTTCTCGCCGCCGTCGGCGATGTGGTCGAGGTCGTCCTCCATCGACGCGGTGAACGCGTAGTCGACGAGCCGGCCGAAGTGCTGCTCCAGCAGGCCGATGACGGCGAATGCCAGCCACGTCGGGACGAGCGCGGTGCCCTTCTTCCAGACGTAGCCCCGGTCCTGGACGGTCGAGATGATGGACGCGTACGTGGAGGGCCGGCCGATGCCGAGCTCCTCCAGCTGCTTGACCAGCGACGCCTCGGTGTAGCGGGCCGGCGGGCTGGTGGTGTGACCCGCCGCCTCGAGCCGCTCGACGCCGAGCGCGTCGCCGACGGCGACGTTGGGCAGCCGCTTCTCGGTCGACTCCAGCTCGGCGTCCGGGTCGTCGCTGCCCTCGACGTACGCCCGCAGGAAGCCGGGGAACGTGATGACCTTGCCGGTCGCCGAGAACTCCGCATCGGTGCCATCGGCGGTGGTCGCGCCGAGCCGGATGCTGGCGGTGACACCGCGCGCGTCAGCCATCTGCGAGGCCACGGTGCGCTGCCAGATGAGCTCGTACAGCCGCAGCTCGTCGCCGGACAGCTCGCGCGCCAGCTCCCCGGGGGTCTTGAAGACGTCACCGGACGGGCGGATCGCCTCGTGCGCCTCCTGCGCGTTCTTGCTCTTGGACGTGTAGCGGCGCGGCGCGTCCGGCACGTACTCGGGGCCGTACAGGTCGCGCGCCGTGTCCCGGGCCGCGGTGATGGCGGTCTCCGACAGGTTGACGCTGTCGGTGCGCATGTAGGTGATGTAGCCGTTCTCGTAGAGCCGCTGCGCGGTCTGCATGACGCGCTGCGCCGAGAACCGCAGCTTGCGGCCGCCCTCCTGCTGCAGGGTGCTTGTCATGAACGGCGCGTACGGCTTGCGGCTGTACGGCTTGTCCTCGACGGAGCGGACGGCGAACGGCTGCTGCGCCAGGCGCTCGACGAGCGACCGCGCGCTCGCCTCGTCGACGTGCACGACCTCGCGGGTCAGCTGCCCGGTGTCGGGGTCGAAGTCGCGGCCGGTCGCAAGGCGCTTGCCGTCGAGGCTGACGAGGGTGGCGACGAGCGGCTCGGGCGCGTCGGCCTTGAAGGTGCCTTCGATGTCCCAGTACGAGGCCTCGACGAACCGCATCCGGGCGCGCTCGCGCTCCACGACGATGCGGGTCGCGACCGACTGCACGCGGCCCGCCGACAGCTTCGGCATGACCTTCTTCCAGAGGACCGGGCTGACCTCGTAGCCGTACAGCCGGTCGAGCACGCGCCGCGTCTCCTGCGCGTCGACCAGAGCGCGGTCGAGCTCGCGCGGCGTCTCCACCGCGTGCTGGATGGCGGCCGGGGTGATCTCGTGGAAGACCATCCGGCGTACCGGGACCTTGGGCTTCAGGGTCTCGAGCAGGTGCCAGGCGATGGCCTCGCCCTCGCGGTCCTCATCGGTCGCGAGGAAGAGCTCGTCCGCGTCCTTCAGCAGCGCCTTGAGCTTGGCGACCTGGCTCTTCTTGTCGGCGCTGACGACGTACAGCGTCTCGAACTCGTTGTCGACGTTGACGCCGAGCCGCGCCCAGGGCTGTCCCTTGTGGCTGGCGGGCACGTCGGCGGCGTTGCGCGGCAGGTCGCGGATGTGGCCGATCGAGGACTCGACGGTGTAGCCCGCGCCGAGGAAGGAGGCGATCTTCTTCGCCTTCGCCGGCGACTCGACGATGACGAGGCGGTGGCCCGTGCCCTTCGTCCGCGTGCCGCTGCTCGGGGCAGCAGTGCCCGGCCCGCTGGCGGTCTGCAGGTCGGTCTCGGGCACGGCTCTCCAAGGTGTTGCGGCTTCGGTGGGGTGCGGCGGCAGTGTGCGGGGCGAACCCAGCGCCCTGTCAAACGGAGCCCCAGTCTGCCTGAGAACCCGGGAGCAGCTCGAAGCGTCTGAGGAACAGGCGCGCCGGGTAGTGACGAATCGGTCGTACATAAGATCATTCGGCGTCCGGCACCGGCCGGCGCACGACGAGGGGAACGTTCAACGTGGGAAGCACCAGTCCTTGCAGCCGTACGCGGTACGCCGTCACGGGTCTGGCCATCGCGGGCAGCCTGCTCCTGAGCGGTTGCGCGGGCGGCAGCGACAAGGCGGATGCCTCGCCGACTGCGACCGCGTCGGGCAAGGCTGGGGAGAGCAAGGCGCTCGACGCAGCGCTGAAGCTGCACGCGGCCGGCGACTACGCCGCTGCCCGCAAGGGGTACCAGGACATCCTGGCCAAGGACTCCAACAACAAGTTCGCGCTGTACAACCTGGCCGCCATCGACCAGACGCAGGGGAACGTCGACAAAGCGATCTCCGAGTACCGGCAGGCGCTCGCCATCGACCCGACGTATGAGCCAGCGCTGTACAACCTGGCGATCATCCAGGAGAACGCCGGGGAGAAGGAGGAGGCCGTGACGCTCTATCGACGCGCCGTGGCCGCCAACCCCGGCGACGCCGCGGCCCACTTCAACCTGGGGCTGCTGCTCCGCGGGCTGGGTCAGGAGGCGGAGGCGGGGAAGGAGCTGAAGGCGGCCCTAGCCCTCAACCCGAAGCTTGGTGCCCGCATCCCGGCCACGAAGGCGCCGGCAGCGGCCGCGAGCAAGGCACCGTCCCCGGCAGCGTCTTAACAAGTAGCGCTCGACTGATCCAGCACAGCTGCGGGCCCGCCGGAGAGCCGGCGGGCCCGCAGTGGCTATCGCGCGTTACGAAGCGCAGATCACGTAAGTCGTGACCGTGCTACCACCATTGGTGCCGTTCTCGAGCACCTTGACGAGCCAACCGTTAGGCGTCGTCCCGTTGGCGGCGGTCGCTGGCCGGGACTCGGTGACCGACAGGTTGGCGGAGCTCAAGGTGTAGCCACCGCCGATCGCCGTCTTGCCGTTCGCACAGGAAATCGTCGCCGTCGTGGACGTACCCTTGCCGGCGGCCACTGCCGATCCGGTCACAACGGCCGCACCAGCGCTGCTGAACGTACCGGTCGCACCGGTCGCACCGGTCGGACCGGTCGGGCCGGTCGGACCTGTTGCTCCGGTGTCTCCCTTAGCACCCGTTGCGCCCACGGGACCCGTGGCGCCAGTCGCGCCCGCCGGGCCGGCAGCGCCCGTGTCGCCCTTCGCGCCGGTAGCACCCGTCGCGCCTACGGCGCCCGTGTCGCCCTTGGCGCCAGCCGGTCCGGCCGGGCCAGTCGCACCGATCGGGCCCATCGGTCCAGTGGCGCCGACCGCGCCCGCTGCACCTGTGTCGCCCTTGTCCCCCTTCGCTCCGTCGACACCGTTTGTGCCAGCCGAGCCGGTGTCGCCCTTCGCACCCGTGGCACCGACAGCTCCGGTGTCGCCCTTGTCGCCCTTGTCGCCCTTCGGGCCGACGACACCTTCCGGTCCTGCCGCGCCGGTCGGACCAACGGGGCCGGTTGCGCCAGTGTCACCCTTGGCGCCGGCAGCGCCGGTGTCGCCCTTGGCACCCGTAGCGCCAGTCGCACCCGTGTCGCCCTTGGCGCCAGTAGCACCAGTGGCACCAGTCAGGCCGGTGTCGCCCTTCGCGCCCTGCGCGCCGGTCTCACCCGTGTCGCCCTTGGCGCCAGTAGCACCAGTGGCACCGGTCAGCCCGGTGTCGCCCTTCGGCCCCTGGATCCCCTGCGGGCCGATCGGCCCGGTCTCA
>JBHENF010000120.1:0-7467 GCA_046262175.1 Mycobacteriales bacterium
GTGCGCCTGGTCCCGGCGCGCCGCACGCAGCTGGACCGGGCGCTGCCCGGGGGCCTGGACAGGAAGGGCGCGGCGGCTGGGCGGCGGGCGGCGCGAGCGGTGCTCAGCGAGCGGGCGGGCGACGGGCTGGGCGGCAGGGACGCGCGGCCGGAGGTGCGGCTGCCGGCACCGCGACCAGGCATCTGGCGGCCGGTGCCGCCGTTCCCGCCGCCGGCTGAGACGCAGGTGGCGACAGCCCGACCGTTCCTCCTGAGCAGCCCGTCGCAGCTGCGGCCGGGGCCGCCACCGGGGCTGGGCAGCGTCACCTTCCGGCGTGATCTCGCTGAGGTACGGCTGCTCGGCGAGCGCGACAGCTCCGCCCGTACGCCCGAGCAGACCGAGGTGGCGCGCTTCTGGGCCGGGTCCGAGCTCGACATCCAGGTCCGCCTGCTGCGCCAGGCGCTCCGGGCGCAGCCGCTGCCGACCGGCAAGGCGGTCCAGCTGCTGTCGGTGTACTTCCGGGTCGGAACGGACGCGGAGGTCGCCGTCTTCGACGCGAAGTACGCGTACCTGTTCTGGCGCCCGATCACCGCGATCGGCTCGCCGACGTGGGTGCCTCTGCTCGTCACGCCGGGCCACCCGGAGTACCCCAGCGCGCACACCGTCTACGCCGCAGCGGCTGCCGGGGTGCTGGAGCACTTCTTCGGCGCGGCCCCGGCGAAGCCGCTGGTCGTCGAGGTCGGCGGCGTACGGCGCACCTTCCGGAGCTGGCAGCAGGCGGTGCGCGAGAACGAGGACGCCCGGGTGTGGAGCGGCATCCACTTCCGCAGCAGCGACGACGCCGGCTCGGCGCTGGGCCGGGCGGTGGCGGCGTACGGGCTGTCGCAGGTCGATCGATGACTTCTGCGTGCGACGGTCGTCTGCAGAGGACCAACGTCCCGAAGGAGCAGTGATGCCGAAGATCGTCCCCAACCTGTGGTTCGACGGACAAGCCGAGGAGGCCGCGGCCTTCTACACCTCCGTCTTCCCGAACTCGCGCGTGCTGGAGGTCGCGCACTACCCCGAGAACTCCCCCGGCCCGGCCGGCACGGTGATGACGGTCGGCTTCGAGCTGGACGGGCAGCGCTGCGTCGGCATCAACGGCGGCCCGCAGTTCCGGTTCAGCGAAGCGGTGTCGTTCCAGGTCGACTGCGCCGACCAGGACGAGCTCGACGGCTACTGGGCCGCGCTCTCCGCGGACGGCGAGCCGGGGCCGTGCGGGTGGCTGAAGGACCGCTTCGGGCTGTCCTGGCAGATCGTCCCGGTCGGCATGGAGGACTTCTTCAACGACGCGGATGCGGACCGGGTCCAGCGGGCGATGACGGCGATGCTCAGCATGAGCAAGCTCGACATCGCGGCGCTCCAGCGCGCCGCCGACGGCGAGACCGCCTCCGCCTGAGCCGCTCCACCTGCGTCAGCCCTCG
The DNA here is from genome assembly GCA_046262175.1 of Mycobacteriales bacterium. Lineage (GTDB taxonomy): Bacteria > Actinomycetota > Actinomycetes > Mycobacteriales > SCTD01 > RYN-124. Next base: position 1,443 of record JBHENF010000120.1, read on the forward strand.
CTGAGCCAGCCGGCCGCCTCGGTCGCCCAGTACGTCAGCACCATGCCCGCGCCCGCCCGGCGGATCCCGGTCAGCGTCTCCAGCACGATCCGCCGGCGGTCGATCCAGCCCTGCGCCGCGGCCGCCTCGACCATCGCGTACTCGCCGCTCACCTGGTACGCCGCGACCGGCACGTCGACGGCCTCGGCCACGGCGCGCACCACGTCGAGGTACGCCATGGCCGGCTTCACCATCACCGCGTCCGCGCCCTCGGCCACGTCGAGCAGCGCCTCGCGCACGCCCTCGGCGGTGGAGCGCGCCGCGTCCTGCTGGTAGGACGCCCGGTCGCCGAACTGCGGCGCGCACTCGGCCGCCTCGCGGAACGGGCCGTAGAAGGCGCTCGCGTACTTCGCGCTGTAGGCCAGCACCGGCACGTCGGAGAACCCGTCTACGTCCAGCGCCGCGCGGATCGCGGCGACCTGCCCGTCCATCATCCCGCTGGGTGCCACGACCTGCGAACCGGCGCGCGCCTGGGCCACTGCCGCTGAGGCGTACCGCGCGAGCGTCGCGTCGTTGTCGACCTCGCCCGAGGGGGTGAGCAGTCCGCAGTGCCCGTGGTCGGTGTACTCGTCCAGGCACAGGTCCGTCATCACGACGGCGGCGTCCCCGACCTCCGCGACCACGTCGGCCACGGCGAGCTGCACGATGCCCTCCGCGTCGTCGGCACCGGAGCCGCGGGCGTCCTTGACCGCCGGGATGCCGAACAGGATCAGCCCGCCGACCCCCGCGGCGACGGCGTCGTGCGCGGCCTTGCGGACCGAGTCGCGGGTGTGCTGCACGACGCCCGGCATCGACGAGATCGGCGCCGGCTCCGCGATCCCCTCCTTCACGAACACCGGCAGCACGAGGTCCGCCGGGTCGACCCGTACGTCGGCGACGAGCCGGCGCAGCGCAGCCGTCCGGCGCAGGCGCCGCGGCCGTACGACGAGGCTCACCGCTTCGCGGCCTTCCGCTTCCGCGCCGCGCTCGGTGGCACCTCGCCGTCAGCCCGCCGCGCCGCCGCGTGCTCGGCCAGCGCCTCCACCAGCGTCGCCACGTCGGGCTTCGGCGACAGGACGTCGACCCGCAGGCCGAGCTCCTCGGCGGTCGCCTTCGTCGCCGGGCCGATGCACGCGAGGACCGTCGTATCGTGCGGCTTGCCGGCGATGCCGACGAGGTTGCGCACGGTGGACGACGAGGTGAACAGCACGGCGTCGAAGCCGCCGCCCTTCAGGGCTTCCCGCGTCTCGGCCGGCGGCGGCGCGGCCCGCACCGTGCGGTACGCCGTCACGTCGTCCACCTCCCAGCCGAGCTGCTGAAGGCCGGCGACGAGGGTGTCGGTCGCGATGTCGGCGCGCGGCAGGAAGACCCGGTCGACGATCTCGCCGGCGTACGGCGTCCACTCCGAGAGCAGCCCCTCGCTCGACTGCTCCCCGGAGGGGACGAGGTCGGGCCGGATGCCGAAGTCGACGAGCGCCTGTGCCGTCGCGTCACCGACAGCGGCCACCTTGACGCCGCTGAAGATGCGCGCGTCCAGCCCGGACTCCTCGAGCTTCTCCCGTACGGCCTTCACCGCGTTGGTCGAGGTGAACGCGACCCACATGTAGCGGCCGTCGCCGATGCCCTTGACGGCGCGGTCCATGGGGGCGGGCGTACGCGGCGGCTCGACGGCGATGGTCGGCACCTCGACGGGCACAGCGCCGTAGCTGCGCAGCTGCGCCGACAGCACGCCGGCCTGGTCGCGCGTCCGGGGGACGAGCACCTTCCAGCCGTACAGCGGCCGGCTCTCGAACCAGCCCAGCCGCTCGGCCTTCTTCACCGGCTCGCCGACGACCACGACCACTTCGCCGTCCAGCTCGCGCACGTCGGCGTCCGCCGCGGACAGGGTGGTCACGACGGTGCGCTGTGCGGAGGTCGTGCCGCCGACGGTCACCGACAGCGGGGCCTCCGCCTTGCGGCCGTGCTCGACCAGGGACGACGCGGCCTTGCCGACCTCGGCGGCGGTGCACAGCAGCACGAGCGTGCCGGGGGCGGCGGCGAGGGCGCGCCATTCCAGCCCGTCGGTGACCCGCGCGACGGTTCGCGGCAGACCCACGGCGACGCCGGCGTACGCAGGAACGGCGACCGCGTGCGGGATGCCCGGTACGACCTCGAGCCGCTGCCTGCCCTTGACGACGGCCTCAGCCTCCTTGGCGCCCTCGTCCGCGACGAACGGGTCGCCCGGCAGAAGGCGCACGACCCGCTTGCCCTCCTTGGCCGCGGCCACGAGGGCTGCGCCCTGGAGGTCGCCCGGCTGCGTCGTCACGACCTCGGCCTCGGCACCGGCCAGGGCCAGCACCGCCTCGCCGCAGCGGACGTCGACGACCAGCAGCTCGGCCCCGCCGATCAGCTCCGTGGCGCGCACGGTCAGCAGGCCGGGATCACCGGTGCCGGCGCCCACGAGCGCCACCGATCCGGCGGCCTTGCGCGTACGGGTGGGGCTCATCTCGTCACTCCCATCAGGTCCGCCGCACCGAGGTCGAGCAGCTCGGCGGCGAGCCGGCTCCCCACCCCCCGTGCGTCGGAGGTCGGACCGGTCGCCGACAGGCGAACCACGTCTGTTCCGTCGAGCGCGGCAACGAGGCCGCGCAGGAAGATCTCGGGGCCGTCGTCGCCTTCGGCAACCTCGGCGAGTGCCCCGACCGGCGCGGTGCAACCGGCTTCGAGGGCGGCAAGAAGGGCGCGTTCGGCGTCCACGGCGGCGCGGCTGTCGGGATCGTCCAGCGCGGACAGCAGCGCCACCAGCTCCTGATCGTCAGCGCGGCACTCGATCGCGAGGGCGCCCTGCGCCGGCGCCGGCAGCACCTGCAGCGGGTCGAGCGTCTCGGTGACCTCGTCCAGCCGGCCCAGCCGGGCGAGCCCCGCGCGGGCGAGGACGACCGCGTCGACCTCCCCGGAGGCGACCTTGCCGATGCGGGTGTCGACGTTGCCGCGGATCTGGACCACCTCGTGGCCGAGGCCCAGCGCCAGCAGCTGCGCGGTACGGCGCGGCGAGCCGGTGCCGATCCGGGCGCCGGCCGGCAGCTCGCCGAGCGTCAGGCCGTCTCGCGCGACCAGCACGTCGCGGGCGTCCTGTCGCCGCGGGACGGCGGCGATGACCAGACCCTCCGCGGGCGCGGTAGGCAGGTCCTTGTACGAGTGCACCGCGAGGTCGACGTCTTTGCGCAGCAGGGCATCGCGCAGCGCGGTGACGAACACGCCGGTGCCGCCGATCTGGCTGATGGCCGCGGACGACAGGTCGCCCTGCGTCTGCACGGTGACCAGCTCCACGTGCCTGCCGAGCTCCGCGATGATCGTCGCCGCGACGCCACCGGACTGCGCGACCGCGAGGGCGCTGCCGCGGGTGCCCAGGCTGAGCAGGCGATCAGCCATCGGAGACCTCGATGGGCGGCAGTGCGACGGCCGCCGGCGCGGCGCGGTCGAGGCCGAACAGCTCGCGCAGCGCGTCGGCGTACGACAGCCCCTCGGGCGCCTCGGTCAGCTCCTTCACCCGCACGGTCGGCGTGTGCAGCAGCTTGTCGACCACGCGGCGGACCGTCTGCTCGACCTCCGCCCGGGCGGCCGGATCGAGGTCGACCCGGCCGGTCAGGCGGGCCAGCTCCGCGGCCACGACGTCGTCGGCCCGGCTGCGCAGGGCGACCACCGTCGGCGCGACCCGCGTCGCGAGCTGCTCGGCGAGGAAGGCTGCGACCTCGGTGTGCACGATGCCGCGGGCAGCCTCGACGTCCGCGCCGGTCTCGGTGCTCTCGAGCACCTCCTGCAGGGTGGCCAGGTCGACCAGCGTCACCCCGTCGAGGTCGCGCACGGACGGGTCGATGTCACGCGGCAGGGCCAGGTCGAGGAAGGCGACCGGCCGTCCCTCGCGCGCCTTGACGGCCCGCTCGACGACGTCTGCCGCCAGCACGATCCCCGTCGCTCCGGTGCTCGACACGACGACGTCGGCGGAGGCCATGGCGTCCTCGACCTGGTCCAGCCCGATCCCGGTGCCGTCGACGGTGTCGGCGAGCCGGCGGGCGTTGTCGGCGGTGCGGTTCGCGACGACGATCCGGGCGGCGCCGGCGCGACGCACGGTGGCGGCCGCCAACGAGCTCATCGAGCCGGCGCCGACCACGAGCACCTCGCGGCCGACCAGCGGCCCGACGGCCTCGGTCGCGTGCTGGAGCCCGACCGTCACCAGCGACTGCCCGGCCTCGTCGATGCCGGTCTCCGCGTGTGCCCGCTTGCCGACCCGCAGCGCCTGCTGGAACAGCTCGTGCAGCACCCGACCGGCGCTCTTGCCGTCGGAGGCCGTGGCGTACGCCCGCCGCAGCTGGCCGAGGATCTGCGACTCCCCGACGACCATCGAGTCCAGCCCGGCCGCCACGGTGAACAGGTGCAGGACGGCCTGCCCCTCCCAGTGCACGTACAGGTGCTTGGACAGGTCCTCGAGCGGTACGCCGGACAGCCGGGACAGCAGGTCGCTCACCGCATCGACGCCCGCGTGGAACCCCTCGGTCTCGGCGTAGACCTCCACCCGGTTGCACGTGCCCAGGACGACGGCTTCGCCGACGGGGCCGGTGGTCCGCAGCTGCTGCAGGACCCCGCCGGTGTCGCCCACGCCGGTGGTCACCTGCTCGAGCAGCGACACCGGGGCGCTGCGGTGCGAGATGCCGACGACGAGCACGCTCATGCCGGTACGCCACTTTTGCGCTGCTCGTGGAACGACAGGATCTGCAGCTCGAGCGACAGGTCGACCTTGCGCAGGTCGACACCCGCCGGGACCTGCAGGACGGCCGGCGCGAAGTTCAGGATGCTGGTGACGCCGGCGGCGACCAGCCGGTCGCACACCTCCTGCGCCGCCTGCGCGGGCGTCGCGATGACGCCGATGGACACCTCACCCGCGCGTACGACATCGTCCAGGTCGTCCATGTGGCGGACGACGACGCCGGCGATGCTCTCGCCCACCCGCGCGCGGTCCGCGTCGAGCAGCCCCGCGATGCGGAAGCCACGGGACGCGAAGCCTCCGTATCCCGCGAGCGCGTGCCCCAGGTTGCCGACGCCGACGAGGACGACCGACCGCCGACGGGTCAGGCCGAGCGCGCTGCTGATGTGCTGGACGAGCTCGTCCACCTCGTAGCCGACGCCGCGCGTGCCGTACGAGCCGAGGTGGGACAGGTCCTTGCGCACCTTCGCCGAGTTGACGCCGGCAGCACTCGCGAGCGCCTCGGACGAGACGGTGCGGCGGCCGCCCTCGGCCAGGGCGGACAGCGCGCGCAGGTAGAGCGGGAGGCGGGCGACGCTGGCCTCCGGGATGCGACGCGCCGCGTCCTCTCCCTGCTCGTTCACCCGCTCGACGCTACGCGCTCGTGAAGGCATTCACAAAGTCGCGCGCGTCACCTCAGCGCCCGGCGCAGCGCCTTCTCGTCGACCTGCCAGTACGCGTGCTCGGCCCCGTCGAGCAGCACCACCGGGACCTTGTCGGTCCAGCGGGCGCGGTCGGTCGCGTCGGCGTCGACGTCGCGCACCTCGTACGCGACCCCCGCGTCCGCGGCCGCCTGCCGGACCACCGGCTCGGCGACGTCGCACAGGTGGCAGCCGGTCCGCGTCACGAAGGTGACGACGCGAGGTCGCTGCCGGCGCCGGAACACTGGGTCAGGCTAGGTCGCGATGCACCGAGCGCGGTAGGTGCCGAGGCCGTCGCGACCTACCGCACTCCGTACGCGGCAGCCACGCTCGCCGGGGCGTCGTCCGACCCGTACGCGGGGCGGTAGGTGCCGATCGCGGCCTGACGTACCGCACTCGGTGCCGGCGACGAGGGCGGCGCGGGGCAGTGCGGGTCGCAGCCCGGGTCAGCCGCCGAGGGCGGCTTCGCGAAGCCGGCCCTTGCTGACCTTGCCGGTGGCCGAGTGCGGCAGCTCGGGGACGAACTCGACCGCAGTCGGGCACTTGAAGCGCGCCAGCGACCGGGCGCAGTGCGCGATGACGTCCT
>JBHENF010000121.1:0-7340 GCA_046262175.1 Mycobacteriales bacterium
GGTGCGGCACCGGGTCGTCGTGGACCGACACGCGCCGACCGCGCCGGAGGACGTGGCCAGCGCCGAGGCCGGGGCGCTCGGACGGCTCGAGCAGGACGCCGTCGCGCGCGCGCTGAGGGCACTCCCGCGGCGGCAGCGCGAGGTCGTGGTGCTCCGCTACTACGCAGACCTGTCGGTGGAGCAGACGGCGTACGCGATGGGCATCAGCGCCGGCTCGGTGAAGAGCCACACGTCCCGGGCGATGACGGCCCTGCGCTCGCTGCTGGAGGAGAGCTGATGACGCCCGAGGAGCGGCTGCGGCAGCTGCTGCACGAGCACGACGAGGTGCCGGTCTCCGGCGACGGGCTGGCGCGGATCCGCGCGCGGCTCGACGCCCGACGCCGTCGGCGGCTCGTCCCGGCCGCGGCGATGGCCGGTGTGCTCGCCGTCGCAGCGGCAGTGGGCATCTCGATGGCCGACGGCGGCACGGCACGACTCCACCCGGAGCCTGTGCCGCCCGCGGCCTCGTTCAGCCCGTCGCCGGTCGCCTCACCCAGCCCGATGCCGACCCCCAGCCCGAGCGCCAGCCCCACGCCGGTGCCGTCCGGTGTCACCACGTCCGGCGGCGGGATGCCGGTCTGGCCGTTCGCGAGCAACGCGCAGGCCGCTGCGTGGCAGGCCGATCCGGGCACGCGGGCCTGGGCCAGCGAGCCCGTGCAGGTGGCGCAGCACCTGCTCGACGACTTCCTCGACCTGACGGGCACGGCAGTCGGGACGGACACCCGCGGCCCCGTGACCAGTGCTGTGGTCAAGGTCGCGGGCCGGCCGGTGTGCACGGTGCGGCTCGAGCAGGTCGGCGGCCCCGACGGCCCCTGGTCGGTCACCGGCGCCGTCGCCGAGGACCTGGCGATCACCTCCCCGCGGCCGGAGACCCGCGTGCCAAGCCCCCTGATGGTCACCGGGACGGTTACCGGCTACGACGAGTCGGTGCACGTGCAGCTGCGCGCGAACGCCGGGCGCGAGCTCGCCGCCGGGTACGCGATGGCAGGCGCCGAGCGGCCCTGGACGCAGCGGCTGGCGTGGACGGACGAGAACTGGACGACGGGCGCGCTCGTGGCGTCGACGTTCGACGGCAAGGGCGACCTGCATGCGCTCGTTCTGCTGCCGGTCCGCAACGGGTGACCTAGCCTCGCGAGCGTGATCAGCGTGGTCGAGAGCGCGCTGACGTCGGTGCCGGCATGGGTCGCGTACGCGGCGGTCTTCGCGCTGCCGTTCCTGGAGGCGTCGCTGTTCCTCGGCTTCGTGTTCCCCGGCGAGACGGCCCTCGTCATCGGCGGTGTGCTGGCGAGCCAGGGCCGGCTGTCGCTGCCGGTTGTGATCGGGCTGGCGATCGTCGGCGCGATCACCGGCGACGCGGTCGGCTACGCCGTCGGCCGGCGGTTCGGGCCGTCGCTGCAGCGCTCCCGGCTCGGCCGGGTCGTCGGCGACGACCGCTGGCGCTCGGCGGAGGCGTTCATCGTCCGGCGCGGCGGGCCGGCCGTCTTCCTCGGCCGCTTCACCGCCCTGCTGCGCGCGCTCGTCCCGTCAGCGGCCGGGATGGCGCACCTGCCGTACCGGACGTTCGCGCTGTGGAACGCCGTCGGCGGCGCTGTGTGGGCGACGGCCTTCGTGGTCGCCGGCTACGCCGCCGGTGCGTCGTACCGGCAGGTCGAGAAGTACCTGGGCCGCGGCGCCCTCGCGCTCACGGGCGTGGTCGTGGCCGGCGTGCTCGTCGCCCATCTGCTGCACCGGCGGCGGGCTACCGCCAGCGCGCCGTCCGGGCGCTGACGACGGCGGCCGCGGCGGCGCCGGCGGTCGACGTACGCAGCACCGAAGTCCCGAGTCGGACCGCCACCGCACCCACGGCCGTGAAGGCGGCCAGCTCCTCCGGGGTGATGCCGCCCTCCGGCCCGACGACCAGCAGCACGTCGCCCTCGACGGGAACCGGCTGCTGCGCAAGGGGCGCGACGGCCTCCTCGTGCAGCACGAAGGTGCAGGCCGCCGTCCGTGCCAGCTCCACGACCTGAGCCGTCGACTGCGCCTCCGTCACCTCCGGCACCCAGGCGCGACGGGACTGCTTCGCGGCTTCCCTGGACGTGGAACGCCAGCGGCTCAGCGCCTTCTGCCCGCGTTCGCCGTCCCACCGCACGACGCTCCGCGCAGCGGACCACGGCACCACCTCGTCGATGCCGACCTCCGTCGCGAGCTCGACGGCCAACTCACCGCGGTCGCCCTTCGCCAGCGCCTGCACCAGGACCAGACGCGGTGCAGGCACGGGCTCGGCCGTACGGGAGAGCACGCGCAGCTCGACCGTGTCCTTGCCCACGGCGGTGACGGTGCAGCCGCCGCGGGTGCCCCGGCCGTCCACGACGTCGACGGCCTCGCCCACCCGCAGCCGCTTCACCGTCGCGGCGTGCCGTCCCTCCGGCCCGGTCAGGACGACCCGGTCGCCACTGACGTCCTCGGCCAGAAAGACGGGAGCGCTCAACGGCGCTTGCGGCCGAACAGCCCCGCGTGCTTGCCGGACGAGCCGGGCTGCTCCTCCCCGCGCGCCTTCGCGAGGTCGCGGAGCAGTTCCTCCTGCCGGGCGTCGAGCTTCGTCGGCACCCGGACGTCGAGGTGCACGTGCAGGTCGCCGCGTCCGGTGCCGCGCAGGTGCGGGACGCCGTGCGCGCGCAGGGTGATGACGGCCTCCGGCTGCGTGCCGGGGGCGACGTCGAGCTCGACCTCGCCGTCGAGCGTGTCGAGCTTCATCGTGGTGCCGAGCGCGGCCGCGGTCATGGGCAGCGTCAACCGCGCGTGCAGGTCGTCGCCCTCGCGGGTGAGCGTCTCGTGCCCTTTCTCGTGCACCTCGACGTACAGGTCGCCGGACGGCCCGCCGCCGGGGCCCACCTCGCCCTCGCCGGTGAGCCGGATCCGCATGCCGTCCTCGACGCCGGCGGGGATCTTCACCGACAGCGTCCGGCGCGCGCGGACGCGACCGTCGCCGGCGCACTCGCCGCACGGGTGCTCGACGACCGACCCGATGCCACCGCAGCGACCGCACGTCCGGGTGGTCATCACCTGGCCGAGGAAGGAGCGCTGCACCGACTGCACCTCGCCGCGGCCGCGGCAGGTCTCGCAGACGGACGGGTGCGTGCCGGGTGCCGCCCCCTCGCCGCCGCAGGTGCCGCACACGACGGCGGTCTCCAGCGTCAGCTCTCGCGTGGTGCCGAACGCCGTCTCCGCAAGGTCCAGGTCGATGCGCAGCAGCGCGTCCGCGCCCTGGCGGACCCGACTGCGCGGCCCGCGCGCCTGCCCGCCGCCGAAGAACGCGTCCATGATGTCGCCGAGCCCGCCGAAGCCCTGCCCGAACGGGTTGCCGCCGCCGCCCTGCCCGGACGCCAGCGGGTCGCCGCCGAGGTCGACGACCTGCCGCTTCTCCGGGTCGGACAGCACCTCGTACACCGCCGTCACCTGCTTGAACCGCTCCTGCGCAGCCGGGTCCGGGTTGACGTCGGGGTGCAGCTCGCGGGCGAGCTTGCGGTACGCCTTCTTCAGGGCCGCGTCGTCCGCGCCCTTGTCGACGCCGAGGATCCCGTAGTAGTCCGTCGCCACCTCAGGCACCGGCCAGCAGCTCGCCGACGTACCGGGCCACCGCGCGTACCGAGCCGATCGAGCCGGCGTAGTCCATGCGGGTCGGGCCGAGCACGCCCATCCCTGCGTACGCGCCCTGCTCCGGGCCGTACCCGACCGTCACCACGGACGTCGACCGCAGGCCCTCCACGCTGTTCTCCTCGCCGATCTTAACGTGCACGGTCGTCGGGTCGTTGACCTCGCCGATGAGCTTGAGCAGGACGACCTGCTCCTCGAGCGCCTCGAGGACCGGTCGCAGGGTGTTCGGGAAGTCCAGCGCGGACCGCGTCAGGTTGGCGGTGCCGGCGATGGCGATCCGCTCCCCGGGCTGCTCGACGAGCGTCTCGAGCACGACCGACATCAGGCTCGTGAGCACGGGCCGGATGGCTGCGGGCGCCGCGTCCGGCAGGTCGGACAGCGCCGCGGGCACGTCGACGAGGTGCGCGCCGTGCAGCCGGGAGCCGAACGCCTGGCGCAGCGAGCTGACGTCCTCGTCGGACAGGACGCCCGGCAGCTCCACGACCCGCTGCTCCACCCGGCCGGTGTCGGTGATGAGCACGAGCAACAGGCGGTTCGGCGCGAGGTGGACGATCTCCAGGTGGCGCACGGAGCTGCGCGACAGGCTCGGGTACTGCACGACCGCGACCTGCCGGGTCAGCTGCGCCAGCAGCCGGACGGACCGGCGTACGACGTCGTCGAGGTCGACGGCGCCCTCGAGGAAGCTCTGGATCGCGCGGCGCTCGGCGGCCGACAGCGGCTTGACCTGCGACAGCCGGTCGACGAACAGCCGGTAGCCCTTGTCGGTCGGGATGCGGCCGGCGCTGGTGTGCGGGTGGGTGATGAAGCCCTCGTCCTCGAGGGCGGCCATGTCGTTGCGGACGGTGGCGGGCGAGACGCCGAGGCTGTGCCGCTCGGCCAGGGCCTTGGAGCCCACCGGCTCGTTCGTCGACACGAAGTCCTCGACGATGGCGCGCAGGACCTCGAGCTTGCGGTCGTCCAGCACGCTCCGACACCTCCTGGCACTCACGGCGTACGAGTGCCAAGTGTACGGCGGGGTTCGCCGGCCAGCACCTCTGTCAGCTTGCGCGAGGGAGCCGAAAGAACGGGGTCCGTTCGGACCTTCCCTCCTGATCAGGGTCGGCCTACGTTCGACTGACCCGCGACCTCGTCCCGTCGCCGACATCCGAGGAGGCTTCATGTCGCACGACGTCAGCGCCGACGCCCGCCAGCAGCTCGCCGCGCAGCGCGAGGTGTCGGCCGACGAACGGGATCAGGCCGCCGACGCCCGCGACAGCGCGGCCGACCAGCGCGATGCCGCTGCGGATCGGCGCGACACGCAGGCTGACGGGCGGGACCAGAGCGCCGGCGAGCGCGAGAGGGGCATCGACGCGCTCCTCCTGTCGGCGCTGCGGCGCGACGTGCGCGCCGAGCGACGGGATCGCAACGCCGAGGAGCGCGACGCCCTTGCCGCGGCACGGCCCCGCCCGAGCGAGGTCCAGGCGCAGGCCGCGGACAGGGACCGGATCGGGTCGGACAGCGACCGCTTCCACTCCGGCACCGACCGCGACCACAGCGCCGGCGACCGGGCCGACCTGCTCACGTCGCGCAAGCACACGGCCGGGCTGCACGTGGCGGCTGCCGGCGAGCGGCAGGACGCCGCGCTGGACCGCGTTCAGTCCGAAGCGGACCGGGCCGACGCCGACGCCGATCGCGGCGCGGCCGCCAAAGACCGGTCGAGCGCTGCTGCTGACCGCGCCGACGCGGACTGACGGCTCAGCGGACCGTCACCGTACGGCCGGAGGCGAGCCGAGTGCTGCCGCCAGGGCAGGTACAGCTGTCGGTCGGCGGCCATCCCGCCGGGACCACGAGCCTCGCCCAGACGGACTTGCCAGTGCGGGTCGCGGCGACGCCCCACTCCGCGGCCAGCGACACCACGAGCTGCAGCCCGCGGCCGCCGACGACCGTTCCGGCAGGGCCAACGTCCAGCCGGGGATCCCGGTCGTCAGAGACGCCCGTCACCGAGGGGCCGGAGATCAGCTCGTCGAGGTCACCGGAGAGGTCCGCGCGACGCGGCCGAACCACCGGCACCGCGCTGCTGCCGTCTGAAACCGCGAGCTCGACGTTGCCGGTCTCCGAACTGATCGTCACGCCGATCGGCGGGCCGGCGTGCAGCACCCCGTTGGTGACGAGCTCGCTGAGGATCACCTGCGCGTCGTCGACCATGTGCGCCAGCTGCCAGCCGGCGAGCGTGTCGCGGCAGAACTCCCGCGCCGAGGGCACCGAGCGCGGCTCGGGCGGCACCTCGAACGTGACGTGGCGGCACACCTGCGCCTCCAGAAGCGGCTGTGCGGGTGTCCGTCACACTCCGTCACGCTGAGCCTGCCCAGCAACGGGTCCCGTCACACGCCCAGCCGGCCGCCTCCTGACCCCGCCGGGCAGGAGATGCCCCACCGCCGTCGAAACGGACAGCACGCCCATCTGGAGGTTCCCCCGTGCGCCCGCTCCGCTCGCCCCGTCTGCTCGCCGCTGCGCTGGCCACCGGTCTGACGTCCCTGACCTGTCTGGCCGGTGCCGCTGCCGCAGCCGCGGCGACGGCGCCCTTCACCACGGTCCCGCTCACGTTCACCGTCACCACCGGCCCGGCCGACAGCCCCGTCACCTGCACGATCCTCGGCGACGTGCGCATCCCGGCCGGGGTGTCCGCCACGGCCCCGGCGCCCGGGGCGGTGCTCGCCACGAACGGCTTCGGCGGCGACAAGGACGACACCGGCCCCAACGGCAACGGCGCGTACGCTGCGCGCTTCGCCGAGCAGGGCTACCTGACCCTGTCGTACTCCGGCCTCGGGTTCGGCGGCAGCAGCTGCAACATCTACGTCGACGACCCGGAGTACGACGGCAAGGCCGGCGCGCAGCTCGTCAGCTTCCTGGGTGGTGCCAAGGGCATCGCGAAGACCAGCGACGGCAAGCCGTACGACGTCGCCGGGCTGGTGCGGCTGGACAAGGTCGCGCACGACGGCAAGGCGCACCCGAACGACCCGCGCGTCGCGATGATCGGCGGCTCGTACGGTGGGCAGATCCAGTTCGCCATCGCCGGCGTCGACCCGCGCATGGACGCGCTCGCCCCGATCTACACGTGGAACGACCTGGGCTACTCGCTGTCGCCGAACAACGCCGGCCACGCCAGCAGCACCGACGTCTCCAGCACGACCCCCGGCATCTGGAAGGCGGGCTGGCAGGCGCTGTTTTTCGGGCTCGGCGCGGGCGGCAACGTCCTCTATCCCGGCAGCGACCCGAACACCTGCGGCGACTACCCGCTGTGGATCTGCCAGGCCGTCGCGGAAGAGGCGACGCTCGGCTACCCGTCGGCGTCGACGCTCGCGCACGTGAAGCAGGTCTCGGTGTCGTCGTACGCCAACAAGATCCGCATCCCGGTGCTGTTCTCGCAGGGGCAGAAGGACTCCCTGTTCAACCTGAACGAAGCGATCGACACGTACTCGACCCTGCAGGCGCAGGGCAACACGGTCCGGATGGTCTGGCAGTCGTGGGGCCACACGTCCGGCACGCCGGTCCCGGGCGAGCTGGACGCCGGAACGCTGTCTCCGGGCAGCGGGCACCTGACGCAGAGCGTCCAGGGCCGGATCTTCACCGACTGGATGGCGCACTGGCTGCGCGATGCCCCGACCGACCTCGGCCCGGCCGTGCGCTAC
>JBHENF010000122.1:0-5105 GCA_046262175.1 Mycobacteriales bacterium
GCCGAGACCGGCGATCAGCACGCTGACGTGCTCACCCACGGCCGCGCGAAGCTGGCCCGCAAGGGCTGTGACCTGCTGGTCGTCAACGAGGTGGGCGAGACCGGCCATCCGACCGGGTTCGAAGGCGAGCAAAACGCCGCCGTCGTGCTCGCCGCCGCCGGCGCTGTCGTCGAGGTCCCGCTGGGCAGCAAGGACGCGCTGGCGGACCGGGTCTGGGACCTCGTTCAGGAGCGGCTCCACTAGGCTCGCCGGCGATGGCACTGCGCGCGCCCGCGCGAGCCCGAGTCCCTAGGAGATCCGTGTCCCGTCGCCTGTTCACGTCCGAGTCGGTCACCGAGGGGCACCCGGACAAGATCGCGGACGCCATCAGTGACTCCATCCTCGACGCGCTGCTGACGCAGGACCCCAAGAGCCGCGTCGCCGTCGAGACGCTCATCACGACCGGCCAGGTGCACATCGCCGGTGAGGTCACCACCGAGGGCTACGCCGACGTCCCGACGATCGTGCGCGAGAAGATCCTCGACATCGGCTACGACTCGTCCAAGAAGGGCTTCGACGGCGCCTCGTGCGGCGTCAGCGTCTCCATCGGCTCGCAGTCGCCCGACATCGCGCAGGGCGTTGACGACTCGTACGAGTCGCGCGTCGAGAGCAACCGCGACGAGCTGGAGAGCCAGGGCGCCGGCGACCAAGGGCTGATGTTCGGCTTCGCGTGCGACGAGACGCCCGAGCTCATGCCGCTGCCGATCGCGCTCGCGCACCGGCTGGCCAAGCGCCTGTCGCAGGTGCGCAAGGACGGCGACGTCCCGTACCTGCGTCCCGACGGCAAGACCCAGGTGACGATCGAGTACGCGCACGGCAAGCCGGTCCGCCTCGACACGGTCGTCGTTTCCTCGCAGCACGCCGCCGACATCGACATCGAGACGCTGCTCAAGCCGGACATCGCGGAGCAGGTCATTGGCCCGGAGGTCGCCGGCCTCGACATCGAGACCGAGGGCTACCGCCTGCTCGTCAACCCCACGGGCCGCTTCGAGATCGGCGGCCCCATGGGCGACGCCGGACTTACCGGCCGCAAGATCATCGTGGACACGTACGGCGGCTACGCCCGGCACGGCGGCGGCGCGTTCTCGGGCAAGGACCCGTCCAAGGTCGACCGGTCCGCGGCGTACGCCATGCGCTGGGTCGCCAAGAACGTCGTCGCCGCCGGGCTCGCCACCAAGTGCGAGGTGCAGGTCGCGTACGCGATCGGCAAGGCCGAGCCGGTGGGCCTGTTCGTCGACACGTTCGGCACCGGCGTCATCGAGGACCTCGCGCTGCAGGACGCCGTGGCCGAGGTGTTCGACCTGCGGCCGGCCGCGATCATCCGCGACCTCGACCTGCTGCGCCCGATCTACGCCCAGACGTCGGCGTACGGCCACTTCGGCCGGGAGCTGCCCGACTTCACGTGGGAGAGCACCGAGCGCGCCGAGCTGCTGAAGAAGGCCGCCGGCCAGTAGGTCCTGCTCGTCGGCAGCCCCGTCGCCCTTCTCGGGCGGCGGGGCTTCGTCGTTGCCGATCAGGTCGGGTTGTCGTCAGCGCGTGCTGCTGTCCGCGGCCAGCACGACCTGATCCACGGGTGCAGGCGGCCCGCTGGGCGATCAGGCCGGGCTGTCGAGCTTGTGCGTGTCTGGCCGGCGCCAGCCCGACCTGATCTCCGCAGGCGCCGCCTTGTGCACCCTCGCGGCCGAGGTCCGGACGTCGGACCTGCCGCCTAGCCTCGGCGCCGTGACCCGACCGCGCCGACCGCCGAAGCCGGCGGGTGCGGTTGCCGAGCAGCATCCGGTCGCGCGGGTCGCCGTCGACACCGGACTCGCGCACCTGGACCGGCCGTTCGACTACGCCGTGCCCGCAGCCGTCGCGGACGACGTACAGCCGGGCGTACGGGTACGGGTTCGGTTCGCGGGCCGCCTCGTCGACGGGATCGTCCTGGAGCGCGCCGACGCGTCCGACCACCAGCTCAGCCAGCTGCACGCGCTGGTGAGTCCGGAGCCGGTGCTGAGCCCCGAGATCGCCGCCCTCGCCCGAGCCGTGGCCGACCGCTCCGCCGGCACGCTGTACGACGTCCTGCGGCTCGCCCTGCCGCCCCGCCACGCGCGCGTCGAGGCCGAGCCGGCGCTGCCGCCGGACCCGCTGCCTCCCGCGCCGGAGCCCGGCAGCTGGGACCGCTACCGCAACGGGCCGTCGTACCTGTCGGCGATCTTCGCCGGCCGCGGCCCGCGGGCCGTCTGGTCCGCCCTGCCCGGCCCGACCTGGCCCGACGAGCTCGCCATGGCTGTACGGGCCTGTGCGGCGTCGGGTCGCGGCGCCGTCGTGGTCGTGCCGGACGCCCGCGACCTCGCCCGCGTCAGCGCCGCGCTGGGCGACCTGCCGCACGCCGCGCTGTCGGCCGACCTCGGTCCGGCCGAGCGGTACCGCCGGTGGCTGCGCGTCCGCCGCGGACAGGTGCGCGTCGCCGTCGGCACCCGCGCGACCGCGTTCGCCCCAGTCGCCGACCTCGGGCTCGTCGTCCTCTGGGACGACGGTGACGACCTGCACGCGGAGCCGCGCTCCCCGTACGTGCACGTCCGCGACGTCCTCGTGCTGCGCGCCCACCTCACCGGAGCCGCCGCGCTCCTCGGCGGACATGCGCGTACGGCGGAGGGCCAGCTGCTGGTCGACTCCGGCTGGGCGCGGTCACTGCAGGCGAGCCGGGAGCAGGTACGCGCGGTCGCGCCGCGGGTGGAGGGGGTCTCCGACGACGACCTCGCCCGCGACCCGCTGGCCCGGGCAGCCCGGTTGCCGGCGAAGGCCTTCGAGGCAGCCCGGCACGCTCTGGCGGACGGGGCGCCGGTGCTCGTGCAGGTGCCGCGCCGCGGGTTCGCCCCCAGCCTCGCCTGCGCGGCCGACCGGACCCCCGCGCGGTGCGCCGCCTGCAACGGGCCCCTCGCCACCGGCAGGCACGCGACCGCCTGTCGCTGGTGCGGCCGGCTCGCCGGCGACTGGCGCTGCCCGGTCTGCGCCGGCCGGGAGCTGCGCGCGACGGTCATCGGCGCCCGGCGGACGGCGGAGGAGCTCGGCCGCGCCTTCCCCGGCACGGTGGTGCGCACGAGCGGTCGCGAGGAGGTCCTGCCCACGGTTCCGGAGGCGCCCGCTCTCGTCGTCGCGACCCCGGGCGCCGAGCCCGTCGCCACCGGCGGCTACGGGGCAGTCCTCCTGCTCGACGGGTGGGCGATGCTCGGCCGCGCAGACCTGCGCGCGGGGGAGGAGGCGCTGCGGCGGTGGTTCGCGGCGGCCGCACTGGCCCGGCCGGACGGCCAGGTCGTCGTCGCGGCGGACCGGGGTCTCGTACCCGTCCAGGCCCTCTCCCGCTGGGACCCGGCCGGTGCGGCCGCCCGAGAGCTCGCCGACCGGACGGAGGTCGGCTTCCCGCCCGCGACGCGGATGGCCTCAATCGAGGGACCGCCGCACGGCGTCGCGGAGTTCGCCAGGGAGCTGCCGGCCGAGCTCGAGGTGCTCGGGCCGGTGCCCGGCAAGGACGGCGCCGAGCGGCTGCTGCTGCGTGTACCGCGACCTCGCGGGCTCGACCTGGCCAGCGCCCTCAAGGCGGCCCAGGCGGTCCGCAGTGCGCGCAAGGGCGAGCCCGTGCGCGTCGAGCTCGACCCGCAGCTGCTCACCTAGACTTGAGGCGTGGCGACGCGGACGATCCGGCTCTTCGGCGACCCGGTGCTGCGGACGCCGGCCGCCGAGGTCACCACCTTCGACAAGGAGCTGCGCGTCCTCGTCAAGGACCTCGTCGACACCATGCTCGACGCGCCCGGCGTCGGGCTCGCCGCTCCGCAGATCGGCGTCGGCCTGCGCGTGTTCACGTACGACGTGGACGACCAGATCGGCCACCTCGTCAACCCGGTGCTGCACTTCCCCAACGACGAGGAGCAGGACGGCGAGGAGGGCTGCCTGTCCGTACCCGGCCTGTCCTGGGACTGCAAGCGCAAGCAGCACGTGGTGGCGCACGGTCAGAACGTCTACGGCGACCCGGTCAGCGTCGAGGGCTCGGCGCTCATGGCGCGGTGCATCCAGCACGAGGCAGACCACCTGGACGGCGTCCTGTTCGTCGACCGGCTCGACGCCGAGACCAAGAAGGCCGCGCTCGAGGCCATTCGTCTGGCGGAGTGGGCCAACGAGCCGGCACCGCTGGTCAAGGCCAGCCCGCACCCGCTGTTCGGGCGCGCGCGGTGACCGTCGCGCCCACCACCCGTTGAGGCTGGTCTTCGCCGGCACGCCCGAGCCGGCGCTGCCCTCGCTGCGGGCGCTGCTCGCGAGCCGGCACGACGTGGTTGCCGTGGTGACGCGGCCGGACGCTCCGGCCGGCCGCGGCCGCACGCTGCGCCCGAGTCCGGTGAAGCTGCTGGCGCAGGAGCACGGGCTCCAGGTCCTGACGCCGCGGCACCCGCGCGAGGACGAGTTCCAGGCGCGGCTGCGCGGGCTGGCCCCCGACTGCTGCCCGGTGGTCGCGTACGGCGCGCTCGTCCCGCGGCCGGCCCTGGACATCCCGCGGCTCGGCTGGGTCAGCCTGCACTTCTCCCTGCTGCCCGCCTGGCGCGGCGCCGCCCCCGTGCAGCACGCGCTCATGGCCGGTGACGAGGTGACCGGCGCGAGCACCTTTCTGCTCGAGGAGGGGCTCGACACGGGCCCCGTGTACGGGGTCGTGACCGAGACGGTCCGGCCGGCGGACACCTCCGGCGACCTGCTCGGGCGGCTCGCCGAGGCCGGCGCCGGACTGCTCGTCGCGACGCTGGACGCGCTCGAGGACGGGACCGTCACCGGCGTAGCGCAGCCGGCCGACGGCGTCTCGTTGGCGCCGAAGGTGACGGTCGACGACGCCCGCGTCGACTGGACGGCGCCTGCGCTGCGGGTCGACCGCGTGATCCGCGGCTGCACGCCCGCACCCGGCGCCTGGACCACCTTCCGCGACCGGCGCGTCAAGCTGGGCCCGGTGAGCCCGACGCAGGAGCGGCTCGCGCCGGGCGAGCTGCGCGACGGGCTCGTCGGCACCGCGACGACAGCGGTACGGCTCGGCGAGGTCCGGCCGG
>JBHENF010000123.1:0-10074 GCA_046262175.1 Mycobacteriales bacterium
TGCGCGCCTCGGCTCCGTCGGCGACCGGCTGCACGAGCGCGAGCCGGGCCAGCTGCAGGGCGGCTGCGAGGCTCGCGGACGAGTCGTGCCGCTCACGCACGTACGACGCGATCGGGTCGCTGTTGCCGCCCATGACGACGAAGCCGTGCTCGTCCGCGACGGAGCCGTCGTAGGTCAGGCGGTACATCTGGTCCTCGGCCTGCGTGCTGCCGACCTCGGCGACGACGAGCTCCACCTCGTACGGCTTGCTGGACTCGGTGAAGATGGCGCCGAGCGACTGCGCGTACGCGTTCGCGAGGCCGCGGCCGGTGACGTCGCGCCGGTCGTACTGGTAGCCGCGCAGGTCCGCGTAGCGCACGCCGGCCAGGCGCAGGCTCTCGAACTCGTTGTACTTGCCGACCGCCGCGAACGCGATCCGGTCGTAGATCTCGCTGATCTTGTGCAGTGCGTTCGACGGGTTCTCCCCGACGAACAGGATCCCGTCGGCGTACTGCAGGGCCAGCACGGAGCGACCGCGGGCGATGCCCTTGCGGGCGTAGTCGCTCTTGTCCTTCATGATCTGCTCGGGCGACATGTAGAACGGCGTGCTCATGGCGTCAGCCTCCCGGGTTCGTCATGCGCTCGGCGACGACGGTGTCGACGACACCGCCGACCTCGTCGTCGGTCAGCTTGCGCAGGCCGTCGACGGTCACCGACATCACGATCGGGAAGATCCGCCGGCTCAGGTCCGGGCCGCCGGTGGCCGAGTCGTCGTCGGCCGCGTCGTACAGCGCGTCGACCGCCAGCCGGACCGCCTGGGCCTCGTCGACGCCGTCGCGGAACTGCTTCTTCAGCGCGCCCCGGGCGAACACGCTGCCGCTACCGACGCTGTGGAAGCTGTGCTCCTCGTACCGGCCGCCCGTGACGTCGTACGAGAAGATCCGGCCGGCGCCCATGTCGAGGTCGAAGCCGGCGAACAGCGGGACGACCGCGAGGCCCTGCATGGCCATGCCGAGGTTGCCGCGGATCATCGTGGAGAGCCGGTTGGCCTTGCCCTCGAGGCTGAGCGTCGCGCCCTCGAGCTTCTCGTAGTGCTCGAGCTCGACCTGGAACAGCCGGACCATCTCGATGGCGAGCCCGGCGGTGCCGGCGATGCCGACGCAGGAGTACTCGTCGGCCGGGAAGACCTTCTCGATGTCGCGCTGCGCGATGACGTTGCCCATGGTGGCGCGGCGGTCGCCGGCCATCACGACGCCGTCGGCATGCGTCACGGCGACGATCGTCGTGCCGTGCGGCGCGTCGACGAGGCCGGCCGGTAGGTCACGCCGCCGCGACGGGAGGAGGTCTGGCGCAGCCGCGCCGAGGAAGTCGGTGAAGCTGGCGCTGCCGGGCGCGGTGAAGTGGGCCGGGAGCCGCCCGTGCGCACCCGCGTCTTCTGCCATGTGGTGGTGTCTCCCGACCTGCTGCGTGTGCCCGATGGACCTGCGCGACCACCCTATCCAGCAGGGCGGGGCTGCCTGCTTTGGCAGGATGGCGGGGTGACCGCTCGTCTTCTCCGTGCCGCCCCCGCGTTGCTGTGCTGCTGGGGGCTCGTCGCCTGCGCGAACGTCGACACCGATCCGGCGGGCGGCTCGGCGGGAGACCCGGCGGGAGACTCAGCCTTGGCGCCGTCCACGGCCGTCGTCCGCTGCGTCCCGCCGCCGGACACGCTGCCGTTCGCGGTGATCGCCGCGTTGCGCGCGCCTGCGAAGTCGTTGCGCCGGCCGTTCAGCGTCACGTACGGCAGCAAGGTGCTGCTCGGGGCGGACGTCATCGACAGCGCCGGCGCGGTCATCAGCGAGGGGGCGGTGTGGGTCGCGGAGGACACGACCGGCAAGGGGCTGGCGTCGGTGAACCCGGTCGCGGCCGCTGCCTCGACGCTGCCGGCTGCGTCGGCGCCCGGAGCGGACGACCCCGCGGTGCGCCAGGCTGCGCAGTGCGCGAAGACCGGCTGACGGGTCAGACGGACGCGGTCTCCCGCGGCGGCGTGAGCCGGTAGACGCCGGGGCTGATCCTGCGCTTCTGCCACGTCGTGCGGTCGAGGTAGCCGGCTGCTTCGCGGAGGGTGTCGCTGCGGTCGCGGAAGTTGCCGAGCCCCTGGTTGCAGCACGAGCACAGCAGGCCGCGGACGGCGTTCGTCAGGTGGTCGTGGTCGACGTGCTCAGCAGGCCGCTCCTGGCACAGAGCGCACAGGCCGCCCTGCTCCGCGAGCATGGCGTCGTACTCCGCGGCGGTGATCCCGTACCGGTGCTTCAGGTGGTAGTTCCGTGTCGAGCCGTAGAGGCGCGTGTACGTGTCCTTGGCTGCCTGGTTGTGACACGGCTTGCAGTAGCCGGTGAGGCCATCGCCGTTCGCTCGGTTGCTACCGAACTCAGTGCGGAGCTTCTCGGTCTGGCATGCCGGGCACCATTTGTGCTCCGGTGATGAGGCACGCGCGCGAGTCCGCCGCGTCGGCGCGCCGCCGTTGCGGGCGTCCCGGTACCGCTGATGACGGACGCGCAAGCACTCGCGGCAGTAGGAGGTCCGGCCGTCGGCCGCCTTCTTCGCTGGCGAGAACTCTTCCAGTGGCTTCTCCAGCCCGCAGTCGCGACAAAGTTTGTCCGTGGTCATATGCCTCTACTGGCCCCCCTTCTGTACGTAGCCGCGAACGAACGCCTCGGCGTCCTGCTCCAAAACGTCGTCGATCTCGTCGAGCAGCGCGTCGACGTCGTCGGTCAGCTTCCCGACCCGCTCCTGGACGTCCGTAGCCTCCTCAGCCGCGACCTCCTCGACCTCCTCGCCCTTGCGTGAGGTCCGGTCCTGCCCGCCGCTGTCCTTGGTCGCCATGACCACTCCCGCCGTTCGAGATCAACCTGAGCGGAGCCTATCGCCGGGCACCGACAGAACGGGTCACAGAACGAGCTCGTCCCCCACCTCGCGCACCGCCCGCCGCCGCAGCCGCAGCACCCGCCCGTACGCCCTGATCATCTGCGTGTAGCCCGGGGTCTTCCCCACGTAGAACAGGAAACCCTTCGGCCCGGCGACCATCTCGCCGCTGTCGAGGTCGTAGCGGGAGCCGTGCCACGGGCAGACCAGGCACCCGTTCGCGTCGAGCGACCCCTTCGACAGGTCCGCGAGCTGGTGCCGGCAGCGGGACGAGACGGCCCGGACGGAGCCGTCCAGGCGTCGGGCCACCGTCCACTCCCCCGCGCGCGTGACGGAGCCGGGCGGCACGGACGAGGAGGGCACGGAGGTCATGCGTCTGCCTACCGCGGCTGGGCCGCCGTCACCACTCGACCACGTGCACCCTGGGCCTGGTCACAACAGGAGCGGCGGCCGGCACGTCGAAACAGTCCTGCATGCTGCGCCGCACCCTCGCCCTCGCCGTCTCCGCCACCGTCGGGCTGCCCGCCGCCCTCGCGCTGCTGCCCGCGCAGGCCTCGCCGCTCCCGGACCCGACCGTGGCCGCCGTCCGCTCGGTGGACTCGGTCGTGCTGACCGGCGACAAGTTCGGCAGCTGGGCGGTCCCCAGCAACGTCACGGCGAAGGCGCCGCTCACCGACCTGCTCGGCTGCCAGAGCTTCGACGAGAAGTGCCAGCACAACCACTACGAGAAGCCGGAGGTCGACAGCAGCAGCTACGTCGCCCCCGAGGGCACCGACGTCAGCACCCTCACCGGCTGGCGCTGGGACCCGGCCGCGAAGGCGTTCGTCGAGGTCCCGTTCCAGGTGGACGAGGTCTTCACGCGGTACCTCGACAACGCCGCCTCCGGCTTCTCGGTCTACTCCGGCGAGGACCAGCACACGACGTACGCCTTCGCGCGCGAGGGCTTCCGCTTCACCAAGTCCGCCGAGGGCGACACCTGCCTCGCCGTTGCCGACTCCTCCACCGCGAAGGACCCCATCAAGGGGCTCGACAGCAACGACGAGGTCGCGTTCATGGCCAAGGACGCCGGTCCGCAGGCGCCCGCCGACGCACTCCGGCCGCACGGCACCACCGGCGTCAAGGCGGTCGCCGTGCTCGACCCGATCACGCAGAAGACCTCGTACCTGTACGTCATGCAGGGCCTGAAGCCGTCCTTCACAGCCGCGAACGGCTACGTCCAGTACACGCGGGACGCCAATGCCGGCACGTTCGACAAGTCCCAGTCCTCGTACAGCGGCTATGGCAACGCCGCGCGTGGCCCGTACTGCGACGCCGCGGGCAACGTCGTGCTCAAGGCGGACGGGACGCCGGACATCCAGCGCCGACGGCCGCGCGACACCGCCACCATCACCACCGACCGCTACCGGTACCGCTACGACGGCCGCTGGCTCATGACCGAGGTCCAGGTCAAGGACGACGCGGCGACGACGTACGGCGACGACCTCGTCGACCGCTGGAAAGCCCGCGCCTTCCAGCAGGACGCCGAGTCCGAGACCCCCTGCTGCGGGTACGAGGAGGAGGACACCAACTGGGGCGGCTCCTCGACCCTGCTCGGCGAGCTGTCCGGCCCGGTCCGCACCGTGCGGGAGACCTGGGGCGCCGACAGCGGCACCAACGTCATCCGGCGCGAGACGTTCTACCGCGACGACATGGTCATGAAGACGTGGCTGCGCGTGCACGTGATCCCGCCGCTGGACGGCATCTACGCCCAGTGGGACTACAACGCCGGCGTGATGACCAAGTACTACAACCCGCAGCACCCGGACGGCGTCGACATCGACGGCAAGAACGACGAGGTGCTGGGCAACTTCGACGACCCGTGCAACGCGAAGTACGACGCGAACGGCACGGGCAGCCTCACGCAGACCTACCGAGACGTCTACAAGAAGGCCGGCGCCTGCAACGCGCCGTACCACCAGAGCTTCGACGCGACCGACCCGACGATGGGCAAGCCCGGCGCGGCCCTCGATTGGAGCGTGACCTCCGGAAAGAGCGGCACCATCGTGGACCGCTACTCCTTCGAGCCCAGCAGCGTCACCCCCGGCGGCCTGGCGCAGAGCACCGTCGCCCTCCCGTACTACCGGGACGACTCCTGCTTCGACGACGCGACCGGCAGCAACCCCGGCCCGCGCCTGAAGCTGCGCAGCGCCGGCGAGCCGACCACCTTCAACGGCGCTCCCCGCCGCTGCTGGACCCCTGCCGACGGCCAGGTGGACAACGACGCCAGCTTCTTCCAGGGCGACATCGGCGCGCACGGCGTGCACCTGCTGTTCCTCGCGGACAGCGACAACGCCCGCCAGACCGTGCCCGTGGACGAGATCGTCTTCTCCCAGCGCCAGGTGTTCCTGCCCGGGCAGCGCGACGGCCGCGTCGGCGAGCAGTACGGCCGGGGCTTCGAGAAGCCGCTGGTCACCACGGTCGCGACCGACGCCACGTTCGCGGAGCGGCCGGCCGACCCGCCGCCCGCTGCGCAGAAGGCCGCCACCGAGCTCCGTTACGACGGCGACACGATGGCCGGTCCGCAGAAGGCCGTGCACCTGTCCGCGGTCCTCACCTCCGGCAGCGCCGGTGTCCCGAACGCGCGCGTCACCTTCACCTTCGACGGCACCACGTACGAGGCGACGACGGACGCCGCCGGGCGCGCCGCCGCGGACGCCCGGTACCCGAACGGCAACGCTCGGTCGGTGCCGGTGACCGTGCAGTACGCCGGCGACGACACGCACAAGCCGAGCAGCACGACCGCGACGGTGCAGCGCAAGGAGTAGCGGCACGATGTCCGCGTGACCCTCGAGGACGTCGCCGACCGGCTGTACGCGCTCCCGCCAGAGGAGTTCACCGCCGCCCGTACGGCTGAGGCCAAGGCCGACAAGCCCAACGGCAAGGCGATCGCGGCGCTGAAGAAGCCGACCGTCGGCGCCTGGCTCGTCAACAGCCTGGCCCGCGCGCAGCCCGACCTGCTCGACCAGCTGCTGCAGCTGGGCCCGTCACTCGCCGATGCGCAGCGCACCGGCCAGGGCGACGCCCTGCGCGCGCTCGGCGAGCAGCGCCGCCAGCTGATCGGTGCGGTGACCAGTCAGGCGTTCGAGGTCGCCGGACGCGACCCCGTGGCGGCGGCGCGCGCCGAGGTCGAGGCGACCCTCGAAGCGGCACTGGTCGATCCCGCCGCCGCGGCGCTCGTCCGCTCCGGCCGCCTCGTCCGGCCGCTGTCCTACGCCGGCTTCGGCGAGGTCGACGTGCAGGGTGCGCTCGCCGAGACGGCCGACGCCGCGGCCCGTCCGGACACCGCCACGGCCGAGGCTGCTGCCCTTGCCGCACAAGGCGCGCTCGACGACGCCGTGCGGGCCTGCGAGACCGCGACAGCCCGCGCCGAAGCTGCGCAGGCCCAGCAGGACGCCGCCACCGAGGAGGTGTCGCGCCTGGAAGAAGCCCTCGCCCACGCCCGCGAGCAGCGAACCGCCGCCGACGCCGCCACCCGCAAGGCCGCCCGCGAGGTGGACCGCGCCCAGGACGCCGTACGCGAGGCCCAGAAGCACGCCGAACGCGCCCGCACCGCTCTGGACCAGCTCCGCCGCGGCTGATCGCTGACACCGCGAGGCACACAGACTGATCGTCCGCGGCCCGACACGCCGCACAAGCACGCGTTGTTGATCAGTCTGTGTGCGTCGGACCCGACCTCGACAGACGCATAACGCCGCAGCCGCGACTGCGCGTCAGCGACGTAAAGAGGCGAGCGAAGCGAGCCTCAGTCGCCGAGCGCAGTCACGGCGGAGGCGGGCAAGCCCCAATCGTAAAGCGGGACGGCTACCGCTTCCCTGTCAGCGTCTCGACCAGCTCGAGGGCGCTGTCGCAGGCGTCCAGCAGCTCCCCCACGTGCGCCTTCGTCCCGCGCAGCGGCTCGAGCGTCGGCACCCGCTGCAGCGACTCCCTCCCCACGTCGAAGATGACGCTGTCCCAGGACGCCGCCGCGATCGCGTTCGGGTACTTCGCTAGGCACCGCCCGCGGAAGTAGGCACGGGTGTCCTCCGGCGGCTCGGTCACCGCGCGGTCGACCTGCTCCGGCGTCACCAGGGTGGTCATCGAGCCGCGGGCGACGAGCCGGTTGTAGAGGCCCTTGTCCTGCCGTACATCGCTGTACTGCAGGTCGACCAGGTGCAGCTTGGCCGCGTCCCACCCGAGTCCCTCGCGCTCGCGGTACCCCTCGAGCAGCGCCAGCTTCGCAACCCAGTCGAGCTCGCTCGACAGCGACATCGGGTCGCGGCCGAGCCGGTCCAGCACGGACTCCCAGCGGTCGAGCACATCCACCGTCTGTGCGTCGGCGTCCGAGCCGTAGCGGTC
The DNA here is from genome assembly GCA_046262175.1 of Mycobacteriales bacterium. Classification (GTDB taxonomy): domain Bacteria; phylum Actinomycetota; class Actinomycetes; order Mycobacteriales; family SCTD01; genus RYN-124. The sequence continues at coordinate 7,258 of JBHENF010000123.1, forward strand.
CTGCACGTACTTGCGCGCCTGCTCGAGGTACTCCAGCTGCAACTGGACCGCGGTCAGCTTGCGCCCGTCCCGCAGCGTCAGCTGGTGGGCCAGCGTCGGGTCGTGCGAGACGGCCCGCAGCGCGGTCACCGGCCCGTCGACCTGCAGGTCGATCCCGCTGTCGGCGAACCAGCGGTCCTCGATCATCGACAGCACCAGACAGGTGGTGCCGACCTTGAGGTACGTCGACACCTCCGCAAGGTTGGCGTCGCCGATGATGACGTGCAGCCGCCGGTACTTCTCCGGGTCCGCGTGCGGCTCGTCCCGGGTGTTGATGATCGGCCGCTTCAGCGTGGTCTCGAGGCCGACCTCGACCTCGAAGAAGTCGGCGCGCTGGGACAGCTGGAAGCCCTCACCGCGGCCGTCCTGCCCGGTGCCGACGCGACCGGCGCCGGTGACCACCTGGCGGGAGACGAAGAACGGCGTCAGGTGCCGGACGATGTCGGCGAACGCCGTGGACCGCGCCATCAGGTAGTTCTCGTGCGTGCCGTACGACGCGCCCTTGCCGTCGGTGTTGTTCTTGTACAGGTGGATCGGCGCAGTGCCCGGAACGGTCAGCGCCCGCTCGGCGGCCAGCGCCATGACCCGCTCCCCCGCCTTGTCCCACAGCACGCAGTCGAGTGGGTTCGTGACCTCGGGCGTGGAGTACTCCGGGTGCGCGTGGTCCACGTACAGCCGGGCGCCGTTGGGAAGGATGACGTTCGCCAGGCCGAGCTCGTCGTCGGCGTCACCGTGGTCGCTCATGCCGATGCCGACGTCGAAGCCGCGCGCGTCGCGCAGCGGGTTCTCCTCCTCGAAGTCCCAGCGGGTGCGGCGGTCGCGCATCGCGGCGGCGCCGGCGTAGCCGTTGACGACCTGCGACGAGGCGACCATGTGGTTCATCCCGGCCTCACCCGGGACCGAGACGCCGTACTCCGTCTCGGTGCCCATCACCCGCCGGACCGTCATGCGGGGTCCCGTCGGAGGCGCCAGGGAACGGCGCCGTGGGGGGTTCTCATGTGGAGAGCGTAGGCGCGGGCACGGGTTCCAGAGTGGGGACGCGCAGCGCCCGTACGCCGCGCTCGGCCGCGACGCACAGCGCCAGCAGGACGCACGACACGAACCCGTCGGCCCACCAGTGGTTGGCGGTCGCCGCGACGTCGAGCGTCATGAGCACCGGGTGCGCGACGACGAGCCAGCGCCACCGGCTGCGGGCGGTCACGATCACGACGTACGCGAGCAGCACCGACCAGCCGACGTGCAGCGACGGCATGGCCAGCAGCTGCCCGGGGATGCCCTCGCCGAACGAGCCGTAGACCGACTGCCCGTACTCCAGCGCCACGTCGTGGAAGCCGAGGCCGGGCGTCAGCCGCGGCGGCGCCACCGGGATGAAGTGCACGACGAAGGCTGCCGCCGTCAGCAGGCACAGCAGCAGCCGGGTGCGCGGGTACGCGTCCCGGTGCCGCCACCAGACCCAGCCCAGCAGGGCGATCACCGGGTTGAAGTGGCCGTACACGTAGTACGCGTTCGCCACCTGCACGAGCCACGGGTGCGGGATCATGGCCTGTTGCAGGGCGAGCTCGCTGGGCAGGTGCAGCGCCTGCTGGGCGTGCCACACCGTCAGGGCATTCGCGACGGCGCCGTCGACGTTGCGGTGCGTGAGCGTCCCGATGAGCTGCCACGCCGCGTACAGCGAGCTGACGAGGGTGATCTCGCGCGCCGCCGCGGCCGTCCGCGGCCATCCGCGCCACCGGAGCAGCAGGGTTGCGAGCAGCAGCACGCCGGCCGTCGCGACAGCGAGCTGCCACGTCGGGTTGATGTGCGGCACGTGCCGATCCTCCCACCCGTTCGACGACCCCGCTCCCGCACGTGATCAGGTCGGGTTGCGGGTCCGGCGGCAGATCGTCCTGACGCAGCCCGACCTGATCCGCCGCCGCTGGGACCAGGCCGAAGAAGCCGGACGCCGCGGGAACGGCCGCAGGCTCTTCGACCTGATCGCGGCGTACGTAGGGGCGGCCGTACGTAGGGACGGTCGTCCGGAACCGTCGACGCACGTCGACCGGACGCGAACCACCCTGCCCGGCGGGACCGAGCTAGAGGTACTGCCCGGTGTTGGCGACCGTGTCGATCGACCGCCCCGTCTCCGAGCCCTTCGTGCTGGTGACGAGCGTGCGGATGTAGACGATCCGCTCGCCCTTCTTGCCCGAGATCCGAGCCCAGTCGTCGGGGTTGGTCGTGTTGGGCAGGTCCTCGTTCTCCTTGAACTCGTCGATGCAGGCGGTCATCAGGTGCTGCAGCCGCAGCCCCTTGCCGCCGGTCTCGAGGAAGTCCTTGATCGCCATCTTCTTGGCGCGCGCGACGATGTTCTCGATCATGGCGCCGGAGTTGAAGTCCTTGAAGTACAGGACCTCCTTGTCGCCGTTGGCGTACGTCACCTCGAGGAAGCGGTTGTCCTCCTCCTCGGTGTAGATCCGCTCGACCGTCCGCTGGATCATCGCGGCGACGGTTGCCTCGCGGGACCCGCCGTGCTCGGCCAGGTCGTCGGCGTGCAGCGGCAGCTCCGGGAGGATGTACTTGCCGAAGATGTCCTTCGCCGCCTCCGCGTCGGGTCGCTCGATCTTGATCTTCACGTCGAGCCGGCCGGGCCGCAGAATCGCGGGGTCGATCATGTCCTCGCGGTTGGACGCGCCGATCACGACGACGTTCTCGAGGGTCTCGACGCCGTCGATCTCGCTGAGCAGCTGCGGGACGATCGTCGTCTCCACGTCGCTGCTCACACCCGAGCCGCGGGTGCGGAAG
>JBHENF010000124.1:0-5737 GCA_046262175.1 Mycobacteriales bacterium
GGCGCTGCGACGACGGGCTGCTCCGGCACGAGCTCGGTCAGCGTGCCGGCCGGCAGCGGAGCCGCGACCGCCGGCGCGGGGGCCGCAACGGCCTGCCGGTTCCAGACCGGCGGCACCGACACCGTCAGCAGAGCGCCGCCGAGGACCAGCCCGATCGAGAGCGTGCAGGCCTGGCCGGAGGTGATGCCGAGCCGGGCGAGGTACTGCGCGATCACGAGGCGCCGCCGAGGAACACGGCCCGCGCGAGGTCGTCGCGGGCGAGCAGGTCGGCAGCCGTACCGGAGAAGCGGACCGAGCCCTTCTCCATGAAAATGGCGCGGTCGGCGATGGACAGCGCCACGTTGAGCGACTGCTCGACGAGCACCATCGTCACGCCGGCCGCCTTGAGCCGCTCGACCACGACGAGCAGGTCCTGGACCACCACCGGCGCGAGCCCGAGCGACAGCTCGTCGATGAGCAGCACCCGCGGCCGCAGCAGCAGCGCCTTGCCGATCGCCAGCATCTGCTGCTCACCGCCGGACAGCGAGCCGGCCCGCTGGTCGTACCGCTCGGCCAGTCGCGGCAGCAGCGCGACCACCTCGTCCACCCGCTCGCCGATCAGCTGGCTGTCCCAGCCGAACCGGTGCGCCCCGGCGAGCAGGTTCTCGGCCACCGTGAGGTTCGGGAAGACGGCCTTGCCGCCCGGCACCTGCACGACGCCGAGCCCGACGCGGGTGACGGCATCGGTGAACGTGATCGTCCGGCCGTCGAGCCGGAGCACGCCGCGGCTGGGCGTCAGCAGCCCTGAGATCGCCCGCAGCAGCGTCGACTTGCCTGCGCCGTTGGTGCCGAGCAGCGCCAGGACCTCGCCCGCACGGACGTCCAGGTCGACGCCGAACAGCACCTGCACCGGTCCGTAACCCGCGTCGAGGTTGCGGACCTGCAGCACCGGCACCTCGCCGCCCTCGCGGACACGCGCTCCCTCCGCCTGCTCCTCGCGGACCTCCTCGACCGTCTGCGACAGGTCGCGCCGGGCGAAGCGCGCCCCGTACGCCGTCAGCAGCGCGGCGCCGAGCGACGCCGGCACGCTGACCGCGACCAGCGCCGTCCGGGGCCCGTGGGCGTCGCTGACGAGTCCGGTGATCACGTTCCCGAGCAGGCCGCCCAGCAGCAGGATGTAGATGCCGAGAAGCGCGTAGCCCAGCGTCCGCAGCCGCGTCGGGACGACGGCAGCGACGAACACGTACACCGGCACCAGGCCGAGCTGCAGGAAGAGCTTGGCGACACCGACGCCGGCAACGAGCGTGACGACGCCGCCGGGCAGGTGCAGCGCGATGGGGAGCAGCAGGGCGAAGGCGGCGGACGACGCGGCCATGAACAGCACGGCCTTCGGCGGGCTGGACCGGAACAGCCGGTCGCCCACGATCCCGCCGACGACGACGCCGACCAGCGACACCGCTTCCACCGCGGCGACGGCGTACCCACGCTCCAGCGCGTCGAGGCCGTACGACCGCTCGAGCAGCAGCCCGAAGTACGTGGGCACGCTCGTGATCGAGAAGCCGAGCACCCCGACCCCGACGAGCAGGAAGAACAGCGTCCGGATCGACAGCAGCCGCTGCACCGCGGGTCCGAAGGCGATCGGCGGCTCGGCGCGCCGCTCCCCCGCGAGCCGCTCGGCCTCCTCCTCCCCCAGGACGGCAGCCAGGTCGCCCCTGCCGCGCAGCGGCTCGCGCAGCCGCAGCGCGGCGAGCCCGGCGACCAGGGACAGCACGCCCAGCACGACGTACGCCGCGCGCCAGCCGCCGGCGACCCGCGCGACGATCCCGGCCAGCAGCGGCCCCACGACGTAGCCGAGGGACGGCATCAGGTTGTGGACCGAGAAGACGCGGGCGCGGCCGCGGACCGGGTACGCGTCGGCGAGCAGCGACGAGTTGACCGGCAGGATGCTCGCCTGGCCGGCGCCGGTGACGAGCCGGGCCGCAGCCAGCTGCCAGACGGCCTGGACGGCGCCGGTGAGCAGCGTCGCGACGGCCGCCGCCGTCGCGCACACCGCCGTCAGCCGGGTGCGCGAGACGCGGTCGCCGAGGATCCCGAGCGGCACCGCCCCGACCACGAAGGTGAGCGCGGCGAGGCTCGCGATGACGCCGAGCCCCGTGTCGGACAGCCCCAGCGAGCGCTGCACGTCGGGACCGAGCACCGACAGCGCGGCGCTGCCGGCGTAGTCGAGCAGGTTGAGGACCGACAGGACCGCGAGCAGCCCGGCGCCGCCGACCGCTACGGTCGCCCGCAGCGACATCGCCTCGCCACCCACACCGGGCAGCAGGTCGTCCGGGAGCTCGGCCACCACCGGCGCAGCCGGCTCCGTGACCCGCTGCGCCTCAGCCTCGAGCAGGGCCGCCGTCAGCACCGAGGGCTCGACGGCAGCGTCGAGCTGCGTCGATGTCACGGGCGGGGCTCCGGCTGGGTTGGCGGGTGGGGCAGGTACAAGTGTCCCAGGTGTTCGTGCCGGCAGCTCCGTCCGGACGGGTCAGGCGACGGTGAGCTTCACGTCTGCGCTGCGCCCGCCGACGTTGACGAGGTCGCTGCCGGTGGCCGCGTACAGCGGGTAGCTCCCCGGGACGGTGAAGCGGTGGCTGGCCGTCCACACGCCGGAGGCGTCGACCGAGCTACGCCCGACGAGACGGGCACCGCTCGGCGTCTGCGCGTACACCGACACCAGCTGCCCCGGCCGCCGCGGCAGCACCTGGCCGGTGAACGTGTAGGTCCGCGGCGTCGCGGTGCGCACCGTACGGAACGACAGCACGCTCTGGACGGCCACCACGACCGAGTCGCTCTCCTGGCCGGCGATGCGCACCTTCAGGCGGGTGTTGGTCGGCGGCGAGACGACGAAGGTGTAGGCGCCGGTCTCCGTGGCTGTCGTCGTGCGCACGACCGTGTACGTGGTCGAGGGGCGGCTGTAGGCGAGCAGCTCCACCGTCTGACCCGGGTCGGCCGCGCCGCTCATCCCGGCCGACATGCCGTACCGGATCAGCCCGGACCCGATGTCCAGCGTCGGAGCCGGCGGCGGCGGCGCGGGCTGCGCCGGGGGCGGCGTGAAGTCGACGTTGGACTCGGTGTTCGTGCACGAGCTGATCGCGACACCGATCTCCTTGTGCCGCTCGCCCTCGCTGGTCGTCGTCCAGACCTGGTACCGCTGGCTGCTCGCCAGGTTGGGGATGACGTACGTGCCGTCGCTCCTGGCGGTGCCGATGTTCCAGCCGAGCGTGGGTCGATCGAGCTCGTCGTAGCGGTCGATCGACCACGCGATCGCGCGGGTGAGGCCGATGGGCGCGCCGTTCTTCGTCGCAGTGCCGCTGACGCTGCCCGTCTCGCCGCCGACCGAGCAGATCAGCGGCAGGTGCAGGTCGATCGACTGGTCGGTCGGCGTGGCGATGTTGTGCCGCATCGCGTGTCCGTACCGGGCCTCGGTCGTGACGCCTTTCTCGTTCTTCGGATAGACCTCGATGTAGACGTTCGCGGCATTCTCCGGGATCTGCGCCTCCCAGCTGATCGTCGCGGTGGACGTGTCCGCCGTGCCTTCCGGCGGGAGCGTGCGGTTGACGTTGACGACGACGCCGTACGAGCCGACCGGGCAGTCCGGGGAGCGGACGCATCCGGTGCGGCTGAGCACCTGGCCGGAGCCGTCCTGCAGGTCGATCCCGATCTGCGCGTTGACCGCACGCCCGTCCGACCCGTCGATGATGCCGCCGATCACGTAGTAGCCGCCCTCCGCATGCGCGACCGAGGCGGTGGCCGCGCCGAGCGAAGAGGCGACCGCGGCGAGCACGGAGAGCAGGAGGACGAGCAGCCGAGAGCGGGGGGTCATGCCTACAGGAAACCGGACATCGCGCTCGGCGGCTGGCTAGGCTCGCCGGGTGCCCGGCCTGGATCACGATCTCGCCCTCGCACACGAGCTGGCGAACGCTGCGGACGCGATCACGACGGCCCGGTTCCGGGCGCTCGACCTGCAGATCGAGAGCAAGCCGGACCTGACCCCCGTCAGCGACGCCGACCGCTCCGTCGAGCAGGCGCTGCGGGCGCTCGTCGGCAGCCGGCGGCCCGGCGACCTGGTGCTGGGCGAGGAGTACGGGTCGGACGGCGACGGCCCGCGGCGGTGGGTCGTGGACCCGATCGACGGCACGAAGAACTTCGTCCGCGGCGTACCGGTCTGGGCCAGCCTCATCGCCCTGCAGGTGGACGGCGAGGTGACCGTCGGCGTGGTCAGCGCACCGGCGCTCGGCCGCCGCTGGTGGGCCGCCCGCGGGCTGGGCGCCTGGGCCGGCACCGGTACACAGGATGCCCGGAAGCTGCAGGTCAGCCAGGTCGCGTCCCTCGCGGACGCGCACCTGTCGTACTCCTCGCTGACCGGCTGGGAGGAGCAGGGCCGGCTGCCCGGGCTGCTCGGCCTGTCCCGGCGGGTCTGGCGCACGCGCGCGTTCGGGGACTTCTGGTCGCACGTCCTCGTCGCCGAGGGCGCCGTCGACGTCAGCTGCGAGCCTGAGGTCTCGCTGTGGGACCTCGCCGCGCTGCAGGTGGTCGTCGAGGAGGCCGGCGGCCGGTTCAGCGACCTGTCCGGCGCGGCCCGCCCGGATGGCGGGAGCGTCGTCTGCAGCAACGGCGCGCTGCACGACGAGGTGCTCGCGGCCCTCACCCCGTGACCGGCCGCACCCTCGGCGCCCTCCTGGCGCTCACCAGCGCCGCCAGCTTCGGCGTCATGCCGGTGCTGACCAAGGTCGTGTACGACGACGGGCCGGGCGTCTACGGCGTGCTGTCCGTCCGCTTCACCGTCGGCGCCGCGCTGCTTCTGCTGCTGGCCCGGCTGCGGTCCGAGCGGCTGCCGCAGGGCCGCCAGCTCCGCGACCTGGTGCTGCTCGGCGGCGTCGGGTACGTCATCGAGTCGCTCTGCTACTTCAGCGCCCTGTCGCGCATCTCGGCCGGCCTCACCGCGCTGCTGCTGTACCTCTACCCGGCGCTCGTCGTCCTCCTGTCCGCCGTCCTGCTGCGGCACCGGCCCAGCCGCACCGCCCTCGGCTGCGTCGTCGTCGCGACGCTCGGCACCGCCCTGACGATCGGGCCGGTGGCCGGCGGGCAGATGTCGGGCGTCCTGCTCGGGCTGGGCGCTGCGGTCGCGTACGCGACGTACATCGTGCTGTCCTCGCAGGCGATCAGCGGCGTCGGCCCGTTCGCCACGTCCGCCGTGGTCATGGGCTCATGCGCCGTGGTCTACGACGTGCTGGCGGTCTCCACGCGGGCCGAGCTGCCGCACTCCGCGCAGGCGTGGGCGGCGCTGACCGGCGTCACGGTGCTGGGCACGGTCGTGGCGGTGGCGGCCTTCTTCGCGGCGCTCCCGCTGCTGGGGCCGTCGGACACGGCGGTGCTGTCGACGCTGGAGCCGGTCGTCAGCGTCGCCGTCGCGGCCGTGGCGCTCGGGGAGCGGCTGTCGCTGGTGCAGGTGGCGGGTGGGGCACTGGTGGTGGCCGCCGTCGTCGTCCTGGCCCGCCTGGTGCCGGTGCCCGAACCGCTGCCGTAGCGGGCGATCAGCCGCGGTGTGAGCCACAGCGCGGCGGCGTCGAAGAAGCAGTAGCCGCCGGCGATGCCGCTGGGCGGGTTGCCGATGGAGAGCAGCCCCGTCGGGTCGGACGTCGACCAGGTCCAGGTGCCGAGGCCGGTGCCGACGAGCTCCAGGTACGACGTCACGAGGAACGCGCCGCAGTACACC